>JBDUAZ010000153.1:0-31107 GCA_040004385.1 Chthoniobacterales bacterium | reverse complement strand
TGCACGCTCAGGGCAAAGTCAGATGATGGCATGCGCCTGCGCGCTGCCCACATTTCAATTCAAGCAGCGAGCATTAAAAAGAACCCGTTAAGCATGATCGTGCCGGAAATTTTCGATCGCATTCGAATCACCGCACATGCCTCGCCAATCGCAGGGACGCTCGTATTGTCGACCGCGTGACGATTCCAAAATTCATTCCACTCCCGCCGCGCGAATTGGTCTCCGACGAAGAACTGAAACGGAACGCGACCGCCTTTAACGAACGAATGCAGCAACGGCGGACGGTGCGCACGTTTTCGCCACGCCCGGTCCCGCGGGAAGTGATCGAGTCGTGTTTGCGCGCGGCGGGTAGCGCGCCAAACGGCGCGAATCTGCAACCGTGGCATTTCGTGGCCGTGGCTGATCCGGCGGTGAAGCATGAGATCCGTGTCGCGGCGGAGGAAGAGGAGAGCGAATTCTACGAACATCGCGCGCCAGCGGCCTGGCTGGAAGCGCTCAGCCCGCTTGGCACCGATCCGAACAAGCCTTTCCTCGAGATCGCGCCGTGGCTGATCGCCGTGTTCGCACAACCCTATAGCGTGCAGCCCGATGGGACACGCATGAAGCATTACTACGCAATCGAATCCGTCGGCATCGCCACGGGCTTCCTGGTGGCGGCAGTTCATCACGCAGGACTTGTTTCACTCACTCACACGCCGAGCCCGATGGCGTTCCTCAACCGCATCCTGAAGCGACCGCCCCACGAGAAGCCATTCCTCCTCCTCGTCGTCGGGCATCCAGCGGAAGACGCGGTTGTTCCCGATATCCACCGCAAATCGCTTCCTGAAATCTCGTCGTTTGTAGATTGAAACCCGGGTAAGCAGGCGCCTACGAACCCGAACGGGTGTAAGCGGAAAGCGGCTCGGCCGTTTCCAGGTTCTTGATCACCGTGCTGAGATATACGGACTCGGGATGGTAGGCCTTGTACTTTGTAATTTCCGCACGGTTTAAAACTTTAAACCCGTAGCGCTCGAACATTTTCTCACCCCGCCGGCTTTCGAACGTGACGATCTGGCCGTAAACGCGTTTTTCGCCAGAGCGGTAGAGGTAGCTGAAATACGCGCTCATCAGCGCCCGCGTGGTCGACATTTTCCGCGCGTCTGGCTGGAGGTTGATGTGGAAATGCGGTGTGCGCCGTGGCGCGGCGGGCACTTCACGCCAGCCATGGCTGATCATCCAGCGGACGAAGCGGCGCGATCGTGCGCTGTAGCCCGCATAACGAGTCAACACGCGGATGAAGAGCCAGATGTTTTGCGCAAATGCGTAGAGCTGATTGTGCAGCGGCTTGCGTGAGCCGAGCAGATAGCCGCGAATATCGCCATTCACGTCGAGAACGAACGACGACTCCGGCTCGTGATCCAGATAATAGGAAGTGAGGAAATCGGCGAAGAACTCCCGGTCTTCGTAAACAGGATCTATCGGTTCACCCAGAAAACCCGTCTCGCAACACAACCGCCGCACGGCCGCTCGATCGCTCGAGCGATAACTGCGGATGGTAAATGGTTTTTCGTCGCTCATGTGGTTACGCTGCTTTGTAATTTGCGCATACCTCTTCATAAAGGCAAAACAACCGCTGGAAGGCGCACCGCCAGGAATAACGTTCGTCTACCAGCTGCGATGCCTTCACGCCGAGCGCCGCGAGATCCTGCTCCGCAATCTCCTCGATCGCTCTCGCGAGCGCACCGGCTGAATTTTCCCGTGCCCACTCCTCCTGATGATGAAGGATGACGCGGTCCATGTAGCTACCTGCGATCCCCACGACCGGCGTCCCGCAGGCCTGGCTTTCAAGCGCGACGAGCCCGAACGTCTCCTGGACGCCGGGATGAACAAAAACATCGGCGGCGCGGTAGAACTTCGCGAGCTGGGGCGAATCGGCGCAGTAGCTCAGCCGCGTTACCTCTTTTGTTTTGTCCTGCAATTCGCCGAGCGCGTCGCGCTGCAGACCGTCTCCGACGACAAGGAGATGGAATTTCTCCGGCGCACGTTGCGAGAGCAAATCGAAAGCTTTGAAAAGCGTGAGTGTATTTTTTTCCTTCGCCAACCGGCCGACGTAGAGCAACAGGCAGCGGCCGTTCGGAATGCCAAGCTCGGCGCGCGTCTGAGCTGCGTCGTCAGGCGTCGGACGGAAGATTTTCTCGTTCACCCCGAGGTTCACGATATGCGCGTTGCCGACGCCCCATTCGCAGAGCAGTTGCGCGAGCAGGGGCGACGGCACAAGAGTGGCGGCGAAGTTATTATAAAGATTGCGCACGTAACGACGCGCGAGGTCCATGACCGCTTCCGTCGCCTTCCGACCGAGCAATTTCGCGCTACTTCGCAGATAAGCTTCGGGAAAGTGCGAATGGTAAAAGCCCACCGCAGGCAGTCCCAACGCCTTTCCTGACGCGATCGCTTTCCACGCCGTCTGATACGGATCGCCCGCCTCGATCAGCGATGGCTTTTCACGCTCGAAAACCTCCCCTACCGCACGCAAATTCAGCAGCGCCCGGTAACGTGACGTGCGTGAAAGGAGCGGCGACGCGATGGAGTAGATGCGTGACTGCGCGTTCTCGATGCACTCGGTTTTCGCACCCGGAACGATCAGCACATGCTCGTCGCCCGGACGCGCCTCGCGTATGTAAGCGATCTTCTCATGCACGTAGCGTTTCACGCCGCCGCTGAGCGGCGAGTAAAACTGCGTGATGTCGCAAATCTTCAACGAATTGCCGATGTGCGGGACGCAGCCATAATCGCTCCGTTAACCGTGTTCGGCAGCGCATCAACCAATCGAATAACTCGCAACCCAAATTCTTTCGAGCGGGCTTTCAGCTCATCGGTCGTCATGGACGTTCCTTTCTAATCGGCACTCGCCACTCTGCAATCGGCAGTTACTTGTTAAGCCGGCTCAAATACTTCTCCGCCTCGATCGCCGCGGCGCAGCCGGAGCCGGCCGCCGTCACTGCCTGCTTATAGACCCGGTCGGCGACGTCGCCCGCAATAAAAACTCCGGGATGTTTGCTTTCGGCGAGGTGCCTAACGAGTAGATAGCCCTCCGGGTCCGTCTCGAGTTTTCCGGCGAACGCTTTCGTGTTCGGGTCGTGACCGATCGCGACGAAAACGCACGCGACTTTAAGCTCATTCTCCTCGTGCGATTGAATGTTCTGCAGCTTTACCGCGCGCATCTCGCCTTTCTCATCCGTGATGAATTCCTTTAACACCGTGTTCCAGATTGGCTCGATTTTTTCACAGGCGAGAACGCGGTCCGCCATAATTTTGGACGCGCGCAGTTTGTCGCGCCGATGGATGAGATAAACTTTCGAAGCAAAGCGGGTGAGAAAGAGTGACTCTTCCGCGGCGGAATCTCCGCCGCCCACCACGCAAACCGGCACATTCTTGTAGAATGCTCCATCGCACGTCGCGCAACTCGTTAGGCCGTGGCCGATCAGTTTCTCTTCGTTCTCAAGGCCGAGCCATCGCGCGGAGGCGCCGCTTGCGATGATCAACGATTGAGTTTCGAGCCATTCATCGTCCACCAGAATGCGGAGGTGGTTGTTCTGTGCTTCAAACCCAGTGACCTCCGAATACGCGAAACGAGCGCCGAATTTTTCGGCCTGAGCATGCATATTCATGATCAGGGTCGGGCCGTCGATTCCTTCCGGAAAGCCGGGGAAATTCTCCACCAGCGTCGTCGTCGAAAGTTGACCGCCAGGTTGGAGACCCTCGAGCACGAGCGGGCTCAAATTCGCGCGCGCAGCGTAGATCGCCGCGGTCAACCCAGCGCAGCCGCTGCCCACGATTATCACTTTCTCCATTCGGCAAAGTAGCACGGAGAGAGGGGCTGCAAAGCGGCCCTCGCGCGGTTGCTCACAAGCGCGGCACGCCTAATTTTAACCGTGCCGGAGCTCGCCGAGGTTGAATTCTTTCGCCGGCAATGGGACTGCGGACTAGGCCAAAAAATTCTCAAGGTGCAGATGCATGCGCGGAAACGAGTCTTTCGCGGAACCAATACGGCGCGGTTGGCGCGGCAGTTACTCGGGCAGCGACTTCTCCGATCGACGACTCGCGGCAAGCAGATGTTGTTCGAATTTTCAGGAGGTAACTGGCTCGGCATTCATCTTGGAATGAGCGGCGCCCTCCGCGTCGAGCCGAAGGGATTTTGCGCGGAAAAACACGATCACCTTGTTCTGCAGCAAAGGCGTGGGGCGCTCGTCTTCCGTGATCCGCGGCAGTTCGGGCGCGTCCGATTTCACGATGCTGCTGGAACACCCGCATGGTGGGAATCGTTTGGACCCGAAATTAATTCGAGAGCGTTTAACGCGAATTTTCTATCGGTATTCTTACGTCGGCATTCACGCGCTGCGATCAAGGCAGTCCTGCTCTTGCAAAGTGGATTTCCCGGGGTCGGTAACTGGATGGCGGATGAAATTCTGTGGCGCGCGCACATCGCCCCGACGTTGGCTGCGGGTCATCTGAGCGAGCAACAGCGTGGCGCGCTCTTGCGGGCGACGCGCTTTGTTTCGCGCGAATCGTTGCGGTTTATCACCGAACAAAACTCCGATCTTCCGGCACCCTGGCTCATTCACCAACGATGGAAACAGAGCGGGGTTTGTCCACGGCACCGGACAACGTTGCTCCGTGAAACAATCGGTGGGCGAACCACCGCGTGGTGTCCACGTTGCCAGAAATGAGCTGGCGAATTTTCCAGGCTATCGTTCCAGCGCGACACGCAGAAGGGTCGCAATGATGCGCGTGCCGGCAAGGAACGTTCCGCGCAAACTACCGGAAACTTTCGATTCTCCGCCGGTGCGGCGGCGATGGTTCACCGGCACTTCCAGGATGCGCAGGCCTGCGCGCGCGGCGCGCATCTGCATCTCGAGATTCCAACCGTAAGTTTCTTCCTTCATGCCGATCCGCTCGAGCGCGCTGCGCCGGATCGCGCGAAACGGGCACATGTCCGTATATCTTACGCCGTAAAGCGGACGGATGAGCCAGCCGGCAAGATGACCGGCAAAAATTTGCTGCGTATTCATGCTGCCGCGCTCGCGTTCGCCCCGGGTGCGCGAACCGATGACGAAATCGGCCGCGTCCTCGATGATTGGTCTAACGAGACGTTCCATCAGCTCCGGGCAGTCGCTGCCGTCACCATCGAGGAAGACAACAATCTCACATTCCCGCGCAAGCGCGCCCACTCCCGCCGCACAGGCGCGACCATATCCTCGCGGGGCTGCCACGACGCTGGCGCCCGCTTCACGCGCGCGTTCCGCCGTGCGATCGGTGCTGCCGTTATCGACCACGATCACCTCGCCAGGCAAACCGGTTGCGAGACAAGCACGCACGACATCGGCGATCGGCTCCTCCTCGTTGAGGGCCGGGATAATCACGGAAATCCACGGCATCAGGATTTTGCCACGCTATGCACAATCCCTTTGTTGCGCAGAATCTCCGCAGCTTCGCTGAAGTAGTCCTTCACGTCGGATTGCCCGCGGATCCAGTCGAGGTACTGACCAATGCCTGTCGAGAGGTCGACCTGTGGCTCGTAGCCGGCGGCGCGAATACGTTCCGTTCCACTGGTTAGGTGACGCATCTCACCAGGCCGGAATTCGCCGCGCGCTTCGGGTGCGATATGAATTCCGAGCGCTTCGGAAATTTGTTCGGCCACTTCGCGGATCGCGACGCCGCGACCGCTGCCGACGTTAACCGGCAACCCATCCAGCTTATCGGTCTCCGCCGCGAGCAAGTTCGCGCGGGCTATGTCTTCGACGAAGGAAAAGTCACGCGTCTGTTCGCCGTCTTCGTAAAGCACCGGCGGAAGGTTGTTCAGCAGACGCGTGCAGAAAATCGCAATCACGCCGGTGTAGGGATTGAAAATCGACTGGCGAGGTCCATACGTGCAGGAATAGCGCAGTGCGACCGTGGGAATGCCGGACTGTCGGCCCCAGAGGAGCACGAGTTTTTCCTGGTCCACTTTCGTGAGGCCATAAACCGTTTCGCCGCCGACTGGCGCACGCTCCGGAGTGGGTGCGGAGGTTGTGGGCTCCTGACAAATTGGACAATGCACGGCCCAATCGCCCACCTGCAGTTGCGAGACTGGACGCACCTCCGGAAACACCAGCTCGTGTTTCGGACATGTTGCCGCGCCTTCGCTGTATACCGCTTGCGACGACGCGACGACGATCTTTTGAATCGGAATCTTGTCTTCGCGAATTATCTCGAGCATCTGCGCCGTTCCAAAGCTGTTAACGTGAACGTATTTCGCGATCTCCGGCATGTAGCCGCCGTAGGCCGCCTGGTGAAAGACAACGTCAATCTCCTGCAACGCTGCGGAGATCGTCGCGCGATCAGTCACATCGCCCTCTCTGAATTCGACGTCCCCGCCAACCCACGGTGGCTTGCCGTTGCGATGCGTCTGCGGCTCCAAATTGTCCAGCACGCGGACGCTCCAGCCTTCGCGATTCAATAAATCTGAAACGTGCGAACCGATTAATCCAGCACCCCCGGTAACGAGCGCGCGCTTTCCCTTCTTTCTTCCGGCCATATTTCTTAACTAATCGTTAGGCCAAATTCTCTCCCGGCCCTCGCGTTCGATAATCTCATTGAGGAATTTTGTTGTCTCGGGCGCTGCCGCCGCATCATGGGGAGCGCCGTCCGAGCTTAACAGTTCCTGACAAAGGCGCCGTAGCGTCGCGCGATCATCGATGTCATACCAGGTTTGCAGCTGGTGCACGTCGAGATTGATCTCCGCGGCGCGCGCCAGCGTTTGCTCCAAAACTTTGTCCGTGCTCCAATCGATATCCGAAAACAGACGATCCTGGAGTTTCTTGAGTCCAATCAGATAGTAGCCGCCGTCTTCCGATGGCCCGAGCACGACCCGTTCGCCGGGCCGGGAAAGGGCCTGTGCGGCTTCCGAGAATGCGCGCTGCGGCGCAGTGGGACTGTCCGAGTTAATAAGGCACACGCTTTCAAAACCGACCGCGAATAGATCTTGCATGGCGTATGTGAGCCTTTCGCCAAAAGTGTCACCGCGCTGCGGCACTAATTCGAACTCTCGTGGCAAAATTTCGGCGTAGGCGTCCTCGGCGCCAAC
Organism: Chthoniobacterales bacterium; assembly: GCA_040004385.1. Taxonomy (GTDB): domain Bacteria; phylum Verrucomicrobiota; class Verrucomicrobiia; order Chthoniobacterales; family UBA10450; genus JBDUAZ01. The sequence goes on along the minus strand of JBDUAZ010000153.1, from coordinate 24,005 downwards.
GGGTGTGTATACCGCGACACCTCGTGATAAACCTTCACGCGAACTTTTCGCGAGTGTGCCCGCGATGTCTTGTAAAAAGCATGTGTTTAATGCAGCGGCTTCTTCAGGCCGCAACGGTGGAGTCAGGCGCGTTTTGACTTTTCCGGCTCGCGGCGCCTTCGTCATGACTGCGAGTGCGCAAAATCCCGCCGTTACCTGCTTTCCTCCAGCCGGATCAAGGACGCGATGAAAGGCGGTCATGCGCCGTGGTGTCTGCGTTTAAACGCAGGTTCGGTCAACCCTTTTCGCAAAGGGCGTATTGATATCGCCCCTGCCGCCATATCCGAGTTCGCTTCCATGGCTGCCCCGCGAATAGCCGGCTAAAATCCGCTTCGTCAAGCACCTCGGCTTTACTCGGCTCGCGATAGCCGTTTCCTAATCGCGTGAGGCTCGCCAGGGACCACATAACGAAAAGAGGGATCGATGCCCAAAAGACGTAGCGTGGTTCCGCGATGACACAGCGGCCGCCGGGTTTCAGCACGCGATACATTTCAGCTACGGCGCGATCCCTGCTTGGAATAACGGTAAATAAACGAGACGCAATGAGCGCGTCGAAACTGTGGTCGGGGTGCGAAAGAGCGAGCACGTTATCTGACTCAAAAAGGCAATTCTCCAGGCCAGCTTTTTTTGCCTTTTTCATCGCCCAGGTGAGCTGGCTCGGCGAACGATCGACGCCTGTCACCGATATCTGCGGAAATCTCGCGGCGAAGCCACAGGCATAAAAACCTGGTCCGCAGCCGAGTTCTATTAACCGTGTGCCTGGTGGGGGTTCTCCGACAGGCCAGAGAGCGCGAGCCATTCGCGCCGTGTCGTCCCGAAAAATTTTCTCTCGAAAGAAGATGTAAAGCCAGGCGAAGCGCTCAAACAGGCTGTCTCGCACCTCAAGGTTCGTTTTGGCCGGTTCGACGCATACGTTCTTGGACGCGCGAGGCGCCACGAGGGTTATCAGGTTAGACTCCTCGCGCATGTCTTCCCTTAATACGTGCGATTTGCTGTCGAACGACGCACTTTTTGGCGAATATGACCTCATCCCGGGGTTCGCTTATTCACATTCTCTTTAAGATTCTTCTCACGGTCGGATGTAATCCTTAATCTTCTGCGTTCCAATAAGAGCATTATTCCGACGGGTTGAGCTATGACAACCGAGTTAAAATCAGGTGTTGATAAGCCAGCGCGGGGCAGCCATCAAGACCCGGTGATTTGATGCAGACGAAATATATGCGCGGTTATTCGAACTTGTTGGCTTCCTGTTGCGCGATGCTTTAACAAGGCGGCATGCGGACGCGAAGCAACATTATAAAAGCTGCGATTAGCGTCGCACTTGTGGCGTTCACTCAATCCGGCGTTGCGCAGGAGCAAACACTTGGGCAAATCCAAAAAGTTTTGATTTCGAAAAAGTTTGTCGATTTAACCCATGCTTTCGAACCAGGAATTCCACACTGGGGCGAATTCCCTGACGAAAAGCGCGAGTTAATTTTTTCGTATGAAAAAGGCCGCGGCACCCTTGGCAGTGGTTTTTTTGCGGAGCGTTTCACGCATGTCGGACAATGGGGAACGCATGTAGATCCGCCGGCGCATTTTATCCGCGGGCTGCGCACGGTCGACCAGATCGATCTTAAGGAAATGCTGCTGCCACTTGTGGTAATCGACACACATGAGGAAGTGGCAAAAAATCCGGATTACACACTGACAATCGAGCGCGTGCAGCTCTGGGAGAAACAGCACGGCGAAATACCTGCCGGAGCGTTTGTCGCGATGAGGACTGACTGGTCGAAGCGCTGGCCAGACGCCACCGCCATGCAAAACAAAGACAAGAAGGGAACAGCGCACTTTCCCGGCTGGAGCCTGGAGACACTAAAACTCCTTTACGAACAACGAAAAATAACCGCGTCTGGACACGAGACCACCGACACCGATCCGGGCAACACCACAACGGAAGGCGCGCTGGAGACCTACCTGCTCAGCACGAATCACTACCAGATCGAGCTGATGACTAACCTCGATCAAGTACCGGAAGCGGGAGCAATCATCATTGCGACTTTTCCGAAACCGAAAGGCGGCTCCGGCTTTCCTGCCCGTGTCTTTGCAATCGTGCCGGATTAGCTTGGCAAAGCCGCGGCGTTTGACCCGGAGATGAAGCAACGGTAATCGCACCGCCCGATGGAACTCCTCGACGAACTTCAAACACGCATCCTCTGTGGCGATGGCGCAATAGGAACGATGCTGATCGAGGCGGGTGTGCCACTTGAACACTGTTTCGAAGAATTATGCGTCAGCCAGCCCGACCGCATCCGCGAGATCCACGAGCAATACGTCGCCGCCGGCGCGCGCGTGATTGAGACGAATACGTTCGGTGCGAATGCGGTGCGATTACGGCGGTTTGGATTCGAAGGACAGGTAACGGAAATCAATCGCGCTGCGGCGCGTCTCGCGAAGGAGGTTGCGCGAAACAAAGAAGTCTACGTCGCAGGCAGCGTCGGCCCGCTCGGAATCAGCGCGGACGAAGCTGCAGCGACCAACGTGGATCGCGGCGAGTGTTTTCGCGAGCAGATAACGGCACTCCTGGATGGCGGGGTCGATCTCTTGTTCTTCGAGACATTCATGGACCACGAGGAGATGGCGCTCGCGCTGAGAGCAAAAAAAAGTGTGAGTGACGCGCTCGCGATTTCTTCCTTTGCGTGCGCGCCCGAAGGCCGGATATCGTCCGGACTTCCTCTCGTAGAAGCGTTCGATCAAATGCGCGAACTCGGCGCAGCGATAGTCGGCATCAACTGCATGAACGGACCGCACGGGATGGTGCAATTGCTCCAGCGCGTTCCGGCTGATTACTTCCTCGCAGCGTATCCTAATGCCGGCTACCCGAAGTACCACGAGGGCCGCTTCATTTACCACACAGCGCCGGATTACTTCGCGCAGAGCGCACGCGAGATGGTCGCGGAAGGAGCGCGACTCATAGGCGGTTGTTGCGGGACAAACCCCGCTCATATCGCAGCAATTGCAGCCGCAGTTAATGGATTACAACCAGTCCGCAGTAAAGCCGTGCGCGTCATCGCGGAACCGCCGCCGCGAAAGACCGCAAAACCGTACGCACCAGTGGAGGAGAGTTTGCTGGCGCGAATGGCGGCCGGCAAACGGGTCATCATCTGTGAACTTGATCCGCCCAAGACGTTGTTGCTCGACAAGTATTTTACCGGCGCGCAAGCGCTTGTTAAAGCCGGGTGCGACGCGATCACGCTCGCGGATAACTCGCTCGCGATCCTGCGCGTGAGCAATCTCGCCGTCGGCGCGATGTTGAAAGAGCGCTTCGGCATTACCCCTCTGCTGCATCTCAGTTGTCGCGACCGGAATGTGCTGGGCTTGCAAAGCGAACTTCTCGGCATGGCCGCGCTCGGCATGCGGCATGTCCTGCCGCTGACGGGAGATCCGGCCAAGGTAGGCGATCACCCGGGTGCGGCCTCGGTCTATGACGTTAATTCGGTGGAGTTGATAGCCATTATTAAGAGACTGAATGAGGGATTCAGCCAGGCGGGCAAATCGATCAAAAGCGCTACCGATTTCGTGATCGGATGCACATTCAATCCGAATGCGAAAAACATGGACGCGCAGGTGAATCGACTCGAACGGAAAGTTGCCGCGGGGGCGCAATTCGCCATGACGCAGCCGGTGTTCGATGTTCAACTGCTCGACGCGATGCACCGTCGCACGGCGCATCTCAACGTGCCGATGTTTACCGGCATATGGCCGTTGCTGAGCGGACGACAAGCGGAGTTTCTCCACAACGAAGTTCCGGGCATCGTCGTTCCTGATTCAGTTCGCAGGGAGATGGCGGGCCTCGAAGGCGCATCGGGACGGGCCCGGGGAATCGCGCTTGCAAAACAAATCGTGGCAGCCGCGTTTGCACGTTACTCGGGCGTTTATCTAATCACACCGTTCTTGCAGTACGAAACGACCGTCGAGCTGGCAGCGTTTGCGCGAGAGGTTTGAATTGGCGAAGGTGTCGCGATGTTGCAAGTGCGCCGCGCCATTCTCGTCCAGTTAACCGGGCTCACGCTGGTCGGCATCGCGCTCTTCGTGCTATCGCGGTTTTTTCCAATCGCGGATTTTGTCGCGGCGGTTCAGCAGCAGGTGATGGAATGGGGCGCATGGAGCGCCGTTTGTTACCCGCTCCTTTATGCCTGCTGCAACGTCCTGCTCCTTCCTGGAGGAGTGCTAAGCATAGGCGGCGGATTTTTCTTCGGTTTGTGGTGGGGTTTTTTAATTGTCCTGGTCGGTAACGTTGGTGGCGCGGCTATTTCGTTTTTCATCAGCAGATGGATCGGGCGCCGCTGGCTGCGACGCAGGCTGTTACGCAATGCAACCGTCGGTGCCCTCGAACCCGCGGTGGAGCGCGAAGGCTGGAAGATTATCCTCCTCAGCCAGCTGCACCCGTTGTTTCCGACGAGTCTGCTGAACTACCTTTATGGCCTCACAAGCATTCGTTTTAAGACCTGCATGCTGTGGGTGGCCATCGGACAGGCCCCGGGCCTTTTTCTTTACGCATATTTGGGAACGCTCGGGCAGTTAGGCCTCAAACTCGTGCGGGGGAAAACGCACCCGCACGCGATCGAATACTTGGTCTGGATAGGTGGGTTCGCCAGTGCGGCTTTCGTCTTGATGTTCCTCGGCCGAATTGCACTTCGGCTGCTGAAGGAGGCTGAAGTGCGCGCTTCAACCCTCCACTCGAAAACTCAAACCACTACAGCGCCAGCGACTTATGTCATATGAATTCCCTATAGCCAAGGACACCCTGATCCAAGCCGCACGGAATGCGAGGATCCACGCGTACGCACCGTACTCGAAGTTCGCGGTTGGGGCGGCACTGATATCCGAAGACGGAGCGGTCTTCACGGGTTGTAATGTTGAAAACATTTCTTTTGGATTAACCGTCTATGCGGAAAGGGCTTGTATTTCAAAGGCAATAGAAGATGGCAAGCGAAAATTTATCGCCATCGCGGTTGTTTCAGACTCTAAGGAGCCAGTGGTACCCTGCGGAGCATGTAGACAGGTGTTGGCCGAGTTCTCGCCCGAACTGCGGGTGATTAGTTGTACGACAGATGGCGAGGTGGCGGAATTCGCCTTGGATACACTTTTACCGTCGGCACGGCAAGGGATTCTCGGTTAGTTCCACGTGGAACAATGGAATTAGTCGAAAAACAATATGAGGTCGTCGTTGTCGGGAGCGGCCACGCGGGCGTGGAGGCCGCCCTCGCGTCGGCCCGGCTTGGATGCTCCACGCTCCTATTAACGCAAAATCTCGATACCATTGCACAGATGTCGTGCAACCCGGCGATCGGTGGGTCTGCGAAGGGCCAGCTCGTGCGCGAAATCGATGCAATGGGGGGAGTAATGGGGTCGAACGCCGACGCGACCGGCATTCAGTTCCGTATGCTGAATCGCGCAAAAGGCCCCAGCGTGCGGGCCCCGCGTGCTCAGTGCGACAAGAAAGCTTACCAGTTTCGGATAAAAGCGCTCGTCGAGCGCGCTATTGGCCTCGACGTGAAACAGGCCTCAGTGGCGACGGTTTGCACGAGCGCTGGACAGGTCACTGGGGTGGAGACTGATTTCGGGGTGAAGATTCAATGTCGAAGCGTGGTAATTACCTCGGGAACATTCCTCCGAGGGTTGCTGCACGTCGGCGATACCTCAAAATCGGGGGGGCGAATGGCGGACGCAAGTTCTGGCTTAAGCGAATCGCTGCGAACCCTCGGATTCGAGACGGGACGCTTCAAAACGGGTACGCCTTGCCGGATCAACAGACGATCGGTGGACTTCTCGCGATGCGAAATTCAGCGCGGCGACGAGCCGCCTCCGCGATTTTCCTTTGGAAATAACGAGGAAAACGACGCCAAAAATGACATTTTTACCCTCAACCGCCACGGGCGAGGGTTCCACGTGGAACAATTGCCCTGTTGGATTACAGGGACAACTCCTGAAACCCATAAAATCATTCGTGACAATCTATCTCGATCACCGCTCTATTCGGGGCGAATACAGGGTACTGGCCCACGCTATTGCCCCTCAATCGAGGATAAGGTCGTCAGATTCGCGGATAAAAAATCCCACCAGATTTTTCTCGAGCCGGAGGGCCGCCACACTGAGGAGTTCTATGTTAACGGCATTTCGACGAGCATGCCGTACGACGTTCAACTTGCGTTTCTCCGGACGATTCCGGGTCTTGAACGGGCGGAGATGATGAGGCCGGGATACGCCGTTGAATACGATTACTTCCCTCCAACGCAATTATTTCCCACCCTGGAGAGTCGTCTTGTCGAGAGCCTCTATTTTGCCGGCCAAGTCAACGGGACCTCCGGGTATGAGGAGGCCGCCGCACAAGGCTTGATCGCTGGCGCGAACGCTGCTCTCAAGGTAAGGGGCGAGGCAGCGTTCACTTTATCCCGGAGCGACGGCTATGTAGGTGTCCTCTTAGACGATCTTGTTACTCGTGGCACGGATGAGCCTTATCGAATGTTCACGAGTCGTGCCGAAGAGCGCCTCGCTTTTCGCCACGACAACGCAGACCAGCGGCTAACCCCGAAAGCCCAGGCCGTGGGATTGATCTCCGCGCGACGCCACGCCGAATACGAAGACAAAATGCTCCGCATTACCGAACTTAAACGGGTAGTCAGCGAAACGCGGGTCGATGGCGAATTGATTGCTCAATTGCTGAAACGGCCCACATTCAGCAGAACAACTCTCCCGGCAGAGATTCGGATGCTCGCTGATACGGAGGTGTGGGAGTTGATCGAGACGGACCTCAGATACGAAGGATATATCCGCCGGCAGACGGAACAAAATCGGAAACTCGCGCGAGATGAAGCGCGCGGGATTCCGCAGCATCTTGAATATGCGAGCATACCTGGTCTCCGTGCCGAAACCAGGCAGAAACTTGCGGTGATGCGTCCTTCGAATTTCGCGCAGGCCGGGCGCATCAGTGGAATTACGCCAACGGACCTATCGATTATTTCTATATGGCTATCAAAGAAGTAGTTGAGTGAGTAGTCCCTCATGCTCACCGCTGCGATTCTATTGGTTTTAGCTGTAAGCTATTTGCTCGGCACGTTTCCGTCGGGCCGCCTCGCCGGGATAGCAGCGGGCGTCGACATCAGCAAACACGGCAGCGGTAATATCGGCGCCACCAATGTTCTTCGCCTTCTCGGGAAGCCCTATGGGTACGCAGTCTTCGCCGCCGACGCCTTTAAGGGCTTGGTAGCCGTACGTTTCGCGCTTTTGATAATGGAACGAACCGGCATCCTACGTCATCAGATCGAATTAGTCGCGATCCTAGCCGCGATCACCTGTGTCGCCGGGCACACTTTTCCGGTTTGGTTCCTTTTCAAGGGCGGAAAAGGTGTGGCGACGTCCGCAGGCGCGATCTTCGGTTTGATGCCGCTTGCAGCTATCATCATTTTTCTCGTATGGGTGTTTCTTTTCAACGCGACCCGTTACGTCTCAGTCGCATCAGTTGGCGCAGCAGCGGCCTTGCCGGTGACAGTGGGCGCGATGCTTTGGCTTAAACTCGCGGAGGGTAGGACGTTTCTGTATTTCTCGATCGCGATGGCTCTGCTCGTAATCTGGAGGCACCGGTCGAATTTAGCTCGTCTTCGCGCGGGAACCGAACCACGTTTCGACCGCAAGTGAGAATCAAGCGCACAGCCATTATCGGCGCGGGGGGCTGGGGGACCGCGCTCGCGATTCTTTGGGCGAAGCAAGGCCACGATATTACGCTTTGGGGAAACAATGAAGCACGCGTCGAACGCGTCGCCGCATCTCGCGAAAACGCTGATTATCTTCCGGGCGTGAAATTGCCGGAGACTATCGACCTAACGAGTGATCTGGCTGATTGCACTGGCGCGGACCTCATCGTTTTCGTCACGCCTTCGGTAGCGCTTCGCGACATCGCGATGCGACTCAAAAATAAACTTTCGAACCGCGAGGCAGTCCTCATGAGTTGCACGAAAGGAATCGAGCACGGTACCGGCATGCGGATGACCCAGATACTTTCGGAAACGTACCCGGAGAACACGGTCGCAGTACTGTCGGGGCCGAACCTTGCCGTCGAAGTTTCGCGTGATTTGCCCACTGCGACTGTTCTCGGGTGCGAAAATTCGGCGTGCGCCGAGGATTTGCAGCAACACCTCGGCAGTGCGCACTTCAGGATTTACACCAGCCCAGAGATGACCGCCATCGAGCTCGGCGGCGCGCTAAAAAACGTTTTCGCGATTCCCGCCGGGGTGAGCGACGGCTTCGGCCTCGGAGATAACTCCAAGGCGGCGCTTGTAACTCGCTCTCTCGCCGAACTCGTCCGACTTGGCACCGCGATGGGCGGAAATCCACGGACATTTTATGGGTTGAGCGGTGCTGGGGATTTAATCGCGACGTGTTTCAGCCAGCATAGCCGCAACCGGCGTGTCGGCGAAAAGCTCGGACAAGGAAAAACCCTGGCGCAGATTACAGCGGACACGCAGACAGTAGCTGAAGGAGTTCCTACATCGAAAAGCGCCTACGAGTGCGCGCATAAACTGAATATCGAGACGCCGATCATCGATCAAGTTTACTCGGTGCTTTACGAACGAAAGCGGCCTGACCAGGCGCTCCACGAATTGCTCGGGCGCGACCAAAAATCCGAGCGGTTCTAGGTGTCGCCAACCGGAGCCGCGAATTGAGCGATGACTTCTGGATAAAGTTCGCGCTCAGCGATTTGGATCCGCGCGTGGAGCGTTTCCGAAGTATCGTTAGGCAGGATTGCCACCTTTCGCTGCGCGATGATTTGCCCGCTGTCGATACCAGAGTCGACGTAATGCACGGTACAGCCGGTCATCCGCTCGCCTGCAGCCAGGGCCTGCGACCACGCTTCAATTCCGGGAAATTTCGGCAGGAGGGAGGGGTGGAGATTGATGATGCGGCGTGGAAAGGCTTTGAGCATGGGCTCTTTCAGCACACGCATGAAACCAGCGAGCACGACGAGATTGACACCGGCTTCGCGTAACGTTTGCACGAGCTGCACCTCAGTTTCCGCATCAAGACGCGTGCGAAATTTCCCCGGCGGCAGATAGACGCACGGGACGTCGAATTCGCGCGCCACCTCTAGAATGCCCGCGTCGACAACGTCGGCGATCACAATTCGAGCTTCAGCGTTGAGCGTTCGTGCGCGAATGCGTTCAAGAATAGCGCGACAGTTGCTGCCTTTGCCCGAACCGAGAATACCGAGACGCAGGGTGCTCACATGTCGCTGCGCGCGGCAATACGCTCGAGCAACGCGGAGGTCGAGTGGCCCGCCTCAAACGGCACGATGCGGATTTCGGCGCCGATTTTTCGCAATGCCGCCCGCTCTTCTGAGTGCAAGGTTTCCGCCGTGTAATCACCGCCCTTGACGTAAATCGCCGGGTTCACGCGTTGCAGTAAGCGAGTGGCCCGTTCCTCCGGAAAAACAGTGACGTAATCCACGCAATCGAGCGCGGAGAGAACCTCCGCGCGATCGCCTTCGCGGTGGAGTGGCCTGCCTTCGCCTTTTAGCTCGCGAACCGAGTCATCCCCGTTGAGAGCGACGGCAAGCGCATCGCCGAGGGCGCGCGCAGTTTTCAAGTAGCGCACGTGGCCGACGTGCAGGAGATCGAAGCAGCCGTTCGTCATGACGAGCTTCTTTCCTGCATGGCGAAATTGCTCTGAGATCTTCGCCAACTCCTCTGCGGTCACGATTTTCCTGTTCATGTTTTACCGACAACAAACTGAAGCGCGCGCGGCAGCACTTGGAAAACAGCCGGTTCATTGCCGACGAGTTCGCCATCGACGTTAAACCACATTCCTGGTTTTGAATTTACCGCAATGCGGGACGCGCGCCGGTAAATCACCGAGTCACTGGAAAGATGCGTGCCCATCAGAATCTGTGGCGCGAGCAACGCGAGATCAAGCGTGGGTCGTTTCGGAATTAAAACAAGATCGAGGAGGCCATCATCGGGCGCGGCTTCCGGCGCAACAGGAATCCCTCCGGCAACAAAGCGGCCATTGCCGACAATTACATTGTAGAGAGTTTCAGAAATCGTTTCGGTGTTATCAAGGGCGATGCGTGTCAGATAAGCGCGTAACTCCGGAAGCGCGGCGGCAGCACTCCGGATGTATGCGAGCGGCCCCCATGTTTCTTTCATCTCCGGCGTCAGCTTGTCGTTGACGAGCCCGCTGAAACCACCGGCGGAAACGTTCACAAAGTAGCGGACGCAATCACTGGTCACACGCACGAGATCGATCGGGCGTGTGTGCGCGGCAAGGATCAATTCGATACACTCCTCGACGTCCGTCGGGAGCTCGAGCGTGCGCGCGAAATCATTACCGGTCCCTAATGGAAGCAGGCCGACACGCACGTGCATCGCCTTTTCACCGATACCGTTGACGACTTCATTTAACGTTCCGTCACCACCTGCGGCAATCACAAGGTCGCAACCTCCTGCGACAGCCGCACGCGTAAACTGCTCGGCCGAGCCCCGCCTGGAAGTCACGCGAAGATCAGTCGAGGGCATCGCCTTGATCCGTTCGATGATTGCGTCGCGATCCTTCACCGAACCGGCGGCGGGATTTAGAATGACACAGGCGTTCGGCATGCGTTAGGGCGCGGAGGTTGCCGCATATTCTTCCAGTCCCCACGCAGCTCCGCAATTGAAGGTTGCACTGGGGTTGCGTTCGCCTTCCAGTAACGATTCGTTTTTATGTATTTCGTAACCGAGTGGGATCAACATCATTATCTTGGCGCGTTCGCAATCGCTTTTCGCGGGCGAGCGGTGTAATTTCGCGTCACTCATCAAGGAGCCTAAATCCGATGGCAACGCGCGAAACTGAAGCGACCAGAGTAAGACGCGAAGCTGGCAACGCAAACGACTTCATTCTCCTGACTGGACCTGTTGTAACCGCTGAGGTGCCGGCCCCCGGTAGCGTGGCTCCCTCGCGTGGCTTCAGCGCGGTCCGAGAATTACCTCGGTCGTACGGTAGCACTTTTTTGTTCGCACTGCCGCGCGACCCACACACAATTGTCACCTATTGGGACATCGACTGGGCGTCGATCTTTGGCAGCGATCCGCGCGAACGCGCCGTTTACCTGCGCGTCCTCACAATCGATGACGTTGAGGAAAGCCGCGCTGCGATCGAGCCGATGGGAGAGAACTGTTACACGAATGTTCTTCACGCTGATACCTCGTATCGGATGGAGCTCGGCTACGAAGCGCCAGACGGCGACTGGCATTCGCTTGCGATGTCCGCGTCAGTTTCCACACCTCCGGATGGCATTGCGGAAAAATCAGCGATCGATGTAGCCACAGTTCCATTCCATTTAAACTTTGAGCGACTTGTCCAAGTGTTTCGCGGCTCGAAATACGACGACAGAGTGCTCGTCAACATTCTTGCTCAGCTCCAGAATCGCGCCGCGACTAAGGACGCACTGGAACCGCTGACAGCGGAAGGCGCAAAACTGCTCCGCGCTATCGGTTGGAAGGTTTCCGAGCGGGAAACAAATGAGCGCTCTCGGATGCAATCTCCGCCCGACGAGCGCAATGCTTTCCTGCAAGGGCGGGTCGAACAAATGCTGGCGCGCGTATCCGGCGGCAGCAGCAGAAGCTCCTAAACTCCGCCGAGGTACGCGCTCTTCACTCGCTCGTTCGCGCGCAACGCGACCGACTTGTCGTGCAGGATGATGCGACCAGTTTCGAGCACGTAGCCGTAGTTTGAAACTTCGAGCGCAAGGTTTGCGTTCTGCTCCACGAGCAGAATCGTGATGCCTAACGACCTGTTAATTTCGACGATTTTCTGAAAGATGGTCTTCACCAGGATCGGGGCGATGCCTAATGACGGTTCGTCGAGCATCAGGCATCGCGGCTTGCTCATGAGCGCGCGCCCGATTGCAAGCATCTGCTGTTCGCCACCGGAGAGCGTGCCGGCAACCTGCCGTTCCCGCTCTTTCAGGCGGGGAAACATGCCAAAGATGAAGTCGAACTCGTCGCTGAATTTTGCACGGTCCTTGCGCAGGTACGCGCCCATCATCAAGTTTTCATGCACGGTCAGGTTTGCGAAGATCATGCGGCCTTCCGGCACGTGAGAAATTCCGCGCGCGACGATGCGATGGGGAGGATGGCCGCTGATTTCCACGCCTTCGTAAGTGATGGTCCCACTGAGCGGTTTTAGTAATCCGGAGATGGTCCGTAGCGTTGTCGATTTTCCCGCGCCATTCGCGCCAATCAACGTGACGATGTTACCTTTCGCGACCGTTAACGAAACGTCGTGGAGCGCCGCGATTGACCCGTAGGAAACGGCGAGGTTCTTGAGTTCTAACATTGCGCTTAAGCTTTCGCCGCCTCCTCGCCGAGGTACGCCTCGATCACCTTCGGATTTTTCTGCACCTCCGCCGGCGTGCCCTCCGCGATTTTGCTCCCGTAATCCAAAACCGCCACGCGCTGACAAATTCCCATCACCACTTTCATGTCGTGCTCCACCAGCAGCACGGCGATTTGATATTTTTCCTTCACGAACTGGATCAGCTCCATCAGGTCTTTCTTCTCGCGCGGGTTCATGCCGGCAGCCGGCTCGTCCAGTAACAGAAGCTTTGGCTGCGTCGCCAGCGCCCGCACGATCTCCAGTCGTCGCTGATCGCCATACGATAAACTTTTGCAAGAGACCGACCGCAGCTTCTCCAGGCGGAAGATCTTTAGCGTCTCCAGGACCTTTTCTTTGATCTCCGCCTCTTCTTTGTCGAATGATTTTCCGCGCCAGAGCGCGTGCGTAATTCCATGTCGCAGGTGCATCGTGAACGCAGCGCGCACGTTGTCGTAGACCGTCAACGACGCGAAAAGCCGGATGTTCTGAAATGTCCGTGCCACGCCACGCGCGGCGATCGCGTTCGCTCGTTGGCCGATCAGGCTGGCACCGCGAAAATCGATCGCGCCCGAGGTCGGTTCATAAATGCCGGTGATGATATTGAACACCGTCGTTTTACCCGCGCCGTTTGGGCCGATCAGGCCTACGAGATCGTTTGATGCGATCGAGAGCGAAAGATGGGAGACGGCTGTCAAACCGCCGAAGCGCATCGTGCAGTCGCGCAGATCAAGCAATGGTTCCATCGGCAGATGCAGCCTTCTTCTTGAACAAAAATGCCGGGCGCCACCCGCCCCCGAAGATCCCCTGCGGACGCGTCAGCATGAGCGCGATGAGGAGCAACGCGTAAATCAACATGCGGTTCTTAAGCAGATCGTCGATCAGGTGCGGCAGCGGGATGCCAGCGGCACGTTCGTAAAGTTGCGGAATAAACCTGAGAATCTCCGGCAGCACCGAGAGGAAAATTGCCGCAGTGATCACGCCGAAGTTACTGCCCATTCCGCCCATGATCACCATCACCACGACTTCGATCGACTTGAGAAAGTTAAAGCCGTCGGGGTGAAGATACTGTTTAAAGTGCGCGTATAAACCGCCAGCGATCCCGGCAAAAAACGCGGCAAGGACAAAGGCAATCACCTTGTACTTAGTCGTGTTCACGCCGATCGATTCCGCCGCCACCTCATCATCGCGGACGGCCAGGAATCCGCGGCCGTAGGCGGAGTTCACCAGGTTCGCGACGACGTAGATGGTGATCGCAGCGAAGAAGTATCCCCAAAAAAGCGTCGTGTACGGGTAGGTAACGGTGAATCCACGAGAGCCGCCCACCGCCTCGGTATTTTGAATGATAACGCGAATGATTTCCCCGAAACCGAGCGTGGCGATGGCCAGATAATCGCCCCGCAGCCGTAACGATGGAATTCCGATGACGAGGCCGGCGACTGCCGCGAGCAGCGCGCCGCCGAGTAACGCGCACAAAAAAACCAGTGGGGCCACGACGCCGCCCGTGAGATCGACAGATGACCCGAAGAGGCGTGGCGCCCAGAACGTGGTTACAGCCGCGGAAAAATACGCGCCAATCGCCATGAATCCCGCATGGCCTAACGAGAACTGACCGGTGAAGCCGTTCACCAGATTCAGGCTCACTGCAAGAATGATGTTGATGCCGATGGTGAGGACGATTTCGCGCACGTATTGATCCATCGGAACGAAATAGGAAACGACGAACGCCCCGACGATGAAGACCAAGAGGTAGATTTTCGACGGGGCGATTCTCATACCTTTTCGGAGCCGGCTTTGCCGAGCAATCCCGACGGTTTGAAAAGCAGGATCACGATCAGCACGACAAATGCGACGGCGTCCCGGTAGCTGGGCGGGATGTGCAAGCGATCGCTGTAACCGACCACGAGCGTCTCCGTCACTCCGAGAATCAACCCTCCGAGAGCGGCGCCGGGAATGTTTCCGATGCCGCCGAGAACCGCTGCGACAAAGGCCTTAATCCCGGGAAGCAGACCCATGAGCGGATTAATCGACGGATAATTTACCGCCCACAAAATGCCGGCGGCGGCAGCCAGGGCGGAACCAAGGCCGAACGTAAACGAGATCACGACATTGTTATTGATGCCCATCAGCGACGCCGCGGTCGGATTGAATGAAAGCGCGCGCATCGCGGTTCCGAGTTTTGTTTTTAGGACGATAAACGTAAGTGCAATCAAGAGCGCGACGGTGACGGTGAGCACGATCAGTTGATTGCTTGTGATGCTTAACGTCGCGGTGTGAAGCACTTCGTAGCGCGGCAGAATCGCCGGGAAATTCTCAGGTCCCGCGCCAAGAAATTGTTGCCCACCGTATTCCAGAAAGAGCGAAACTCCGATTGCCGTGATCAAGACGGTCAGTCGCGGCCGATTTCGAAGTGGCGCGTAAGCGAGCCGCTCGATCACGACACCAACAATCGCGCAGACGATCATCGAGATTGCCAGGACGCAGATCGCGAGAAGGACGGACGGTCCAGTGTGCATCCTGCTCGACAATGTGCGGCCGGCGTATAACCCGACGTAGGCGCCGAGCATAAAGATATCGCCATGCGCGAAATTGATGAAGCGCAGGACGCCATACACCATCGTATAGCCGAGTGCGATTAGCGCGTAGATCGAACCGAGCGACAGTCCATTGATGAGCTGCTGGATGAACTGGTTCATTCGTTAGGCCACGCCGTCACGGCTCATTTTGAGTCGAGCGAGAGACGCTCAGCATGACAAAAGCAGGATCGCGCGTGCGCCCTACGGCGCGATCGTCTCGACGTAGTGGAACTGCTTGTCTTTGATCGTCAGGACGACCGCCGGTTTGGACGCGTTGCGGTTTTCGTCGATTGTGATTTTACCGGTCACGCCTTGAAAATCTTTCGTCGCAGCCAAGGCGTCGCGCAGCTTTACGTTGTCGGTGCTGCCGGCCCGCGTCATCGCGTCGAGCAATACTTTCGCCGCATCAAACCCAAGCGCCGCCATTCCGTCCGGATCCCTGTTAAAACGCGCGCGATATTTCTTGATGAAATCCTGGATGACGGGCGACTGGTCTTCCGTCGAGAAGTGGTTTGCGAAGAAGTTCCCTTCCATCGCGGGCCCGCCGATCTGGGTTAATGTGGGCGAATCCCAGCCATCGCCGCCCATAATTGGGACAGTGATCCCAAGTTCGCGCGCCTGCAGCGCAATAAGACCAACCTCATTGTAGTAACCGGGCAGGAAAATCGCCTCGGGATTTGACGCTCTGATCGAGGTCAGCTGTGCCTTGAAATCCTGGTCCCCGGAGCTGTAGCTCTGCTCGGCTACGATCGTGCCGCCATTTTTTGTAAAGTATTCCTTAAAGAATTGCGCGAGGCCGACGCTGTAATCCTGTCGCACGTCCGTAAGCACGGCGACCTTGGTTTTGTGCAGCGAGTTGAGCGCGAACTTCGCCATGACCGTGCCTTGAAATGGATCGATAAAGCAAACACGAAAGACGTAGTCACCGATTTTCGTGACGTTCGGGTTCGTCGAACCGGGTGACACCATCGGAATTTTGTTTTGCTGCGCGATCGGACCGGCCTCGAGCGAACGGGATGAGGCAATCTCGCCGATCAGCGCGACGACGTGATCGCGTGAGATTAATTTGCGAACGCTTGTCGCAGCTTCGCCCGGTTTCGACTGATCGTCTTCGGTAATGAGTTTGATCTTTTTGCCGAGAACCCCGCCGTTCGCGTTCGCGTCGTCGATCACCATTACGGCACCGTTATGTGATGCGGTCCCGAAGCTGGCGGTTTGTCCGGTGAGACATGCGTATTCGCCAATCTTGATTAGATCTCCGCCGGCCGAGCCGCCTGTCGTCTCGGTCTTGTTGCAGCCCGCAAGTGCCAGGAGGAAAACCGCGGCGGAGGCGGATGCTATGACGAGAAGCGGACGAGTAGTGGAGCGACACAAATTTTGGTAATTGATCATATAAAAAATCCCGTGCTTCGAATACCGGCTGCGGTGGGGTGAATCAAGCGTTTTCGCCCCGCGCGAAGCGTGTTATCCTCCGCGATGTTTTTGCTCGAGCGAGTTTGCCCTTTAGGAAACGTTATCGTTTCGGTTGCGTTTGCGTTCGTCCTGTCCACGCCGGCGCTCGCCGCCCGGCGCCCCGCACCGACTGGCGATGCGCCGCAGTACGAAGCGCTGCCGCTCCAACGTTCGCCGCAAAATCACCTTCTGGTTCGTGCCTACATTAATGGCAAGCCGGCAATCCTCGGCGTGGATACCGGCGCGCCGGTGAGCGCGATCGCCACCGATCGCCGCACGCATTTTGGCCTCCTTCCCAATGGCGTAAACTCGACCGTTCCATCGCGTTTATTGATCAACGGCTCCTTCAACAGCGTATCGATCGCCCGGAGTTTGCGCCTTGGGACGATGAACCTGGTTGACGAGCCATTGGTTGCGATCGACCTCGGTGGAGGCAAGGCCGGGCAAAGGGCACTAAATGAGCCCGAGATCGACGGTATTCTCGGTGCCGACATTCTCTTTCCCACCAAAGCCGTGCTCGACTGCAACAAGCAATTGCTTGTGCTGAAAATGGATCCGCGCGCGCGGGGCAACGTTCCAGGTTTTGATTATCGCGGCTTTCACGGCGTGCCGATGCACCTCAGCGCCGGTTACAATTTATATGTCGACGGCTCAATAAACGGCCGCCGTGCGAAGTTGATGGTGGATACCGGCGCGTTTACGACGTTGTTGCACTCGCGCTTCCTGCGGCAAATGAAGATTCCGCTACGTAACACGCCTTTCAGCTCCGCAGGGGTGAATTTAAAGCAACGCGGCGTTCAGCTCGCAACCATCTCGCGTTTCTCCGTGGGATCGCTTGTCATGCCGAGCAGCGACATCGGCGTGATAAATCTGGAGGGATTAATCCACGGCGGTTTGCTCAACGCGACGCCCCCGGTGGCGGGCCTCCTCGGGTCGGAAATTTTGCACCGTTATCACGGCATTATCGATTTTGGTACGAGCACATTGTATCTCAGGCAGTAGCGTCGTGATTTGCCACTCGCCCCAGCTTTACTCGATGTCGATTTCGCGGACGCGCTTTTGCATTCGCACCGTCTCGACCTGATTACGCATTTTGTCCGCAAGCCCAATCTCGACGGGTATCGCTTCGAGTAAGATAAGTCGTGAGGAGAGGTCCGAGGTGTTCACGATGACGTTCTCGACACCAAGCGTCCGATAAACGAACGGCTGTCGCACCTCGATGTCTTTTACGCGGTAAAGCTCGAGCGTGTCGGTGACTTTACTGAAAACGCCTTCCGTGATTTTGAGGCGCTCCGTGGTCAGCTCGTACACTTTGTTTTTCGTCTGGAGATAACGAGCAAGCGCGATGAAGATCGGCACGATGAGCCAGCAGAAAAGACCGGCGAGGATAAACAACCAGAGGTTTTTTGTTTGCGACGATGAGCCGCGCCAGACGATTTCTTCGGCCATGCCCAAAGTTTTAGCATTGCGCTACGCCAGCACAAGCCTGACACGGCGGTTGCCTCGCACGAACTGCTAATGGAGTCCATCACTCAGGCGTTCATCCTGGGCGCCGGCCTGGGGATGCGAATGCGACCCCTCACCGAGCAGTTGCCGAAACCGCTCGTGCCGATATTCCAAAAGGCGCTGATTACGTTTGCCTTTGATCATCTGATCGACGCGGGTTGCACAAAACTCATCGTGAACACGCATCATCGGCCCGAGGCGTTCGGTCCGGCGGAGGAAGTTCCCTACCGCGGAATTCCGGTGCGTTACAGATGGGAGCCGATCCTTCTCGAAACCGGCGGGGGAATTGCCAATGTTGCCGATCTGCTCGGCGACGAGCCGTTCCTCGTTTATAACGGCGACATCCTCACTGATCTGCCGATTCAGCCTTTGATCGATGAGCATCTTCGAGCGGGTAACGTCGTCACCCTCGCCCTGCGATCCGGTGGCGGGCCGCAGGACATCGCCTTCGATCATGCGAAACGCAGGATAATCGACATTCGCAATCAGCTGCAAACCGGCGCGCCGGAAGAATATCTCTTCACCGGAATCTATGCTGTAAATACGGAGTTTCTCCGTTGGCTCGAGCCGGGAGCGAAGCGCTCGGTTATCCCGACATTTTTAGAAATGATTCGCCGCGGCGCAAAGCTTGGCGGCATCGTTCTCGACCAAGGCGCATGGTGGGATGTCGGAACCCGCGCGGCCTACCTGCAGGTGCATCGGGAACTTCCAGCGCTCGAATTCCCGAGTTATTCGGTCGACGATGCTGGCTGGCGTGCACCGGTTCATCCACTGGCGGTAATCGAAACCGGTGCGGAGCTGCGCGGCTGCTCGGTGGCAGGCGCGGGCGCGCGCGTCGGCGCCGGAGCCATGCTCGAGGACACAATTATCTGGCGAGGCGCACAAATCGCTTCTCGAAGTCACCTGCGTAACTGTATTGTCCGCTCCCAGCAAAGAGCCGAAGGCGAATTCAATGACATCGACATCTAGGCGCACGAGAACTGAGCTGCTGCTTCGACAGACGCGCATGCGCTTTCCGCGTCTTGACGAGGCGGAGGTGAAAATCACGCCGATCGAGAAGGGCGGCTCGGACCGAAAATTCTACCGCGTTCGCTGTACGCCCGAGCAGTCGATTATCCTGGTAAAGTACAATCTCGAGCGGGAGGAGAACCGGCATTACGTGGAGATCGCGGAGTTTTTCGCCGCGCATCAAATTCGGGCGCCGAAGATTTACTTTCATGATGCTGCAGAAGGTCTGATCTGGATCGAAGATCTCGGCACCGCGGATCTCTGGAGTTACCGCGAGGAGAGCTGGCTCGTCCGGCGCGCTCTCTATGAATCCGCGCTCGATGAAATTGTGAAGCTGCATTGCCTGACAGATTCAGAGGCACAGGTAATAGCTGCCCAACTGCCGGCGGAATTCGACGAGGCGCTCTATACCTGGGAACAGGGATACTTTTTCGAGAATTGCCTTGGTCGCTACTTTGGCCTGAGTAAGGAACAACTCATCCGCCTCGCGGCGCTTCCCGCACTCGCGGAGATTGCGGCGCAGCTCGGCGCGCGGCCGCGTGTTCTCGTGCATCGCGATTTTCAGTCGCAGAATATTATCGTCCGAACTGGTCAGGCGCACCTGATCGATTTCCAAGGGATGCGGCCGGGCCTTGCCGAATACGACCTCGCGTCGCTGCTCTGCGATCCGTACGTCGAGATGAGCGGGGCCGAATGCAGCGAGTTACGCGATTATTATCGCCGTTCGCGCGAGACCGCAGGGCAGCCTGTGCCTCAGGATTTTTCCGAAACTTTTCAGCTCTGTGCGATGCAACGGCTCATGCAAGCGCTCGGCGCGTATGGTTATCTCGGACTCGTAAAAGGAAATAAGACATTCCTCGAATACATTCCGGCAGCGGTGGCGTCGCTCCGGGCATTGATAGGAGAAGTGGCGGGGCTGGACGCCTTGAATAGGGCACTCGAGAAGGCCCCTTAATCGGGATTCGCCGTTGGCAGACGGATGAATGGACCATCGGCTTGAGTCCGGCGCGCTCAGATTTCGGCGCACGGCCACGGCTGCGCCGGTTCGCCTCGCGGCCTGGGGCTCCATGCTCGTCGCGAGTCCGCTGTTTGAGATTGCGGGTCGTCAACTCGGTTTCGGTTCGCCGCTTTGGCTGCCGGTCGCACAGTCGGTGGCGCTTGTCGTCCTCGCGCTCACGATCCTGCGCGTGCCGAGACTGCGCCCGCTAAGCCGCTTTGTATTTGCGCTCGCTGCGCTGCGGCTCGGCTGGGATTTTCTCGCACCGTGGCTTCACGCGACAAACCTGGTCCGTAACTGGGTGAAGGGAGCGGAATGGGGCGAGAGTTTGTTCATCGCGCGATTGCTCACGATCGCCGCCGCAGGGTTGATGTGCCTGACCTTGATAGGCAGCGGCGTCGGACGTCGCGAATTGTTTCTGCGCCGGGGCGACATGGCAGCTCCGGCTGCGCCAATTTGGTTTCTTGGTCTGCGGAGACCGCTGCCATGGACGATCTTCGGCCCCGCGTTGCTCGTTGTTTTCGGCATCGCACTGCCTCTTTTTCTCTACTTCTCCGTCAGGCCAAACTTCGCGGATGCCGCTCCTGTGTGGCATTTCCTTCCATGGATCTTTGCGGTCGCCGCACTGAACGCCGCCAGCGAAGAATTCCAATTTCGATGCATTCCGCTCGCGCATCTGCGCAATGTGATGCCGCCGGCAGAAGCGATCTTATTGACGGCAGTCCTGTTTGGCCTCGGCCACTTCTACGGACAGCCGTCGGGTCCGATCGGCTGCCTCATGGCTGGTTTCGCCGGCTGGATCTGGGGCAGAAGCATGATCGAGACGCGCGGCGTCGCCTGGGCCTTTTCGATCCACATGGTGCAGGACATCGTGATTTTTTGCTTCCTCGCCATGGTCGCCCGCAAGTAACCGCGCGGCGTGCTTATGATTGAAAGAACGGATTCGTGCGGCGCTCCTCGCCGATCGTCGTCGCCGGACCGTGGCCCGGCAAAACCGTGATCTCATCGCCGAGGGGAAAAACTTTCGTACGAATCCCGTGGAAGAGCAGCGGACCGTCGCCGGCCGGGAGATCCCAGCGGCCGACGCCGCCGGCGAAAAGAACATCGCCTCCCACCAGGACTGAATTGTTCCGTGACAGAAAGCAGAGGCTCCCGGGACAATGCCCGGGAACCTCTATTACTTCCATTTCGAGGCCGAGAAATTTTCTCGATGGTGTCGCCTCGATCAGGAAGTCTGGCTCGGCCGGTTCGATCTCTAGCTCAAAGCCGACCTTCCGGAAAAACTCGGGGTCGGAAATCATTGGAGCGGTGGCGGGATGGCAGCCGATCTGACAATTGAAGCGGCGCTTGATCCTGGCGACGTCGGGCACGTGATCGAAATGTCCGTGAGTTAGCAGTAAGAGCTTCGGCGCTTTGCCTTGCGACTCCAGCCAATCGCAAGCGCCATCAGGGGCGTCGAATAAGATCGACCCCTCAGGCGCCTCGAAGAGATAGCAATTCGTCTCGAGGATGCCGCCGCAAAATGACTCGTATTTCATCCGACCGATTAGTGATTGTTGCGTAAATGGTTACCGCCCGAACTTTGCGGGCAAACATAAAATTGGCACCGCGGGAACGGAAGCTGCATTGAAACCGGTTGCCTTGCGTTTTTTGAATGTTCCGCGCGCAGCGTTGTCTCAACTCCTGCGAATCCCTGCCTCGCCAGCGTGCGTATTGCTTTAAACCTTATATCTGCGATTTTCTCTAACCCTTTTTTCCAAGAATGAAGCCCCATTTCCGCTTATTTCCCGCCGTCTCGGCGATCTTTTTTATCAGCCTCGCTTGCGTCGCTGTACCCGTTGAGGCGAAGTCCGACACGGAGCAGGTCGCTGTCTCCGTCGGCCGATTACTGGAGGAAGGGCATTACACGCATCAGCCGCTTAATGACGAAGTCTCGAAGAAGTTTTTGCGCACGTATCTCGAGCTTCTCGATTTCAGTCATCTTTTTTTCACGCAACAGGACGTGGACGCGTTGAGCGCGAAATACGGAACCTCGCTGGATGATGATGTTCTGCTCGGCAACTTGAAACCGGCGCGCGAAATCTATGATCTTTACGCGAAGCGGGTCGACGATCGCGTTGCGAAAATAAAGGAATTATTGAAGCAGCCGATGGATTTCAAGGGCGACGCGACGATCGAGTTGAGCCGCCAGAAAGCGCCGTGGCCGAAAGACGAAGCGGAAGCCGATGAGTTATGGCGTGGGCGGATTGCAAATGAATTGCTCCAGGAAAAACTGAGCGAACACCCGATTGAACCTGGTCCGCAGCTCGTGGCGCGCCGCTACGAACGGCTCGCGCGCAATGTGCACGAAGAAGATAAGGACGAGCAGGCAAAGCTTTTCCTCGATGCGCTCGCTCAAACCTACGACCCGCACTCTGAGTACCTGAGTAAGGCGGATCTCAAGAACTTCAGCATCAACATGGGCCTCTCGCTCGTCGGCATCGGGGCAATGCTGCGGACGGAGGATGGCTACGCGAAAATCGAGAGCCTCGTCGCGGGAGGTCCCGCGCAGATGGATGGGCGTTTAAAAGTAGGGGATCGCATCACCGCGGTCGGGCAGGGCTCGGCAGAATTCTCCGACGTTCGCGACATGCGGCTGGACAAAGTGGTGGAGCAAATTCGCGGCAAAAAGGGGACGCACGTTCGCCTGCTCGTGATTCCTTCCGATGCGCCCGATCCGTCGAAGCGCAAAACCATCGAGCTCGTGCGCGATGAAATTAAGCTCAAGGACCAGGAAGCGCGCGCGGACATCATCATCAAAAAGGACGAAAGCGGTGCGCCGATAAAACTTGGCTGGATCACGTTGCCGTCGTTTTACGCCGACATGGATAAGCATCAAAAGAGCACCACGCGCGACGTGTTAGCGCTTTTGAAGCGGCTGAAAAAGGAGAACATTGCGGGACTTGTCGTTGATCTGCGCCGCAACGGTGGCGGTTCGCTGGAAGAGGCGATCGCGCTGACCGGGCTCTTTTTGAAATCCGGGCCCGTCGTGCAAACGAAAGGGTCCAACGGAAACATCGTCGTCTCGAGTGACCCGGATCCTGGAATCGCGTACGCCGGCCCTCTCATTGTTTTAACGAGTCGGCAAAGCGCCTCGGCGAGCGAGATTTTCGCGGCCGCGCTGCAGGATTATGGGCGCGCAGTGATCGTGGGTGACAAAAACACATTCGGCAAAGGGACGGTCCAGACCATTCTCGAGATCGGCCGTTTTACGTCGTTGCTGGGGAGCCATTCTCAGGAGGACGGCGCACTGAAACTCACCATCCAGAAATTCTACCGGGTGGCCGGCGGTTCCACGCAACTGCACGGCGTCGCGTCAGACATTGTGCTCCCGAGCTTGAGCGATCTCCCGGAGTTCGGCGAGGGCGCATTGAAGAATTGTCTCGGTTACGATGAAGTGCCGAAGGCGAAGTTTACGAAATGGTCGGACGCGCACCAGCTCTTCATTGATCAATTAAAGCGTCGCGCCGAGGCGCGTGTCACCGAAAACGGAGAATTTCACTACGTCATGGAGGACATGGAACGTCTTCGCAAAAAATTGGATGAAAACCGGATCTCGCTCAACGAAGACGCGCGCCGCGCGGAGCTGAACGAGGACAAGATTCGGAAAGAAACGCGCGCGACCGAACGGCTCGCGCACCAGGGCCCGGAGATGGAGATCTACCGGCTCACGCTCGACACCGTCGACAAGCCGGACCTCCAGATGATCATGTTCCCTGGCAAAATGGCCTCAGCGAAGAAAAACGGCGCGCTCAAAGTCGCCCCGGAAGCGGCCCCCGATGCGGGGTCTGACGTTCTGGGCTCGACAACCGACGAAACGAAAGAGCCGGCGATCGATCCCGAGCGCGACGAGACGTTAAATATCCTGAGCGACCTCGTCAGCCTCAGTCGTGGCCCTACGACCGCGAGCGTAAAGCCGTAGAGAGCGGCCGGTTTCAGACTACGTTCAGCGCCACCATCCTGGCGGCGGCGCGTAGCGCGGATCGATGAAACTTGGATCG
>JBDUAZ010000121.1:0-2953 GCA_040004385.1 Chthoniobacterales bacterium | reverse complement strand
CGATTAGCATGCACGCGTGCCAAGACGCGCCTGCTTCGCTATCGCTCTCGTCGCGGGCAGCCTCTTGTGCGGTTGCAGTAAGCAGCCGGGCGCGAAGAACCCCGACGCGAGCGGACCGATCGAAGTGGTGCTCCCCGAAGGCGGAGCGTACACGGGCGCGTTCATGGATTTCGGAGACGCCGAAGACGAAGTCACGCTCGAGATGATCGAGGAGTTCGAGCAGATGGTCGGTAAACACCAGGCGATTATTGCCTCATCGAGCTACTGGGGTGAGCAAAATTTTCCGACCGCAAATTTGAATGTGGTCTGGCGGCACGGCGCGATGCCGCTTGTATTTTGGTCACCGTGGGATCGGCCCTACGAACAAAACAAAGGGCCGGACAAGTTCAGCCTCAGCGAGATCATCGATGGCAAATGGGACGCATATATCGACACGTGGGCCGACGGGGCGAAGGCATTCGGGCAGCCGATGGTCGTTGCGTTTGGCGTCGAGATGAATGGCGATTGGTTTCCCTGGTCCGGCTGGTATTACGGCGGCGATGAATGGGTGGACGATCACGACGGTGATTGGGAAGGACCGGAACATTACAAGGCGGCATATCGGCATGTCGTTGATCGCGTCCGAGCGCGGGGCGCGTCGAACATCAAATGGATGTTTCACACGAACAATTACTCTTACCCGCTCGACACATGGAATTTCGCCGCCGCCTATTATCCGGGAAAGGATTACGTCGACTGGTTAGGCCTGAGCGTTTACGGCCAGCAATTCAAAGACGAACCATGGGCGAACATTCCCGCCTTAGTCGACTGGCCTTACGAGGAGATGTGCCGGCTCGATCCCGACAAGCCGATCATGATTGCGGAATGGGCGACCGGCGAGTTCCCGCGCTCGGGCAACAAGTCGGCGTGGATCAAAGACGGCCTGAATCTTTTTCGCACTCGTTACCCGCGCGTGAAAGCCGCGGTTTATTGGCACGAGCGCTGGCAGAATCCCGATCAGACGTATAGCAATCTGCGAGTCAATTCTTCAGTCGAATCGCTCAACGCCTACCGCGAAGGCATCGCGCACCCCGACTGGCACGGCGATCTGATTTTGCGTCATGTGTCTGAGCCGAAGTAATTCACCGAAGAAATTTGCGGAGCCTTTAGACAAATTTTGCGTCTGATGGCGTCTCAGACGTGGAATGCGCGAATTTAAACGACCGTTGGTCGTCTTATGCCTGGCGTTAGCGGTTGCGATAGCGGCGCCTTCTCATCGCGCGTCATCACCGGGTCCCGCGTTTCAGGCGCCGATGCGTTTCGTGGGAACGATGCCCGCCATTGAAGTGATGGTAAATGGCAAGGGTCCGTTTTTGTTCGGCGTCGACACCGGCGGGCAGGGGACGGCGCGGATCGATTCTTCGCTCATGAAAAAACTTGGCTTGAAACCGTCAGGTGCAGTCCGGGCAGGCGATCCGTCCGAGAAAGATCCGCAGATGTTGCAGGAAGTCCTGCTTCAATCCGTAGAGGTGGCCGGCTTGCGATTTGCCGACGTGAAAGCGGTCGCGCGGAACTTTAAGGCTTCGCCGCGCATGGCCGAAGTTGACGGGATTTTGACGCTGAACTTGTTCGCCGATTACCTTTTTACTCTCGATTACCCGGGCAAATCGGTCCGAATCTCAAAGGGCGAACTGCCGCCCGCTAATGGCTTCGAAATATTGAACTACAGCAGCGACGGCGGGATTCCCGTGATGGAGATAACCTTTGGAAACGCGACGGCGAGGGCGCACATCGACTCCGGAAATGTCATGGGCGCCTTTGTTGTTCCAGCCTCCCTCGCCGAGAAGCTTACGTGGGCGACTGAGCCTGTGACCGTCGGGCGGGCCCGGAGCATGAGCGGCGAGATGGAAATTAAAGAAGGGCGCGCGAAGGAACCAGTTCGCCTGGGCCGTTACGAATTCGCTGAGCCGACGATCGCGTTCCCAGCGCTTTCGGTTTACGCGAACGTTGGCTCAAAGATCCTGCGCGAGTTCACGTTGACGTTTGATCAACGCAACAAACGTCTGCGTCTCCTGCGAAGCACTGCGCCTGGGGCAACGCCGTAGCACAAGCAGCGCCGCACCGACCTCGATGATGGCGACCGCTACGGAATCTTTCACAGATTCAGACAAAATCCGCGGTTGGCGGCGTCTTAATATTAAAGACCGTAAAGAGGTCATGGAGAATGTCGTTACTCATGAAGATTGGAGGATCTGTTTTGCAGAGCTCGGACCCGGACTGGTGCTATTCGCACGGCAGTTCGTCCGCTCGATTGCGGACGCTGAAGACATTGTCCAGGATGCATTTGTCCGATTCTGGCGCAAGGAGCATTCGATCGCGAACCGTGGCCTTCTCTTTGCCACCGTGCGTTCGATCGCACTCGATCTCCTGCGCCGCGATGCCCGTCGAGCGCGCCGCGAGGCGGATGCGTTCGCAGATTCGGACGGAACGACTTCGCCTCAATTCGATTTCGACAATGACGCACAACGTACTCTCGCCGCGGCGATCGACCGCTTGCCGGCTGAACAACGGGAGGTGCTTGTGATGAAAATCTGGAACGAGCTCACGTTTGCCGAAATTGCGACAGTGCTCGGAATTTCACAAAACACTGCCGCGTCGCGTTACCGCTACGCACTCGCGGCCTTGAAAAAATCTCTTGTTTCGCATGAATGATTTTTCCGAACTCGAAGCTGAACTAAAGAAGATCAGCCCGGTTGCGACCTCACCCGATCTGGTGACGCGCATCGAACGCGGCATGGAGCGCGCAGAGGCCGCGACTCAATCGGCTGGCGTAGCGCGGCGCTCGCGCTTTCAGATTAATTGGCTGCCGCTCGGGCTCGGACTGGCAGCGGCGACGGCATTTTTGTTGCTCGCTCGCGTCAACGTGGACCGAACGCCGAACGCTTTGAAAATGACTGCGGCGGCATCACCAGCT
>JBDUAZ010000136.1:0-9999 GCA_040004385.1 Chthoniobacterales bacterium | reverse complement strand
CGCGTCGCTTTTCTTCGCTTTTTGTCCGCGAAGTTTGGCCTGGATAAACAAATCGATCGCGCCATCCATCACTGCCTGCACGTCGCTTGTTTCCGCCCCCGTTCGATGATCTTTCACCATCTGGTACGGCTGAAAAACGTAGGAACGGATTTGACTCCCCCACGCCACATCGCCCTTCTCGCCGTATTGTCGGTCGATCTCCGCGCGCTTCTTGTCCTGCTCGATTTCATAGAGCTTTGCCTTTAACATCTTGATCGCGAGCTCGCGGTTCCTCCCCTGACTGCGTTCCGCCTGGCACGCGACGACAATGCCACTCGGCTTATGCACTATGCGCACGGCTGTCTCGACTTTGTTGACGTTCTGGCCTCCCTTTCCACCGGCCCGGAAAGTATCGATATCGAGGTCAGCTGGATTGACTTCGATCGGCGCCGAGTCAGCTATTTCCGGCACGACATCGACGCTCGCGAACGACGTATGCCGTCGCTTGTTTGCGTCGAACGGAGAAATGCGGACGAGCCGATGCACGCCCCGCTCCGCGCTCAAATAGCCATACGCATACTCGCCGGTCACGAGCAATGTCGTCGATTTGATTCCAACCTCTTCGCCGACCTGCACGTCTATGGTTTGCGATTTGAAACCGCCTCGCTCGATCCAGCGTTGATACATGCGCAAGAGCATGTCCGCCCAGTCGCATGACTCCGTCCCGCCGGCGCCAGAGTGGATCGTCAGAAATGCGTTTGAGCGATCGTTCTCGCCGGAGAGAAATTGCCGTAGCTCGAACTCTTCCAACTGGCGCAAGAGGCGCGCGCGTTCAGCCGCAACCTCGCGTTCGGCATTGACACGCTGCGCCGGATCGCCCTCTTCTGCAGCAAGCTGTTGCAACGCGTCGAAGTCGTCGACCGCCCGGTCTAGCTCTGCGAATGGATTGAGCAGAGAACGAACGCGAGAAACCTCCTCTACATGCGCCTGAGCGCGCTCGCGGTTCGCCCAAAAATCCGGCGCCGCCATCCGCGCTTCGAGAGCGTCTAACTGATCTTGAAGTTTCGCGACGTCAAAGAAACCTCCGTAGTTCGTTGACGCGCTGCTTTAATTCCCCGGAATCGATCGCCTGAACTTCATTCGCCATTTCGCGAAGATAATGCGCGAGCCGCCACGCGCCAGTCGCTTGTCAGTAAACGGCTTACTTCCGTTTTCCAGCCGCAGTTTGTTCCAGGCGGAAGATCGTTTCGCCTTCCTTCATCAAGTCGAGACGATCGCGCGCGATCGTTTCCAGATAGGTCGCGTCTGTTTTTAAGAGGTTCACTTCCCGCGTCTGGCGCGCGAGTTGGATTTTTTGGTCGTTCACCAAGGCCTGAAGATTCTCAATTTCGGCGCCGCTTTGCTTGAGCTTCTTGTACGGTGGAAGAAACAAACTCACAATCACCAGCCAGATTGCAAGCACCAGCAGGACGCGGAGAACGCGATTGAGACGCTGCCAGATAGTGGCTTCACGCCGCGCACGGAAATCACCGTAGCCTGGTTGATCCACTAGCGCATTTTACCGCCGTAAACGGCCTTGTCACCAAGTTCCTCCGCGATTCGGAGAAGTTGATTGTATTTCGCGACGCGATCCGTCCGGCAAAGCGAGCCGGTCTTGATCTGCCCGGCGTTCGTCGCAACTGCAATATCGGCAATCGTCGTGTCCTCCGTCTCACCAGACCGATGACTGATGACGGCTGTGTAATTGTGTTTTTTCGCGAGGTCGATGGCGGCGAACGTCTCGGTCAGCGTGCCAATTTGATTTACCTTCACCAGAATGGAATTGGCGACACCGGCATCGATTCCTTTCTGCAGGAAATTAACATTTGTGACAAACAGATCGTCGCCGACGAGCTGGATTTTGTCGCCCAGCCGTTGCGTCAGTTTCTTCCAGCCATCCCAATCATTTTCCGCGCATCCATCCTCGATCGAGATAATTGGAAAACGGCGGCAAAGTTCCTCGTAATAATCGACGAGCTGCTCGGCGTCGCGCTGCGAGCCGTCAGATTTTTTAAATACGTAAGCGCCACGCTCTTTGTCGTAGAACTCCGACGAGGCTGCATCGAGCGCGATGAAAATTTGGTCGCCTAATGTATAACCGGCTTTCGTGACGGCGGCCGCTATCGATTCAAGAGCGTCATCCGCCGAGGCGAGTTTCGGGGCAAAACCACCTTCGTCTCCGATTGCCGTGGAAAGCCCGCGATCTTTCAGTACGCTTTTCAAGGCGTGGAAAACTTCGACGCCGTAACGCAGCGCTTCCTGAAACGTCGGAGCCCCCTTCGGCATGATCATGAACTCCTGGAAATCAATCGGGGCGTCCGAGTGCGCGCCACCGTTCAAGATGTTCATCATCGGCACCGGTAATACATTAGCATCCGCTCCACCGAGGTAGCGGAAGAGCGGTTCCCCGCTCGCAGCCGCGGCAGCATGTGCGCACGCGAGCGACACGCCCAGGAGCGCGTTTGCACCGAGGTGTTTTTTGTTTGCGCTGCCGTCGAGCTCGATCAGCTTCGCGTCGATTCGCGCCTGATCGCGCGCATCGCAACCCGTCAGCGCACTCGCGATCGTTTCGTTCACACTGTCGACCGCTTTCGTGACGCCTTTACCGCCGTATCGCTTTTTATCATTGTCGCGCAGCTCCCATGCCTCGTGCTCGCCCGTGCTGGCGCCGCTCGGCACGGCGGCGCGACCGAACCCGCCGCCTTCAAGTTGCACATCGACTTCGATGGTCGGGTTACCGCGCGAATCGAGAATTTCCCGCGCAAATATCTTTTTGATTAAACTGTCAGGCATGGTCAAAAAATCGGCGCGCCTATGATGCGCGCTCCGGTAAAGCTGTCCAATTAAACTTGTGGCCGACGGCGCAATTCCCCCGTCTAATCCCGACATTCCCGCTGGCGCTTCTCAGCCAGTGCGATAATCTCCCCTCATGACGTTCCGAGCGCGAATCGGCGTAGCCGCTCTCGTGCTTATCGCAGCGGCGGCGCAAGCGGTTGAGCCATCGCGTCCCGCAGCGCAATCAGCGCCGCAGCCGGCGCGTTTGCCCGCGGAGCGTCTCGCGAAGGCGCTCAGGACCGACGCGTTAACGATTCCGACGCCGGGCGAACTTTTTGCGGCGTTAGGCAAACCCGGAAAACCAAACTGGCCCACCCACTACCGCGCGCCTATTCCGATGACCTACCGGAACCGTGGCCAGATCGCATTGAACCTTGGCGGTTTGATCGCTGACGGCTTTATCGCGGTCGAAGCACAGGACAGCCAGCAGGTAAAAAACATCGGCACGGATATCATCAAGTTAGCGAAGGCGCTCGGCGTGAGTGAAAACGTGCTCAGCCGGGGAAACAGCATCAACGAATTCGCGGAGAACAGCGAATGGGACGCGCTGCAAGAGGAACTCGAAGCGACGCAGAACGAGGTGAAATCGTCCATGCAAACACATCGCGATCAGGACTTGGTGATTCTCGTCAGCGTGGGCGGCTGGATTCGCGGAACACAGGTCGTAAGCGAATCGCTCAAGCAAAATTTCGATGAGCGAACGGCTAAGGTATTACGGCAACCCGCCGTGGTGAATTTCATTCACTCGAAAATCAACGATGTCTCGGATGAGCTACGTAATGAGCCGCTGGTAAAGAAGGTCAACGCTCAGCTGACGGTGCTCGAAAAACTCGTTTCGTTTCCAGCTGGCAAATCGCCGACGATCGATGACGTGCGGAAGATTAACGATACCGTCAGTCAATTGATCGAGGAAATTCAGAATAAGCCCGAGGTGAAATGAGTTTGCGACGAACAGTGTTGATTTCGTTGCTGACGGCGGCGGCGTGCCTCTGCACTCAAGCGGCCACAGACGAGGAAGGGAACGCGCACAAGATGGCGCTGGATCTTGCGGGCGCGTTTTCGAACGACGGCTTCAAGGTGCGCGATGGTTATTGGTCCGGAACCGTTGCGCCGGGTGAACCCGTCCTGGTAGCTGTGAATCTTTTTGCAGGAAATCAATATTGGTTCACGGCAGGCGCGGGCGATGCCGCGAAGAAAATCGCGGTCGATGTGTATGACGAAAACGGCCAGCAGATTGTTGCCGATGGGTATAATTCCGGAAACAAGGCGGCAGCCGGTTGTGCGCCGACGAGCAGCGGCCAATACTACATTTCCGTCAACCTTTCGGAAGGACAGGCAACGACCGTCTGTCTCCTCTATTCATATAAATGATTGCGGCAGAGCGGCTAAAGTAAATTGGCCTGACCGCTGCCGCTGCGCCCCGGCAGTCCCTTTGCCGCCACACGGTAATCCGTAGTAGTCGTCGACGCGCGCTTGTCGGCGGCGCATTACCGCGCAAATGTCTCCGAAGTACGGTGGCAATTTCGCTTCAGGTGTTCTACGAAGGCAGCGTCCAAGGCGTTGGTTTTCGCTATTCCGTCAAACAGATCGCAAAGGGTTTCGACGTTACTGGCTCCGTTCGGAATTTGCGCGACGGTCGCGTCGAATTGATTGCGCAGGGTATTGAAGACGAAGTCCGCGCATTCCTCACCGCCATCGCGGAAAGTGAACTACGCGCACACATCAAAAAGCAGACCGAGCTGCCCGCTGAGAACGTCCCTTCGACTCGCGGCTTCGAACTTCGCCATGATTGAACCGGCTGTCGCGGTCCTCAACCTCACAAAAGTTTTTCCGGTACCGTTTCGGCGGCAAACGGTGACGGCCGTGCAGGACCTGACTCTGTCCGTCGCCGCTGGACAGATATACGGGCTCCTCGGACCGAACGGATCGGGTAAAAGCACTACCCTGAAAATGATCCTCGGCCTTGTTTCCCCAACGCGCGGCACTGCGAAGATTTTCGGCCGCGACAGCAGAGACGTCGCGAGCCACGAAGCAGTCGGCTTTCTGCCGGAAAGTCCGTATTTCTACAAATATCTGAGCGGTGAGGAGACGTTGCGCTTCTACGGCCAACTGTGCGGGCTCGGTGGGAAGACATTAGAAAGACGCATCGCCGAATTGCTCGGCCTTGTCGGCCTAACGAGTGCTGGCGGGCGCAGGCTCGCCGGCTACTCGAAGGGAATGCTGCAGCGCATCGGGCTCGCACAAGCGCTTGTGCAGGAGCCAAGTCTCGTCATTCTCGACGAACCGACGGCCGGAGTTGATCCGGCTGGCGCTCGCGAGATTCGCGATTTGATTCTCGCCCTGAAGCAACGGGGAATCACGGTTCTGCTCTCGTCACACCTGCTCAGCCAGGTGCAGGATATTTGCGATCGGGTAGGCATTCTTGCGGGTGGCGTGCTGGTTCGTGAGGGCGCTCTCGACGAGCTTCTCACGATTCAGAATCAGACGGAGTTCATAGTCGAAGGCGGGCCTCCCGATCTCGATCAGCGTATCGACCGGGTGATCACGGAGTGCGGCGGGCAGTTAATCGAACACCGGCGGCCACGGACATCACTTGAATGTCTATTCCTCGACGCCACCCAGCCGCGCGAAAAAGAATAGCACGGTAACTCTCATGGCTGTCCGGCAACACACCGCCTTCTCCTTTGGAAGGGTCCGCGCCCTCACGCTGAATACGCTCACGGAGCTGACGCGAATGAAGGTTTTTTACGTTGTCCTGATCTTCGCGCTGATCTTGATCGGCGGCTCCGCATTCATGGCGCGGATGAGTTTCCAGCAGGAATTTCAGGTGCTGAAGGACATCGCGCTCGGCGCGATGAACATTTTTACCTCGCTCCTCGCGATTGTCGCCACAGCGCGGTTGCTGCCGCAAGACATCGAAGACCGGACCGTCTACA
The DNA here is from genome assembly GCA_040004385.1 of Chthoniobacterales bacterium. Classification (GTDB taxonomy): domain Bacteria; phylum Verrucomicrobiota; class Verrucomicrobiia; order Chthoniobacterales; family UBA10450; genus JBDUAZ01. The sequence goes on along the minus strand of JBDUAZ010000136.1, from coordinate 4,210 downwards.
CTATCCTCGCGAAACCGGTCTCCCGGTTCGAGTATCTGCTCGGCAAACTTGCCGGCGTCCTGCTTCTCCTCGCGATCAGCGTCATCGTGATGAGTGCGTTATTTTTTGCCGTGCTTTATCTGCGCGAACAGAGCGTCTTATCCGAAACTAACCGCCAGCTCGCGGGCAGCCCGCCGGACCAGATAACTGACGCCTTCAACGCCATTCGCGCATCAGCATTTAACACGAACTTGCTGCCGGGCGTCGCGATCATCTACATGAAGGCCTCGCTGCTCGCCTCGCTCACACTTTTTATTTCCACATTTGCGAGCAGTAACATTTTCACGACCGTCGTAACGGTTTGCGTCTACTTCATCGGGCACTTGGAAGCGACGGCGCGCGAGTTCTGGCTGCAATCACAGGGCACTGGCGGTGTGGCCCGTCTGCTTTTCGCCGTGATCGCGTTGTTTTTCCCTGACTTTCAGCTCTTCAATCTCGTCGATGACGTCGTGGTCGGCACCGCGATTCCAGCTGCACTCTTTTTTAAGACAGCTGCACTGGGTTGCCTCTATATCGCGACCTATCTGTTCCTCGCCTGGGCGGTTTTTTACCGGAAGGAACTGTGATACGCGCTCTCCTGATTGTTGTTGCGCTCGCGCTCTTCGGCAGCGCGAAACTGCCAGTGGAACGCCGCATCGCCGCCGCGCATCGCAACCTGCATTTCCGCGCGGTCGACTTCGGGATCGATCTTCGTGAGCAGCTTGGTCAGCTTGGGTTTGTCGCGGCATTGAGCGGATTTCGCTCCCTCGTCGCCGACGTTCTTTTCATAGAAGCGCACGTCGCGTGGGAACGCACGGAGTGGGGCCGCGTGCTCTTGCTTTTTCGACAGGTCACGACTCTGCAACCGCGCGCGATCTTATTCTGGGACATGGCAGCCTGGCACATGGCGTGGAATGCCAGCGTCGCGGCACTCAACGACACAAAACAGCCGCGACTCGCGCTGCGTATGAGAGCTCAGCGTGAATATTTCGCTGTCGGCAGGGATTTTCTCGAGCGGGGAATTCGCAATAATCCAGAACGCCCGGAACTCTATGAAACGCTCGCGCGGCTCTATCGCGATAAGTACAAAGATCACGAACATGCCGCGGAATTTTTCGAAAAAGCGTCCGGGCAACCCGGTGCGCGCGCTTACGACGAGCGCTTTGCCGCCTACGAACTTTCGTACTGCGAGGGTCGCGAGCGCGAGGCATACGAGCGCCTCCGTACGTTGTATAATGCCGGCGAAAAAGAACGGCTGCCGACATTAATCAGCCGGCTGAAGTATTTGGAAATGAAATTAAATATCGCGCCCGAGGAGCGGATTCCGTAAACCCGACACAACTCGTTCCCGCCCGATGCGTTTCGCCATCTTTAGTGATCTGCACGCAAACCTCGAGGCAACGGAAGCCGTGCTCGCGGACGCCAGCGCGCGTCGCTGCGACCGGTTCGTCTGCCTGGGCGATGTTGTCGGTTACAACGCAAATCCGCGCGAATGCATCGCGATTGTGCAGAAAATGAACTGCCCAACCGTCAAAGGAAATCACGACGAACAGGCGTCGCTCGCCGAATCGTCGCGCGATTTTAACGCACTTGCAGAAGCCGCAATTAACTGGACGCGCGCGCAGCTTACCAGCAGCGACAAAGTCTGGCTGCAAGATCTCGAGTTCTCGCGTCAGGTTACCGATTTCACGATCGTGCACGCCACGCTCGATACGCCGGATCAGTGGGGATACGTGTTTAACAACGTCGACGCCGCTGCAAGTTTTGCTCACCAGCACACCACCGTCTGCTTCTTCGGCCACACCCATGTAGCCGGTGCGTTCGTGAGCGAGGAGACCGTGGAACGTGTGAGGGTCGATACACTCCCGATGGAAAAGGGGAAAAAATATTTTATTAACTCCGGCAGCGTGGGACAGCCCCGAGACGGGGACTGGCGCGCGGCTTATTGCATTTTCGACAGCGAGGAAAATCATGTCGAGCAGCGCCGAATCAAATACGACATTGCGACGACGCAGAAAAAAATCATCAAAGCGGGTTTGCCGCGATTACTGGCTGAACGACTCGAGCTCGGCCGCTGAGCTAGGGCATCGGAAGGCGAACTGATTCTGAGCGCCGACATCAGATCGATTCTCGTGATCAAGCCGAGTTCGCTCGGTGACGTGGTCCACACCCTGCCCGCTGTAGCGGCGATCCGGCAGGCGAATCCGAAGGCGCCAATCACGTGGCTGATCAACGCAGAATGGACCACGCTCCTGCGCGGGAATCCCGACATAGATCACGTGCACATTTTTCCGCGCGGCGATTTTCGCGGCCTCGCCACGGCTTCCCGTCTGATTCCATGGCTGAGGAAAACGCGCGATCTCCGATCCGATGTGGCCATCGATTTTCAAGGACTTCTTCGCAGTGCGTTGATCGCGCGCGTGAGCGGCGCTCGTGAAATCTTCGGGATGAGCGACGGACGGGAAGGCTCACGCTTTTTCTACGATCACATAGCGCGCGTCGATCGCCGCGCGCACGCGGTCACGCGTTACTTGAAGCTGGCTGAAGCTTTCGGCGCTCCTGTCACGTCCCCGCTGCAATTCCCGCTGCCGACAGGCGATCACCTGCCGCGGTTCGACGACGATCCGCCGTTCGTCCTCCTCCACCCTTTCGCGCGCGGCCGCGCGAAATCTCTTGGCTCGGCCACGATTGAGACTTTTTGCCGCGCGCTCTCGCCGATGCGCGTCGTGGTTGTCGGCAAAACGCATCGCCATCTTCAGTTGCCAGACAATTCGGTGAATCTCGCGAACCAAACGACGTTGCTTCAGCTCATCTGGCTGATCCGCGCCGCCCGTTTTACAATCAGTGTCGACAGCGGACCGATGCACATCGCTGCCGCAATTTCTTCGCGACTGCTTTCCATCCACACCTGGAGCGACCCGCGCCGCGTGGGGCCGTATAATCCAGGCTCGTCCGTCTGGAAAAACGGTCGACTCGTCCGGGTGCGCGATCTCCTTGCGGCAGGCGACCTTAAAAAAGGCCGCGCGTTTAAACCCTCAGACGTCGATCCGGTGTTGGAAGCGATTCAGTCTGACCTAGGGCACATCTAAGACTGATCGCGCTGCGCGAGAAGCAATTCAGCCAGTGCCAGGTCTTCCGGATAGGTGATTTTGAAGTTCCAGCCGCTTGTCGGCACGAGCACCACTTTTTGTCCGAACAGCTGGACCGCAGATACGTCGTCGGTGACCGATATTCCCTTCGCAACAATGGCGTTGTAAGCAGCGATGATCAGTTTGCGCGAAAAAATCTGCGGCGTCGCCATTGCGTAAACACCGAGTCGCTCGACGCTGTCGCTCACAAAGCGATCCTCGTCCGCACGCTTCAACGTGTCGGTGACGGGCTTCGCCGCAGCCGCCGCCAGGTGGATTTGCGCGAGCGAAAAGATGTGCGCGATCTGTTCCGCCGTGATGAGCGGTCGCGCAGCGTCGTGCACGGCCACGAACTGCGCACTTGCCGAAAGATGTGCCAATCCCGCTCGCACCGAGTCCTGCCGTTCGTTGCCCCCCGCGGTGATGCGCGAGATCTTTTTTATGGACAATTGCGCGGCAATTTCTTCGATTTCACGCAACCGATCCGCGCGGCCAACTACGATGACGTCGTCGACGACATTGCATTGTTCAAAGGCGCAGAGGGAGTGAGCGATTGCCGGCATGCCGTTCAGCAGTGCGAACGTTTTGTCGAAACCCATCCGCTGGCTCCCGCCCGCAGCGACGATGATCGCTGTGAGCATTCAGGCGGGCAGCTGACGCTGCACTTCCTGACTCAGGCTTTTGCCATCTGCGCGCCCGGCGAGCTTCGCCTGCAAAGCCTTCATTACGGCGCCCATTTGCGCTTTCGAGGTCGCGCCGGTTTCCGCAATTGTGTCGCGCACCGCAGCAGCCAATTCATCTGGAGTTAAGCTCTGCGGCAGGTAGCGACTGAGAAAAACCAGTTCTTCCCTTTCTTTCGCGGCAAGCTCCGGACGCCCGCCCTTTTCAAAACTTTCGATCGAGTCCTCCCGCTGCTTCGCCTGCTTGCGAATGACCTGCACCGCATCGGCATCCGCCACTTCGCCGCCGGTTGTGGATTTCTCTATCGCAGAATATTTCAACGCTGACTTAAGCATCCGCAGCACGCCGAGCTTCGTCGCCTCCTTCGCGCGCATCGCGTCTTT
>JBDUAZ010000116.1:0-10134 GCA_040004385.1 Chthoniobacterales bacterium | reverse complement strand
CGGGTAAACCCCGAGAGCGACGATGCCAATCATCATTGCGGTTATCGCGATGCGCGACATTGGATTGAGCGAGATCGGGGTAAGCGCCTTCGAAGATTCCCAGTACATCGCCCGCACGACTTTAAAGTAGTAGTAAAAGCCGCAGGCGACGGTGACTACGCCTGCGACCACAAGAGCAGTTTCATGATGTCGCAGGGCAGCGTCAAAGATGAGAAATTTGCCGAAAAATCCGGCTGTAAACGGAACGCCCGCAAGCGAAGCCATCGCGAGGAGCATTCCGAAAGCAAGGAAGGGCGCGCGTTCCCCAAGCCCGTCGAAATCACGGATTTCATCGCCGGCCTGGTTCGCGACCACAATGAGGATGGCGAAACTCAGCAGCGTCATCAGCAGATAGCCGACGAGATAAAACGTCACCGCAACGCCTGATAGTGAGACGACACCGATGAGCAAATATCCGGCGTGACCGATGCTGGAGTAGGCGAGGAGCCGCTTAAGATTTGTCTGTGGCAATGCCGCAAGATTGCCGTACAACACGGTCAGAAGTGCAATCCCGACGAGCAGCCGATGCATTTGCGGCAGCATAAAAAACGGCTGGAGGACGCGGAGGAGCACGACGAACCCAGCGGCTTTCGACCCAACTGAGAGAAACGCAGTGACCGGCGTTGGTGCGCCTTGATAAACGTCCGGCACCCAAAGCTGGAATGGGACCGCGGCGATCTTGAATCCCAGCGCGACCAGGATGAGCACCATCCCAAAAAGCGCTGGCACCCGTTCGATCGCGGGATTGGCGAGCGCGATGGCCACGCGCGCCAGGTTCGTCTCGCCAGTGACGCCAAAAATCCATGTGATCCCGTAAACAAGAAAGCCGGTCGAGAGCGCACTCAAAATCAAATACTTCACGCCGGCTTCGAGTGTCGCGGGATTGCGCCGCGTGAAACTGACGAGCACGTAGAACGACATCGTGACCAGCTCGAGCGAAACGAATATCATGATGAAGTCGATCGCCGACGCCATCCACATCAACCCTGCGCAGGTGAAAATGGGCAGCGCGAAAAATTCGCCGAGGCCGGATTGTTTCGTCGTTCCGTGAACAAATTCGCGCACAACAGGCGCGTAATCGATCATCATGATAAGGACGAGAATCGTCGTCACGAGTGCAAAGCGTTTGAAGAAGACCGCAAGCGGATCGGCCGTGTAGAAGCTCCAGAGGCTCGGTCCAGGCATCGGAGCGGGCGTCGGCGAGAGAAAAAAACTGGCCAGGAGAACCGCTCCCAGTCCGATAATACCTGCGACCGCCAGTGTCCGTTTGTCGATTCGCTCGGCGAACGATTCGCAGAGAAGAATGGCGAACCCGAGGAGCAGCACTGCGACTTCAAGCAAGGGCGCGGAAATCATCGCTGGTTTGCGGAAAGATACTGTTGGAACGATGGCGTCAGCAGTCGAACAAACGACTGTGGGAAAAATCCGAACCAGAGTAGCGTCGCGAGCAGCAACGCGACAGGCAGTCGCACGCTCGGTCGCACGTCAGTGAGCTGCGCCCATTTCGCATTGAGCGACCCCATGAACACGCCGCGGTATGCCCGCAGCATGTAGACAGCCGAGATTACTACGCCCCATAGCGCCAGCACTGTGGCGATTTGAAACAGGTGAAACTTCTGGAAATCCGCGCCATTGCGAAATGCGCCGAACAAAACCATGACTTCGGCGGCGAAATTCGCGAACCCCGGAAGACCGATCGCCGCAAAGGCGCCGAACCCAAATGCCACCCCTGCGAACGGCATTACTTTTGCCAGACCACCGAGCTCCGCGATGACAAGCGTGCCGGTTCGCCGCCGCACTTCACCGGCGAGCGCGAACAACAGAGCGATCGAGAGTCCGTGCGCGAACATCAGAATCGCGGCGCCATTGGTTCCGAGGAGATTCGCGGTCGCAATGCCGAGAAAAATGTAACCCATGTGCATGACGCTGGAATAGCCGAGCATCCAGTCGAGCCGCTTCTGCGCGATCGTGACAAGCCCTACGTAGATGATGTTTCCGAGGAGCAGAACAACCAGGAGATTACTCCAATAGCGCGCTCCTTCCGGCAATAACGGAATCGCGATTCGCAGAAGGCCGTAGAGTCCAAATTTTTTCAGCACGCCCGCGTGCAACATTGCGGCCGGCGCCGGCGCGGCGGCGTAAGCTTCCGGAGCCCAGGTGTGGAATGGGAACAGGGAAATCAGAATTCCGAAGCCGATCAGCAAGATCAGGTAGATTTGATGCTGCGCCGCGACCGGGATCGCTCCGTCGAGAGAGGCTGCCTGCAGTGCACGGAAATCAAAACTGCGTGTTGCGTCGGGTACGCTGCGGTAAAGCAGAATCAGTCCGAGGAGCAAAATGAAACTGCCGGTTGCGAGATAGATTGTGATCTTCCACGCGGCGGCTCTGCGATTTTCACTGCCCCAGATTCCGATGAGCAGGAACGTTGGGATCAATGCGAGCTCGTGAAACGCGTAAAAGAAAAACAGATCGATCGAGGCGAATGCACCGAGAGCGCCGCCGCTGATGGCCAGCAAACAGGCATAAAATGCGTTCTCACGTTGCTCAATTTTTCCGCTGAACCATACCGCCGCCAGAGTGACGATGGCGGTCAGCACGAGCATGATCAGGCTGAGACCATCAACACCGAGAGTAAAATTCAGGCCCCACTCCGCGTTGACTGGCAGCGTTGTGACGTATTGAAAACCGCGTCCACCGCTGTCGAAGCGAAGATAGAGCAGCACGCTCGCGAAGAGCATCATGGCTGCGGCAAGCAGTGCCGTGCGTCGCGCGGGCGCTCCTGCGAGAATCAGGATCGCTCCGATCAATGGACAGAAAACGAGGAAGGCCAGCATCAGCGGAAAACCGTGAAATAGATCACCCCGATGATGCCGATACCGAAAAGAAATGAATACGCCTGCAGGTTGCCGAGTTGGAGAAGCCTCAGCAGCGCGCCGGCGCCCCACGTTGCGCCGCTCACGCCTCCGACCACCCCGGCGTCGATGATCCAGCGGTCGAAAAATGCAGCGATCTTCGCGAGCAATTCCTGCGTTGCGCCGATGAGCCACGCGTAAAGCTCATCGAAAAACAATCGCCGCCGCAGTGCGCCCAGATGAAGTGGTTCGCTATCGCGGTTCCGGTAAAGCGCGATACCCGCGGCGACTCCAATCAGAGTTACGGCAACAGCAAGAAGCGACACGAGCATTCCGGATTCTTTCCCCACGGGGAGCGCGAGAAACCTTCTGGAAAAAAAAGCGAAACCACTTAGCGCCGCTGGGATTGCGAGGACGATCAGTGGCGCGATCATCACCGTCGGCGCTTCTTTACCCGCTCGCGCATGGTCGGTTCGCGGTTTGCCAAAAAACACGACGACGACGAGACGCGTCATATAAAACGCAGTGAGCAGCGCGGTGAAAAGCGCGAGGGCAAAGATCATGCCGCTGCGTTCGTATGCGAGTGACAGGATCGCGTCTTTGCTGAAGAAGCCGCTAAAGGGCGGGCAACCGATTAGCGCGAGCGCGCCAACGACAAATGTTAAGAATGTGATGCCGAGTCTGCCCGCGAGTCCTCCCATTTTCCAAATGTTCTGCTCGTGATGCAGCATGATGATGATCGAGCCGGCGCCCAGGAAGAGGAGTGCCTTGAAAAACGCGTGCGTGAACAAATGGAACATCGCGGCTTCGCTGGAGGCGAGACCGACGGCCATGATCATGTAACCGAGCTGCGACAACGTGGAATAGGCAAGAATGCGTTTGATGTCGTCTTGTTGCGTCGCTATCAGGGCGGCCATGACAGCGGTGATTGTGCCGATCCACGCAATCACTGTCAGAGCGTGCGGTGATGCCTGAACGACAAAGCCGACGCGCACGAGCATGTAAACGCCCGCTGCCACCATCGTCGCAGCATGGATCAAGGCGGAGACCGGCGTCGGACCTTCCATCGCGTCAGGCAGCCAAACGTGCAGCGGAAACTGCGCCGATTTTCCGACCGCGCCGCAGAAGATAAGTAGTGCGGCGGCAGTCAGATACCCAGGATGACTCGTAATTTTCTCAACCCCTTGAGCGATATCGTGAAATACAACCGAACCGGTGGCGACCCATACCATCAGGATTCCGAGCATGAATCCGAAATCCCCAATTCGATTTGTGAGGAACGCTTTATTCGCCGCGTCGGCGGCAGAATCGCGCTCGTACCAATGCCCAATGAGCAGGTAGGAACTGAGGCCGACCAGTTCCCAGAAGATGAACATCATCACGAAATTGTTTGCGAGCACGATGCCGAGCATCGCAAACATGAAGAGTGAGAGGGACGCGAAGTAGCGCGCCTTTCCCGCGTCATCGCGCATATAACCTAACGAGTAGATATGGATTAGTAATCCAACGCCGGTCACGAGCAGCAGCATCGTCTTGCATAGGTCGTCGAGCACAAAACCGAATGGCACATATAGGACCGGTTTTATGTCTATCCAGCTGAGCTGAAGTGAATGCGTGAGCGGCGAAACAAAGAGCGCGCAGCTGAAAATAAAACTCAAGAGGACCGCACCGACAGAGATGAAGCTGCTCACCACGGCAAATCGGCGCGTTACAATCAGGATCGTTCCCGCCGAAAAGAGGGGAAGGAACAGGATGTACCAGGGGAGCGCGCTATTCATTCCAGTGCTTCAACGTTCAGAATTTTAAGCTGCTGATGTCTTCGACGTGCGTCGTCTGACGCGCGCGGTAGAGCGCAACGATGATCGCCAAACCGACCGCGACCTCCGCGGCAGCAACGGTGATAATGAAGAAGACGAAGACCTGCGCGTTATAGTCCGGCAGTCCATTTGCCTGAATTCGAAAGCGCGAAAAAGCGACGAGCGACAGATTCGCGGCGTTCAGCATCAACTCGAGCGACATAAATATGATGATGATGTTTCGGCGAAGCATCACGCCCGCGAAGCCGATGGTGAAAAGTATGCCGCTGACAAGCAGATAGTGGCCGAGCGTAATCATACTCAGCGCAGTTCGCGTTTGCTTAACACGATCACGCCGATCGTCGCGACCAAAACGAGCACGCCAATGATTTGGAATGGCAGATTGTAATTCGCGAAGAGAAGTGCGCCGATATTCCGGACGTCATCGGTGCGCAGAGCGGGCAGCAAAGGAAATGGCCGCTTTGCGGCGGCGAGGTGGCCGATTACAAAATTGATCTGGATCAATAATGCGAGCGCGACAGCGAGGCCTCCGGCAAATGCGACCAGATTGATTTTCCTCCGTTGTTCGGTGCGAAGATCCAGAAGCATGATGATGAAGAGGAACAGCACCATGACAGCGCCCGCATAAACGAGCACCTGGATGATGCCGATGAAGAAGGCGTCCAGCGACATGAAGAGCGCGGCCAGCCCCATGAATGACAGGACAAGACTGAGCGCACTCGCGATCGGGTTGCGATTGATCACGACGGCCGCGCCGAAGACGACGACCACCAGAGCGAAAATCCAGAAGAGGAAAGGCGACATGAATTGTTAGCGCCGTTCGGGATAACCGCAGTTACTTCTTCTCATTCCATTTCAGGACGACGCCGTGCATGACTCCACCGATCTCGAGCAGCTTCTCCTTGTGGTGAATCATGTCATCGCGCGTGAAGCCGGTGATCGCGTAATCCTTCCGCAGATAGATTGCTTGCTCCGGACAGACTTCCTCGCACATGCCGCAGTAGATGCAGCGAATCATGTCGATATCGAATTCATGGGGATATTTTTCGACTTTCGCGAAACGATCCGTCGAGGGCAGTTCGCCCGGGACGATCTTAATCGCGCGCGGCGGACAGATGAACTCGCAGAGCTGACACGCGACGCAGCGGATGCGGCCTGAGACATCGCGAACCAGCGCCGGTGCGCCGCGGTAATGTTCCGGCATATTCGCGTCCCATTTTTGCTCGGGATACTGCATTGTCACCTTTGTCCGCCCGAGGAGCATGTTTTTGAAATGCTTAAAGGTAATGGCCATGCCGCTCAGGATCGCGGGCAGATAAAACCTTTCAGGCCAATTCAGCTTTGGACGTGAAACGGTGATCGCCATATCAGACCTTCACGTAGGCAAGGATGAGTGCAGCCACGAAAATATTTACGAGCGCGATTTCGAAGAAGAAGACCCAGCCGAGCCGCATCAGCTGATCGTAGCGAAACCGCGGCAGCGTCCAGCGGACCCAGATGAAGATCAGGAGCAGCACGATAACTTTTCCGAGAAAGGTGGCGATGTTGAAAAGGCCGCCGGCTATTCCTCGCCAGCCTGCAGCCGCGCCATCGATTAGCGCCCAGTGAAATCCGCCGCTCCACGAAGGTACCGGGAAGTGCCAGCCACCGAGGAACAGCGTCACGATTATTGCCGAGCCGGTAATCATCGCTGCGTATTCGCCTAAAAAAAAGAGGGCGAACTTCATCGAGCCGTATTCCGTGTGATAGCCGCCGACGAGTTCCGTTTCGGCTTCCGGAAGGTCAAATGGTAGCCGGTTCGTCTCCGCAAAAATCGCAACGGTGAAGACAGCAAACGAGATCGCCATCGGAATGGCGAGGAGCCATTTGCCGACATTCGTTGGATCGCCGATGAAGGGTGCGATCATCCAGCCGTGCTCGATCTGATAACGTACGATCTCGGTCAGGCGCAACTGGCCGACGAGCAGAAAGATCGGAATGACGGCCAGACCTAACGAAAGCTCGTAAGAGATCATCTGCGAACTGGAGCGAACGCCGCCGAGAAACGGGTATTTGGAATTCGACGACCAGCCGGCGATAACGATTCCGTAAACGCCAAGCGAGGCAATCGCGAAGATGAAAAGCACACCGACGTTGATGTCTGCGATCACCATCGGGACGCCAAGCAGAGTGCTGCCGAAAGGAACCACTGCGATGGTGGTGATCGCCGGAATGAGCGCGAGGCACGGCGCCATCCAATAGTAGAATTTGTTCACGTGATTCGGAGTGAAATCCTCTTTGAGCAGGAATTTCATCGTGTCGGCGATCGGCTGGAAAAGTCCCGCAGGTCCGACACGATTTGGTCCGAGCCGATCCTGGATGAGCGCGCTGACGCGACGTTCCGCGTAGACGCTGTACGAAACCATCGGCAGGATGACGACGAAGATGACGCCAATAATCTTGGCCAAAGAGATGGCAATGAAAGCGATGTCCATCCCGGCTTACTGCGCGCGCTGTGGGGTCGAATCAGTCTCTCGTGTTTTCGCGACGTCGTTCGCGAGCGGTCCTGGCGGAGCGGGGGATCCATCCGGTTGCATGACCAGCACGCCGAGATCTCCGATTTTGCCTAGGTTCAAACCGGCGAACTCGCGGACCGATTCGCTCATCTGTCTAAATACATCTTCGATCGTGTAGATACCGTTAGCGCCGGAGTGTAACTGAATCAGGTCTCGCAGGATTTCCCAATCGTCGCGAGCCTTGCCGGGTCCACGGATGGCACGGTTGAGTCGTTGCAGCCGGCCCTTTCCGTTGATCATCGTGCCGCGTTTCTCCGCGAAGGCGAAGGATGGCAGAACCACCGTCGCGGCATCAGTCGCGGCGTTCGAAAGAATGTTCATCGCAATAAAGGACGGCAGCGCAATTAACTGCTCTCGGGTCAGGCCAAGTTCTGTCGGATCTTCGCCGAGTGCGATCAGTCCTTTGATTTGCCCGGTGGCAACGCCATTGACGATTTCTGGCAGCCGCGCACCGGGTTCACTGCTCAGGCCGAGGAGCAATCTTGCGCCGTTCGTATTGGGATTGCGATCCTCGCTCAAAAGAATGCTATCACCGGGCCCGCGCCGCGGGACGATATCAAGAAGGTTAACGCCGATCGTTTTCGAAAGACGCGATGCGAGCCAGAGTTCCTCATTCGTCATTCGACCGGACGCGATGATCGCGATTTCCTGTCCGGAGAAATGTTTCAACTGCGCGACCGCGTCTCGCAACGCGACGCCCCACTCCACCTGAACGGGCGTGTCTCCCGCGCGTAAGAGCGGGCCGAGCAGACGTTTGTCGGAATGAACGTAGTCGAAGTTCAAACGTCCGTAGTCGCACATCCACGATGAGTTGACGTCGTTGTTTTCACGCGGCGTCTGGCGGTAGATCACGTCCTCGCGCGTGCCGATCACCGTATTGCATCCCGTCGCGCAACTCGTGCAGAAACTCTTCGTTTCCTTCAAAAACCAGACACGCATCCGGAACCGGAAATCGGACGAGGTCAGGGCGCCGACTGGACATATATCGACGGTGTTTAGCGAATAGTTATTTTCGAGGCGTTTGCCGGGATGCGCGGTAAGGACGGTGTGACTGCCGCGATCGATGAACCCAAGAACATCATCCTGCACGATCTCCTCGCAGAAGCGAATGCAACGAGAGCAAAGAATGCAGCGTTCATCATCGAGCGTGACGCGCGGACCGAGCTCGATGTTTTTCGGCTTCTTCACCTTATTTTCGAGGAAACGCGAATCCGCGCGGCCGTATTCGACACTGAACTCCTGTAGTCGACATTCACCGGCTTGATCGCAAATCGGACAGTCGAGCGGGTGATTGATGAGCAGAAATTCCATCACCCCGCGGCGACATTCCTGTGCAAGCGGTGAATCGGTCCTGACGCCCATCCCTTCGCTCACGTCCTGCGCACATGAAATCTGCGGGCGCGGCATCCAGTTGACGATCGGCTTCCCATCCGCGCCGAGTTCGGGTTTGCGATCGGGCCCCATCTTCGGCATGCCCATTTCGATCAGGCACATCCGGCAATTTCCCGGAGAGCTGAGCTTCTTGTGATAACAATATCGCGGCACATAACTTCCGGCCTGCTCGCAAGCCTCGATCAGGCGCGTGCCTTTCGGAAACTGATGCCAGACGCCATCGATCTGGACGTTTACCAACTGCGGCGGAGCTGAGACTTGGTCGGGCATTATATCCGTTGCGCGCTGCGGCTAAATCATCCCTGCGGTGCCGGCTCTTTCCCAACCGGGATCGCGCGCGAGCGGGGTGGTAACGATATTCGTTTCTTCTATCAACTCGCCCGGAGTGTATTCGGGTGGAAGCGCCGGCGGCACCGGTTTCTCTGCACGGCTCGCGAATTCTTCCTTGAATTTATCGACGAAGCTTTGGGTCGGCCATGCACACGCTTCCCCAAATGCGCAGATCGTCCGTCCGGCAATATTATCGGCGACCGTTTTCAGTGTATTGGGATCTTCGGTGACGCCGCCGCCGAGCAGCATGCGGTCGGTGATTTTCTTCATCCAAAGCGAACCTTCGCGGCATGGCGTGCACTGACCGCAGCTCTCGTGCGCGTAAAATTCGTTGATGTTATTCAGCGTCCAGAGCATGTCGCGCGAATCATCGAGAACGATAACTCCGCCCGACCCCGCCATCGATCCTGCGGCGGCTAGCGAATCAAAGTCCATCGGGATTTCCCAGAGTGACATTTGTTGCTCGATCGTCGAGCCATCAGGTTGTCCTTGTTTCAGCGTAAAGTGCTCGTCCGCGCGCAGAACCTTTGCAGAACTTCCGCCGGGAATGACGGCTTTGACCTGGCGACCATGCTTTGTCCCGCCAGCCATATCGAAGATCAGCTGGCCCATCGTGACAGCGCCGACTTCAATTTCAAAATAACCTGGTCGCTGCACATCGCCGCTCACGCAGACAATGCGCGTGCCGGTGTTATTAGGTCGGCCGAGACCAGCGTACTTCGCGCCGCCCATTGCGATGATGTGCTTCACGTGACAAAGCGTCTCGACGTTGTTCACGATCGTCGGGCACATATAAAGACCGAGCACCGCGGGAAAATACGGCGGCTTAATTCGCGGGTAGGCGCGTTTGCCTTCGAGCGATTCGATCAGGCCCGTTTCCTCGCCGCAGATGTATGCGCCAGCGCCACGATGAACGTAGATTTCAACGTCGAATCCAGTCCCAAGAATATCTTTCCCGACGAAATTTTTCGCGCGCGCTTCTTCGATGGCGCGTTCGAGGATTCTCGCCCCTTCAGGAAATTCGCCGCGAATGTAAATGTACGCGGTTTTCACCCCGAGCGCGAAGCAGGAGATCAGCACGCCTTCGAGTAGCTGGTGCGGGTCTTCGTGGATGATGTAGCGATCCTTGAAAGTTCCCGGCTCGGATTC
>JBDUAZ010000102.1:0-10241 GCA_040004385.1 Chthoniobacterales bacterium | reverse complement strand
CGTTACATGCGGCGTAATGCAAAGGGGCAGATTGAGGGCGTGCTGCGCGAGGAAGCCCCAAAGCAGGGCGCGAATGTGTTCATGACGCTAGATGCGCGCGTGCAAGCGATCGCCGAAGAAGCGTTGCGCGCCGTGAGTCGCGGCGCGGCTGTGGTCATCGATCCGAACAATGGCGACGTCCTTGCAATGGCGTCGGTGCCCTCTTTCGATCCGAATACTTTCATTCCGAGCATTAAGGCTAAGGACTGGAAAGCGTTGCAGAAAGACGAAGCACGTCCGCTCGTAAATCGCGCGATCAGCGCATTCCCTCCGGGATCGACATTCAAGATTGTCACGTCGCTCGCGGGTTTACGAAAAAAGATCGGAAATTCTCGATGGAATTGCAGCGGCGGCGTGAGCTACGGCGAACATTATTTCCACTGTTGGATAGCGGAAAAAGGCGGATCACACGGCACGCTCGGGTTGACCGATGCGATCAAAGTTTCGTGTGACTCCTTCTTTTATCAGTACGGTAACGCGGCGGGCATCGAAGCGATTAACACGACGGGAAACGCGATGGGCTTCGGGAAAGAAACTGGCGTGCATCTCACCGGCGAGTCACCGGGAATTATGCCGGGACCGCAATGGATGGCGATCCATTACCCGCGCGAGCGGTGGTCCCAGGCCTACACGGCAAACGTCTCTATCGGGCAGGGATACGTGCTCGCTTCCCCGCTGCAGATGGCGATGGCCTACGCCACTGTCGCGAATGGTGGCGTCTCGTATTATCCGCGATTGGTCGATCGTGTTTTGAACCAGGACGGAACGCCGCTCCTCGACGACGCAGGTAAACCGGTGGTTTCGAAGGCCCCGAAGATCGACGCCGATTTGCGCCAAGATTTCACCCGCGAACAGATTGAGATGGTGCGTCGCGGTCTCTGGAAAGTCGTAAATGAAGAAGGCGGCACCGGTGGCAAAGCACGTTTGCCCGGCGTTCAGGTTGCTGGCAAAACTGGGACCGCGCAGGCGTTCACAAACGGGAAGAAAGATACGATCGCGTGGTTTTGCTCGTTCGCGCCGTTCGATAATCCGAAGTATGTGGTCGCAGTAATGGTGCAGGGCGGCGAGCATGGCGGCTCGGTCGCCGCGCCGATCGCGACGCGGATTTTACAGCGCTCACTCGCCATGGACGAAGGTAAATTCGACGCGCAGGTTGCGTGGGTGGCGCCCGCGCATCATTCCAATCCGTTCCAGATGATTCCTGCTGTCGATTACAAGGACGCCGGCCCAAACCTTGCCAGCAGCGACGACGAAAAATCCGACGATTCACAGGCTTCAGATTCGCAAATGGCGGGTGCCGGCGGCGATCCCGACGTGGAAGAGGAAGCAGACGATGCCGGGAAAGTCGCCCCGGTCGTGAACCGCGTTCGTCGTGCGCAAGCGGTGGCGCTACCGCCGCAGCAAGTGCGGCAGCCCAGTTTTTTCCAGCGTTTGTTCGGTGGGGGCCGTCCCGTGCCACAGCCTACTCCGGTGCCAGTGCGGCGCCCGGGTCGACGGTAAACTACTTGATCAAAACTTAGTGCGATAAGGACACGACATATCGGCTCATGATCTCAAAAACGTTCAAGAAATATGATAGACAAAGTGAAACGAATTTTAGGCCTTTCATCGCCAAAGACTGGAAACAAGCTCATCATCAGCGTGGAAAAACTCGAGCGGCGTGTCGCATTGCTCGAAAATGGCCGGCTTGAAGAATACAGCGTCGAGCGCAACAGCTCGCGCAACATTGTAGGCAGCGTTTACAAGGGCAAGGTCAAGAACATCGAGATGGGTCTGAAGGCGATGTTCGTAGACATCGGCTTCGAGAAAAATGCATTCCTGCATTTTTGGGACGCGATCCCGGCGGCGCTTGATAGCGGCATCGAAGAAATTGATCGGCCTAGCAAGAAGAGCCAGAAGAAGAGGGTCACCGCGAAGGACATCCCAAACATTTATCCCGTTGGCTCGGAGGTAATCGTTCAGGTAACGAAAGGACCGATTGGGACAAAGGGCCCGCGCGTAACAACTAATCTGAGTTTCGCGGGGCGGTACCTGGTGTTGATGCCTTTCAGCGACCGCAGTGGTATCTCCCGAAAGATCGAGGACCCTAAAGAACGCGATAGATTGCGCAAAATTCTTCGCGAGCTTGAGATTCCGGAAGGTATCGGTGTGATTATCCGCACGGTTGGGGAGGGGCAGCGCGCTCGCTATTTCGTGCGCGACCTCAGCATGCTTCTGGAACAATGGGCTCGCGTCGATCAGCTGATGAAAGAGCAGCCAGCGCCGTGCCGCATCTTCGAGGAGCCGGACTTGGTCGAGCGCACGGTGCGCGATTTCCTTACCGATGAGATCGACGAGGTGATCTGCGACGACCGCCCATCAATCGAGCGAATGAATGCGATGGTGGAGCAGATTTCGCGACGCGCACGCAGCCGGATCCAGTTTTACGATGGCGCGCACCCGGTTTTTGAGACGTTCGGAATTCAAAAGCAAATCGATGACGCATTTCATCGTCAGGTCTGGCTGAAGTGCGGCGGCTATATCGTCATCGATGAAACGGAAGCGCTCGTTGCGATCGACGTGAACACCGGCAGGAACAAAGGCGGCCGGGACGTCGAGAAAACCATTCTGCAAACCAACCTCGAAGCGGCGGATGAAATCGCGCGGCAGCTTCGCCTGCGAAATATTGGCGGGCTGATCATCGGCGATTTCATCGATATGAAGAGCCGGAAGGATCAGCAGATGGTTTACGGTTTGATGAAAGAACGGCTGAAACGCGACAAGGCCAAAACGCACGTCCTGCCGCTCTCTGCGTTAGGGTTGATGGAGATGACGCGGCAACGTGCGCAGGAAAGCCTGAGCGATTCGATCTACGAGAATTGCCCCTACTGCCAGGGCCGCGGGGTTGTGAAAACATCGATGACGACGAGCGTCGAGCTGCATCGAACGTTGAACACGGTGATGCGGAAATATCAGGACAGCGTGCACGAGATACGCGTCATCCTGAATCCCGACGTGCTGAAGCGTTTGAAGGAGGAGGACGAGGAGTTTCTGATCGAGCTCGAACGACGGTATGCGGGGCGTTTGCTCTTCCGCGGGGATGGCACCTATCACCACGAGAAATTCCTTATCACCGACGCGCAAAGCGGCGCCGAGCTGAAGGTATAAGCGTCAGCCCTGCGCGTGGTCGCGCTCCAGCGCTTGCAAAAAAATGCGCGTATGCGACAATGGGCGCATTCGGAGGGGAACGCCAAAATAAGTTCTTGACCGGAGCTGGACAGTGCCTTACCAAGGTCGGCAGACTTAACCACTACAGGAGAAAAACAGGAGAAAAATGAAAAAACTTACCCTAAGCCTTTGCGCGCTCGTCGCTCTTGGCACAGCCGCTTATGCGGGCCCGAGCTATTCGGGCAAGGAAATGAAGCAGACCGTCGAGCAGGTGGCTCCCTGCCCGACATGGTATGCGGACCGCGAATTCAATGTGGATCTCTTCGGCACCTACGCCTTCACGGGTACCGAATACCGCAATGATCGCTACCTCGGCGTGGATCACGCATGGGGCGGCGGCATCGATATTAAATACTTCTTCGCCCGCTACTTCGGTTTCGGCGTTGAAGGTTACGGCCTGGCGCTCAACGAACGGCGTGGGATCGTATTTGCCGGAACAACTGTAGATAGAGAAGACCGCCATGATCGCGGCGGCGCGGGAGCGGTTCTCGGCACGTTCACCTTCCGTTATCCGATCCCCTGCACGCGTTTTGCGCCTTACGTATTTGGCGGCGGCGGCGGAATCTTCGGCGGCGGCGGACGGACATTCCTCACCACGGAAGGCACTGAGGTGCGCGACGACAGCAGGTCGGAACTTATTGGCCAGTTCGGCGGCGGCTTTGAAGTTCGCTTCACACCGCACATCGGCCTGATCAACGACTTCAGCTGGAATGTCGTGAACGGCTCGCATAACAACTTCGGCATGGCGCGGACCGGTCTGAACTTCGCGTTCTAAACAGACGCAGCGAAATTAATCAAACGCCGGGGACACTGTATGTGTTCCCGGCGTTTTTTTTGCCAAAATCGAGCTGACCTCTTCGAGCGTCCTGCCCTTGATTTGCGATCCTCGCCGCCCGCACGAAATTGCGAGGCGATGTCATTTGCTCCGATTTTAGACAATCTGCCGCTCGCGAAAACGGCGGCGCTCCGAAAATTCGAAGACTTGCTCTGCCCGAAGACGGCGAAGGAATTCGAATCGATTGCACAGCAGGCGCACGCGCTCACCGCGCAAAACTTCGGCCGCACGATGCGTCTTTTCGCGCCGCTCTATCTTTCGAACGAATGCATCAACAACTGTCGCTACTGCGGTTTTTCGCGCGACAATCCCATCCTCCGAGTAACGCTTGATCTCGATCAGGTGGTCGCGGAAGGCCGCTATCTGGCGCGCGAGGGATTTCGCCAGGTTCTCCTCGTTGCTGGCGAACATCCGAAGTTCGTTGCGCAATCTTACCTTGCGGAGTGTGTCCGAGTGTTGGCTCCCGAATTCTCCTCGATCTCAATTGAGGTAGGCCCGATGGAGGCGGAGGAATACCGGCCAATCGTGGAAGCAGGAGCGGAGGGTCTCGTCGTTTATCAAGAGACGTACAACCGGGAAAAGTACGCGGATCTCCATACTTCCGGCCCGAAACGCGATTTCAACTGGAGGCTCGATTGTCCGGAGCGCGGGTATAAGGCGGGATTTCGCCGCATTGGAATCGGCGCGCTGTTTGGTCTCGCTCCCTGGCGTGAGGAGGCGCTCGCGCTTGCGGCGCACGTCGAGTATTTCCTAAAAAATTGCTGGAAGGCTCAACTTACGGTCAGCCTTCCGCGGCTGCGTCCGGCGGCGGGAGGATTTCACCCAGCTTTCTCGATAACGGATCGCCAGCTGGCGCAACTAATCTGTGCGTTACGCATCAGTTTTCCGCAAGTCGGTATCGTCTTGAGCACAAGGGAACCGGCGTCGTTGCGTGACGCGCTCGTGCCACTGGGCGTGACAATGATGAGCGCAGGCAGCCGCACCGAACCGGGCGGCTATACGGGCCAGGGTCGCGACACGTTGCATTTTACCGAGCGTGGCCGAATCGTTGCGCCGGATTTTTCACCTAACGAGTCTCGCATCGCAGCGAGCCAATTCGAAATTAGCGACGATCGATCACCAGCCGAGATAGCGTCGGCGCTTCAGCAGCGCGGGTTTGACGTAGTCTGGAAAGACTGGGACGAGGCGCTTCTCGCATCATGACGGTGTGGCTGAATGGCGAACGCATTGAAAATTGCGGTGCGTCGAACATCGCCGAACTGGCGCAATGTTACGATTTGCAACCGCACGCAATTCTGATCGAGCACAACGGGCGGGCGCTGCGTCAGAAGGAATGGACGCAACGTCCCTTGACGGACGGCGATCGGATTGAATTCGTGCGCGTGGTCGCTGGCGGCTAGCCAACCGCATCCCTTGTCTCGACTGCGACCGGGCCAGGCTCGTCGACTTTAACGATAATGCGCATCCCATCCGTCGCGGTCACAGTGACAAGCGTTTCCGCTGGGATAAATTCACCGCCAGTAACGACGTCGACGACGCGCTCCGCGAAACGCGCTTTACCGCTCGGTCGCAGAGTTGTAAGTGCCACGCCACGCATTCCCGGCAATATTTCGATCGCGGTTGCGAATGTTCGCGGGGCACCCGCGAGCGATGGCCCAGGTGGATTCGACGTCATGAGCGCGAAACGCCGGTACATGCTCGTCTTCGGTAATACGCGAGCGAGAGCAGCTATCGTCGCTGTCGCGGCAACGATGGCGATTAACAGATTCGTTACCGGCACCGCCAGCATGCGGCCTGTCGGGAAAAATGTCTGACCGGGATAGCGATCGATCATGGCCCAGAGAAGCGATGCGAGCATTAGAAAGACGCCCACAACTCCCACCACGATCGTGGAGTGCGCGAAGAAAAGAATCTCCACCAATACAAACACCACCCCTAAAACGAATAGCGCTACTACTTCCCAACCGGCGAGGCCGGCGAGGTAGTGGCCAAGGAAAAATAGCGCGAAACAACAGGCCGCTATAATGCCGGGCAGACTTGCTCCCGGGATTTTGAACTCGAGGTACGCGCCGATGATTCCGCCGAGAAGCAGCAACGGCGCGAGTGCGGTGATCCAGAATGCGAGTTGTTCAAAACCGGTGGCGCGGAAAACAACCGCATTCCCGTTCAGCCCAGCATTCTTCATCACGTTCGAGACCGAATCGGCGATCCCCTCAGCGAGCACCGCTTTTCCGTTGATAACTTCGGTCGCCTCCTGAGCGTTTAACGTCAGCAACGAACCTTTCGGGTGTATCACGCGGTCTCCGATTTTTACCTCTTTCTCCTTCGTCATGAACGCTTCGCCCACGTCGGGATTGTGTCCGTTACGGGCCGCCGAACTGCGCACGAGCGCGGACCAATAAGAGACGGTTTTGTCGCGCTCTGTCGCGGGAAGATCTTCTCCCGAGGCGAGGACCGGCGCGGCGGCGCCGATTGCGCTCACCGGCGCCATGTAAATCCGTTGAGTCCCGAGCGCGATCAGTGCGCCGGCGGAACCGGCGTTGGTATTAACGAACGTAAGCGTCGGGATCGTCGCGCGATTAAGCACAGTGGTGATTTCCTCAGCGACGTCGAGCCGACCGCCGTACGTATTCATTTCAAAAATAATAGCTCCGGCGCCTGCCTCTTCGGCTTGTTTCTCGGCACGGCGGAGGAAGAGCAGCAACGACGGAGAAATCTCGCCGCGCACGGGCACGATCACAATGTCGCCCTTATGAATAAGCTCCCGCGCCGATACTGTGAGCGGTGATGACGCCACGCACAAAAGAGCGAGCATCGCGCAAAGCGGTTTTCTCATGGCGTGGAAAGGTTGCTGGTGAAGCGCACTGGGCGTGCGTTAATTTGGCATCGCACAGACCCTCTAACGAGAGAAAAACGAGCGCGCATGGCAACTATTCCGACCCACAACATCGAGGCGATCGCAGCGGCGAACGACATCGTGGAGGTAATCGGCTCATACTTTCCGCTGAAAAGGGCGGGTACGAATTTCAAGGCGCTCTGCCCATTCCACCAGGAGAAGACGCCCTCGTTCACGGTCAGCCCGCAGCGACAAACTTTTCACTGCTTTGGCTGCGGAATTGGGGGAAGCGCTTTTCGCTTTGTGATGGAATACGAGCACCTCGATTTTCCGTCGGCGGTGCGAAAACTAGCGGCGCGCGCAGGCATTCCGGTGATCGAGGAACGCGGAGCAGGCGCGGCCGAAGATCGGCAGCACGAAACGAGGAATATGTTACTGCAGTTGCACGCTGAGGCGGCCGACTGGTTTCACGAACATTTGCTGAAATCCAAAACAGCCGAACCTGCGCGTGAGTATTTAAAGAACCGCGCGATCGATAAACGCGTCGCACAGGATTGGCGCATCGGATTTGCGCCCGACAGTTGGGATTCGTTTTTGAAGTGGGCCTTGGATCGCGGATATCAGCGACCGCATATCGTGCAGAGCGGGCTAGTGAAGCCGCGGGACGAGGAGCGGCCGGACGGTGAGGTATACGATCGCTTTCGCGCGCGCATTATGTTTCCGATCTGCAATGACGTCGGCGAAGTCGTCGCGTTCAGCGGACGTGTCCTCGAACAGGATGCCCAAAGCGCGAAGTATTTAAACTCGCCGGAAACGCCGCTCTTTCGGAAAGGGAATATCCTCTTCGGTTTGCATAAAACGAAGCGCGGATTGATTGAAGCGAAGTCTGCGATCGTTTGCGAAGGTCAGCTCGATCTGATCACGGTTTTTGAAGCTGGAATCACGAACGTGGTAGCGCCGCAGGGCACCGCATTCACCGAAGGCCAGGCGCGAATTCTAAAACGTTTCGTGAACGAAGTGATTCTCTGCTTTGACGCCGATGCCGCCGGACAAAAGGCGGCGGAGCGGTCGCTCGATGCGCTCTTGCAACATGACCTCGTCGTGCGCGTGGCTCAAATGCCCGCAGGACAGGATCCCGATTCACTGATTCGGCGCGAGGGAAAAGAAGAGTTCGAGAAGCGCATCGCAGCGGCGCGCGATTTCTTTGATGCCTGGATCGATCACGAAGCGGCTGCGACCGATCTCGACTCGTTAGGCCAAAAGATGCAGCTGGCACGGAGCCTGGCGCAGGTTGTCTCCCGAATTCACGACCCTCTCATGCGCGGCGAGGTCGCCAGCAAAGTAAGCGCACGGATCGGAGTCCCCGCACGTGATTTTCAGAGTTTGCTCGCAAGGCCGAACCGCGAACGAGGTCACGCGGCAGACGAACATGCGCAGTCGCCAGTGCCTCCACCGCGTCACGATATCGCAATGCTCGGCCTGCTCGCGCTCCGCGACGTCGAGGCAAGAAGGTTTTTGCTGGAGCAGCAGTGGAGCGAGGTGCTCGGGCAGACGCCGGGATCGGAAATTCTCGTCCGTATTCTGGAGGCGAATTTTCAGCCGGACGATGCCGCTTCGATTACAACCTTCATGGCTGAGCTGCCGGCTGGCGAAGAAGGATTGGTGTCTGCTTGGTTAATGCAGAAAAAGCCGCCGAATGGCCTGGATGTGGTGCGCGGTTTTTGGATCGGTTTGCAGCGAGCGACCGTTCGACGCCAGCTGCAGATTGCCGAAGGCCGGATGAAGCTTCCACAGCTTACTGCAGGCGAGGTTGTTGCTTTGCAAAAACAAATTGTTGACCTCAAAGAACAGCTCCGCGAGCTTCCCACGTTTTCGCCTGCCCGCGTGCTCGACAGCTGACTGTCGCTGAGGGAGCAGCAAGTCGAACTCGAGTCGACTGAAAACGCAGTAGTTCCTCAATAAGCACCAAGTTTTGCCTAAGCATTCGAAAAGAAGCAAGCCAGCGCGACATCGGCCGAAGAATCGACTGAAGGCGAAATCCGCCCAGCGAGCGGTGAAAGCTCGCCCGAAAAAGTCGACGGCGAAGTCCGCGAAAAAGGTCGCGGCCCGAGTGCGTCCGAAGCGCACACCAAGATCTGCGCGAAGGCCTGTCAAAAGCGGGCACGAATCGGTCGCGCTCAAGTCGTTAGGCGGAGCGATCGCGGCCGGCGGCAGCGACGTTCAGGCGCGAATGAGGGAACTGATCAAGCTCGCGAAGGAACAAGGTTATCTCACCTTCGATGATTTAAACGAGGCGTTACCGGAAAGCGTCACTGACGCCGACGAGCTCGACACAATTCTGACCCGTCTGAGGCGGATGGAGATCGACATCATCGAGGCCTCAGAAGTCGATCGCTACAAAGACGGCAAGAAAGATTCCGAGGAGGAGGAAGAGGAAAAGCCCGAGGCGAAACTCGACATCCTGGACGACCCTGTGCGGATGTACCTGAAACAGATGGGTCAGGTGCCGCTCTTGACGCGCGAGCAGGAAGTCGAGATTTCGAAGCGGATCGAAGAAGCGGAAATCATGGTCCAGCGTATGATCAATCGCTTCGGGTTCATCGCGCGGGCGCACCTCGATCTTGCGGCGAAATTAACGGAAGGGGGCGAGCGCTTTGATCGAGTGATTCTGGACAAGAAAATTGAAAGCCGCGAGCGCTACATGAAAATGCTGCCGCGACTCTGCAAACAGGTCGCAAAGCTGACCGAGTCGATCAAACAGCAATATGAGCAGTTGCTCCATGGCACGCGTCGCGATGCAAAAAAGCTAAAGGCGTTTCAAAAATCCGTGGCGTCGCTGCAAAAGCTTTATCCGAAGTTTTACTTCAAACAGAAGGTGACGGAAGAGTTCGTGAACCTGGCGGACGAGCAGTTCCAGTTAATGACCGTGCTGCTCATGGAGCTGCAGAAACATCCGCGCGAAAACGGCGCGCGTTCGCCGCTCGGGCTGAAGTCACGACAGTTGGAGAGAACTTTTTGGCTGTCGCTCGACGAGTACACTGAACAATACCAGGCGTTAAAGGGCTGGCTGCGAAAAGCATGGCGCGCAAAGACAGAGATGGTGGAAGCGAACCTGCGTCTCGTCATTTCGATCGCAAAAAAATACACTAACCGCGGGCTCTCGTTCCTCGATCTGATTCAGGAGGGGAACATGGGTCTGATGAAGGCGGTCGAGAAATTCGAGTATCGGCGCGGTTACAAATTCTCAACTTACGCAACGTGGTGGATTCGCCAGGCGATCACGCGATCGATCGCGGATCAGGCACGCACTATTCGCATTCCCGT
>JBDUAZ010000090.1:0-10249 GCA_040004385.1 Chthoniobacterales bacterium | reverse complement strand
GCCTTCATAGTTCCGAATTACGATTTTCTCGTTGTCGTGATAGAGGACGTAACCTGGATTGATCGGGACTTTGCCGCCGCCACCGGGTGCGTCGATGACGAACTGTGGAACCGCATAACCCGTCGTGTGACCACGAAGGCCTTCGATAATTTCGATGCCTTTCGCGACGGAGGTTCGCAAATGCGACGAGCCGTTGATCAGGTCGCACTGATAAACGTAGTAAGGGCGCACCCGGCACATGAGCAGTTTGTGCACGAGCATTTTCATCGTCTCGACATCGTCGTTCACGCCGCGAAGCAGCACGCTTTGGTTTCCGAGGGGGATGCCCGCGTTGGCAAGCCGCTCGAGCGCCTGCTTTACTTCAATCGTCAACTCGCGCGGATGATTCGCATGCACGCTCATCCAGAGCGGGTGGTATTTCGCGAGCATCGCGCAAAGCTCGGACGTAATGCGTTGCGGCAGGAAAATCGGAACCCGCGTGCCTATCCGGAGAAACTCGATGTGCGGGATCGCGCGCAGGCGGCTCAGAATTTTTTCAAGTTTATCGTCGCTGAAAATGAGCGCATCACCGCCGGAAAGAAGCACGTCGCGCACTTCGGTATGCTGCTCGAGATAACGAAACGCTTCTTCGAAGTTCGTATGAAGTTCCTGCTCGCCCGCTCCGCTAACGACGCGACTCCGCGTGCAGTAGCGGCAATAGCTCGCGCAACGATCCGTCACGAGAAACAGAACGCGATCGGGATAGCGATGCACCAGGCCCGGAACCGGCATGTGAGAATCTTCTCCGCAGGGATCGGCCATGTCGTAGGGCGACGCCCATGTCTCTTCTATCCGCGGAATTACCTGGCGCCGAATCGGATCCTCCGGATCGCCGCGCGGAATAAGATTGAAAAAATGCGGCGTGACCGCGAGGGCCAATTTGTCACCGGAAAGCAGGACGCCGGCTCGCTCTTCTTCGCAAAGGTCCAGATGCTGCTCTAATTGAGCGAGCGTTGTGACTCGATTTTTAAGCTGCCATTTCCAGTCGTTCCACAGCTCCGCTGGAACATCAGGCCAGTAGCCTGGCCCATGTGTGATGAACTCCTTCCCATCCGTTTTTCCCGAGGCAAGAGTGACCATTTTGTTTGTGACGGAAAATTTAGGGGCACGCATAATCGTGTCAATGCAGGCACTAAAAAGTGCGCGACGCACATCACCACACCGGGCAAGACGGGTGCCGCGCTTGCCGTGACTTCACGAGGCGTGCCACTGTTGCCGTAGCTGCTCTGCTCGTTACAATTGAACAGCGCACAAGCGCCGCGTGTCCAAATTCCCGCTTATGCGTTCCATCTTTTTCTTGCTCGCCAGCACCATGTTTGCGCAACCGATCATGGTTGCGGCGCCTCCGGCGACACAGGCGGAAGCCGTGCCCACACCCACGATTGCGCCAGCCGCGGCGGAGCCCGGTAAAGATGTGGTCCATCAGCTCAACAACGCGTTCGCCAAAGTGTTCGAGCTCGTGGCGCCAAGCGTGGTCATCATTGAAGTGACAAAGAAAAATGACTCGGCCGAAAATCCAACACTCGACGATTTGTTTTTTCAGAGTCCACAGGACGAAAACACGCCGAGACGCAACCCGCGCAGCCCACAGCCGGTCCAAAGCGAAGGCTCCGGATTCATCGTGCGCGCCGACGGCTACATCTTCACGAACAATCACGTTCTCGATGGATCGGATCGAATCGATGTGAAGCTGAAGGACGGCCGCGAGTTTAAGGCGAAAGTCGTGGGCACTGACGAAAAAACGGACATCGCTGTGATCAAGATCGAGGCGACGAATCTTCCGGTCGTGCAATTGGCCGATAGCGAAGCAGTGCGTGTCGGCCAGTTTGCTTTCGCGATCGGCGCGCCATTCAAGCTCGATTACACGTTCACCTATGGTGTCGTGAGCGGCAAAGGCCGGAACAAGTTGCTCGATACGGGGGGCTACTCGATTTCCGATTACTTGCAGACTGACGCCTCGATCAACCCCGGAAACAGCGGTGGGCCACTCTGTGACATCGACGGAAAAGTGATCGGCATGAACACGCTGATCAACGGACTGAACCGCGGACTCGGATTCGCAATCCCCAGCAATCTGGCAAATGAAATCGGCCAGCAACTTATCGCCGGGCACAGAATTGTGCGGCCGTGGCTCGGCATCCGCATCGAGTCGTTAGGCGAGGACCCGTCGATCCGCGATTTGTTCAAGGGCGTTGATAAAGGCGTCGTCGTGCGAACGATTGAAGCCGACGCGCCCGCATACAAAAGCGATTTGCGGCCGTTTGATGTAATTACACAAGTCGATGGTCAGCCGGTCACTACCGACACGCAGCTGCAGCGCGAGATCTTGAAAAAGAAAGTCGGTCAGACGGTTGAACTAACAGTCTGGCGCAAAGGGCAGACGTTGAAACTTCCGGTCTCAACTGGCGAATTGCCAAACGATATCGCGCGCGCGTCGAACGAAACCGGTCCCCCAAGCCAAACGCAGCCAGACCAAAGCAACCGGTTTGGCCTGCAGGTTCAGGAGTTGACCAAGGAAGTCGCCGCGCGACTGAAATTGAATGTGCAGCAAGGCGTGATCGTAACCGATGTGGCTGACAACAGCCTGGCGGCGCAACAGGGGATCGAGCGCGAAGATGTCATCACCGAAGTCGACGGCAAACCGATCGCGAGCGTGACGTCGTTTCGCGACGCGCTCACGAAAGCCGATCCGCGCAAAGGCGTCCTGCTCTACCTGGATCGAAAAGGCAGCAGGACGTTTGCGGTGTTAAAAACAGCCGGGTAACAAACGGCGTGCCTGATTGCGCGCCGCCGCGCGGCGCGAGACAACCAGTGCAGTGGGGCTACGTCCGCCTATTACTCGCGAGCACCAGGACAAGGCCGCCGACCAGACAAAGGCCCCCTAAAATCGGTGGGAACGGCACGGTTTCGTGACGATCCGCACTGACTTGCAGTGGGCCGGCGTCGATTACCTTTTCGCGCTTGGTGTATGTGAACCCACCGTACGCCAGGGCAATGATGCCGATCGCAATCAGAATGATCCCGACGATGCCTACCGGTTTCACGGAGCAGCGAACTTAAAGCGTCCGTCGACCCTGGATCAGGTTAATGATCAGGATTACCACCGCGATGACGAGCAGGATATGAATGAACCCGCCCATCGTGTATGAGCTGACGAGTCCGACGAGCCAGAGAACCAACAAGATAACAAAGATAGTCCAGAGCATAGTTTCCTTTAGGTTGAGTTAACTTTGCTTCGTCCGCGGAGGGGCAAATGCGCTTATCGATTTTTCTGATTCACGACACTTGTGATTAAATCCGGCGGTTTTTATACAAGTAGATGAATTTCTTTTATTTTTGGCATTACTCCTTCACCGGAAGCTGCCGGGGACCCGCAGCCTCAATCGCAGCACGCAGATCCCATCCGTGTGTGGTGAGGAGTTTAGTCGCGGTCTCGTAGGTGCAGTTCGCCACATCGGCTACTAATCGCGCGGCTCGGTCGCGCAGCTTCGCGTTCGACGCGCGCAGGTCGATCATCAGATTCCCGCGCACTTTTCCAAGCGCAACCATCGCGCCGGTCGTGATAATATTCAGCGCGACCTTGGTGGCTGTGCCGGCCTTTAATCGCGTCGATCCGGAGAGGAGCTCCGGACCTGTCGGCAAATCGATTTCGACGTCGAACGACTGCGGCCTATCGCGCTCGGAATTGCACGTCACCAATATCGTCTGAGCGCCGAGCTCCTTCGCTCGAGCAAGTGCCCCCATCACAAACGGCGTGCGGCCGCTGGCGGTGATTCCGCACACGATGTCGCCCTCGCCGACGCCGCGTTCATGAATTGCGATTGAACCTGCTCCCGCCATATCCTCCGCTCCTTCCACGCTGCGATGCAAAGCGGCAACGCCACCCGCGATGATTCCCTGCACGAGGTCCGGTTCGGCGCCGAACGTCGGCGGAATCTCGCTGGCCTCTAGCACGCCAAGTCGCCCGCTCGTGCCCGCGCCGACATAAAACAAACGGCCACCGTCGCGCAGCGCACTCGTCACGCAGTCGATTGCCTTTGCCAGCTCTGCGCGACGCGCATGCAGGGCAGATTGGACGAACCTTTCCTCGCTCACGAAAAGATCGACGAATTCTGCCGCCGATAGTTGATCGAGCGTCTCGGAACGCGGGTTCCGTTGCTCCGTCGCCGCGTCGCGAAGATTCAAGGCTTCCGCAACATTCTCCACGACTCGCGACGCTTGCGGCAATTTACGATTTGCGGCGAGCCATGCCGCGCCCCACTCAGGCGAATGCGTCGCCGCTTCGACTCGCGCCGCTGGCAATTGCTTTGCTAGCTCACGTTGAAATGCCGCTGCGTAAATCGCGCAACAGCGGAACAGTCCGCCGAGCAACCTTACCTGCGGAACGTCCAGGTCGAGCCGCCGCGCGACCGCCGCCGTGTATTCGGCCAGGACGCTCGCGCCGCCGTCCAGAATCTCACGCACACGCGCATCCCCATTCTCGGCCGCTTCAAACACGAGCGGGGCCAGCGTCGCGATTTCCATTTTGTCAGCGGTCTGCGCCCACCGCACAAGGTCATCCAAATTATTCAGGCACAATGCGCGCAGAATTTTTGCCGCCAGCTCCGCTTCTCCGCGGCGCAGATCGTACTCGCGGAGCGTGAGCCGAAGCGCTTGCAGCGACAAATAATAGCCGCCGCCTGCGTCTCCGAGAATGTGCCCCCAGCCGCCGGCTCTTTCGATTCTGCCATTACGCTGGCCCGTAATGGAGGAGCCGGTCCCGGCATTTACTGCAATGCCGTCGCGCTCCTGTAAAGCCGCGGCCACACCGGAATCGCGATCACTGCCGGTGACGATCTGCGCGTGTGGCCAGACTTCCTTACAGACAGCGGCGAGTTTTTTATTATCTGCGATGGTGACGCAGCCCGCGAGAAAAATACCGGCACGATCCACTTCGCGCGGCAGCTCATTGAAGATAGCGCGCAAATGCTCCCCCGAAGTGAGTCGAAAATTCGAGGCCGGAAGTTTCCCTTGATCCAGCACGCGCGACTCCGAGCCGGAATTCTCCAGAAGAATCCACGCCGTCTTTGTTCCGCCACCGTCGACTCCGAGAATTCTTTGCACGCGGATGACTATAGTTTGCCAATGAATTGTAGGGCAACCGCTCACGGTTGCCAGAGCGATGGTAAGCGACGCGCTTGCCCTCCAATTGTCCCCGCGCGACCATGATCCCACTGTGACCAAGAAGAGTGATATCGCGAAGCGCGCAGCGGAACTCCGCCAGAAGATCGACGAACATAATCGCCGTTACTTCGACGAAGCGGCGCCCACAATCAGTGACCGCGATTACGATGTGCTCTATCGCGAACTTGGCGAAATCGAGCAACGGTTCCCCGATCTCCGCACAATCGATTCGCCAACGCGGCGCGTCGGCGGGACGCCGCTAAAATCATTCGCGCAAATCACGCATCGCGTGCCGATGCTGAGCCTCGATAACACTTACTCCGAGGAGGAGGTCGCGGATTTTTATACGCGCCTGGAGCGGCTCTTACCGAACAAAAATATTCCGGTTGTGATCGAGCCGAAAGTCGACGGCGTTGCCGTATCCCTTCTCTACGAAAAGGGGGAGCTTCGCTACGCGGCGACTCGCGGTGATGGCACAATCGGCGACGACATTACGCAAAACATCCGGACGATTCGCTCCGTCCCCGCCAAACTGAAAGGCCGCGCACCGCAGATGCTCGAAGTGCGTGGCGAAGTGTTCATGGATAAACGCGGTTTTGCGAAACTGAATGTGGAACGCGCGGAAGCCGGCCTGCCGGAATTCGCGAATCCGCGCAACGCTGCGGCGGGTTCTTTGAAGCAGCTCGATCCGGCGATCGCTGCGCAACGACCGCTCGGCGTTACGTTCTACGGCACCGGCGCGATCGAAGGCGCAACGCTGGAAAAACATTCGCAACTCTTCGCTTTACTCAAAACACTCGGCCTGCCATGCGCCGAAAAATGGTGGCTCGCGGAATCGATCGACGAAATCCTGAGCGCGATTCACGAACTCGATCAGATCCGTCGGGATTTTGTTTATCAAACCGACGGCGCAGTGGTGAAAGTGGACGAGTTCAAGCAGCGCGCGGCGCTGGGCTTCACCGCAAAATCGCCGCGCTGGGCGATCGCCTATAAATATGAGCCGGAACGCGTCGAGACGAAGCTGAACGACATTCTCATTCAGGTCGGCCGCACTGGCGTTTTGACTCCGATCGCCGCACTTGAACCGGTCTCGGTCAGCGGCAGTCGCGTCGCGCGCGCCACATTGCATAACGGAGAGGAAATCGAGCGAAAGGATATCCGGATCGGTGACGTAGTGGTTATCGAGAAAGCGGGCGAAGTCATACCTGCAGTCGTTCGCGTTCGTAGCGATCTGCGGACGGGTGCCGAGAAAAAGTTTCGGATGCCGTCGACCTGTCCCGAGTGCGGCACCGCCGTGGTAAAGGACGAAGCGCAGGTCGCTATCCGCTGCGTGAACGCGCAGTGTCCAGCGCAATTAAAGCGTCGCATCGAGCACTTCGCGTCCCGCGGTGCGATGGACATCGAGGGCTTGGGCGAAGCAATGGTTACGCAGCTCGTTTCGCATCAATTCACCCGAGGTCTTAGCGACATCTATGCGCTCGATGCAGCCAGGCTCGGGCAGATTGAGCGCATGGGCGACAAGAGCGCCGCAAATTTGCTCGGTGCGATCGGGCGCAGCAAATCGCGCCCGCTCTGGCGGCTAATTTTTGGCCTTGGAATTTTGCATGTGGGCGTAAGTGCTTCGCGCGCGCTCGCCACGCACTTCCCTGACATCGACGCGCTCATGAATAGCTCGATCGAGGAGCTGGAGCGGGTTCCCGATGTCGGAGAGATCGTCGCTCGCAGCATCACCGAGTTTTTCCTTCAGCCGGCGAACCGCAAAATGATCGAAAAACTACGCGGCGCCGGTTTGCGCCTGCAGAGCGACGATTATGGACGCGAAGAATCTGGAAAGAAATCATCGATCGCCGGCACGACTTGGGTGATTACTGGAACCTTGAGCCGGCCGCGCGACGAAATTGCCGAACAGATTATCGGTCGCGGCGGCAGAGTCAGCGCCAGCGTCAGTAAGAAAACATCTTTCGTGCTTGCTGGTGAAGAGGCGGGGAGCAAGCTCGAGAAAGCGAAGAAGCTTGGGGTAAAAGTGATGAGCGAGCCGGAATTTCAAGCGTTGCTCTCATAGCGACGCTCCGACTGCTCACTCTAAGTCGCGCAAATGACGCGAATCGTCCTACGGCGTGCGCCGCGTTGACGATTCCAGCCGCAGCGGAATTCCCTGCCGCGGTGTAAGCGTTTCCGCCATCCGCCGGTGGTTACTCGCCGGGTGAAAATCGGATTGAATCTCGAAGGTCAGCTTTTCGTTTCCGCGCAGCACAGTGATCGGGACCGTGTCGCCGGCGGTGATAAAAAAAGACGCGTCGATAACATCTTCCGGATCGTGCACCGCTGTCTTTCCGACCTGAAGAAGAATGTCGCCGGCTTGTACGCCCGACCCAAACGCCGGCGTGTCTTCCATTATTTTGGCCATCTCGGCGCGCGAACCTTCGACACGCTTCTCCGCCTCTGTTACCTCGATACCAATCCAGCCGTGACGCGGCTCACCGTAACGGACGAAATCGTTCCTAATTTTTTCGGCGGCAGCAATCGGTAAAGCATAACAAGCAGACCCGTTATCGACGCTGCTGACGATAATCCCGACGACTTCACCTTTGAAATTCAGGAGTGGCGCGCCGGCTTCTCCGCGCTGGGTCGGAAGGTTTACTCGCAAATGCGTCGTTGAAAAATATAGATCGAGGAATTTGCGGTCGAATCCCGCGACCATGCCGAAGCTCGGCGTCTCAGGAAGATCAAGCGGATACCCGATCGTCACGACGGGCGTCGCGACTTCCATTCGTTCAGATTTTCCAATCGGTAAAGCCGGCGTGGCAGTGTCCGTTTTGAGGATGGCAATACCGCTGCGGAGGTCCGCCATCATGACACGCGCAGGATATTTCTTGCCCTCGATCTCGACCGTGAGGTTTTCGGCTTCGCCGCCAACCGAGTAAGCGGTATAAAGCGTCCCAGCGGGATCAATGAAAAAACCGGTACCGGAAAGCTCGCCATAGCGGTCGGCACCTCGGATTTTCACCACCGCTTTCGCGGATCGATCGAAGACATCTTTTACTTCGCGACTGATCGAGGAAGTCGATGAATCCTGCGCGCGACAGACCGCGACGAACGCGAAAATAGAAATTACGAAGATCGCGCGCTGCAGGGCGGGCGTCAGAACTGCGGAAGAGAGCCGCGGGCGTCTGCTAAAAACGGAAAGCCGCCTCATAACTCACTGGCTTGCTGTCCAGAACGTAGCGCGGGGTAGCCGCCACGGCCCGGTGAGTGTGGGAGCTGCTAACCGTACGAACAAGCGTCGAACCGAAATCACGCGTCGCGACAGGGGTGGAAAGACTCCATGCAGAATCCTGTTCGGCTGGAACAGTGACGACGGCGCGCGATTGCGCTGCGACGTTCGTCGTTTCAGGCGTCTGATAAACCCGCAGCGAAATGACCGCGGCGCAGACGAGCAACGCCGCGAGCGCGGTCGGATAAGATGTAAGCGCCGGGACGTTTAGCCGGAAAGTGAAATCCTGCGCGCGCTGCAGACAAATACGCCAGAGCGGTTGACGCAAAAGCTCGTCGCGCTGCCGCCGATGAAATTCATGCAGGAAATTATCGAAATATCCTGGCGGCGGCTGCTCATGCCGTTTGAGGCGGAGAAGCTTGCCAATGTCGTTTTCGTCAAAGTCGTGCATGTGAAATCGGTTCTACGAGACGGGGTTCTTTCGAAACTCGTCCAGGTAATTTTGCAGTTGTCGGTTCGCGTAGAAGAGCCGGGAACGTACCGTACCTTCGGAAACCTTCAAGATTTTGCTGATTTCTGCGTGAGGCATTCCCTGAATATGAAACATCGTGACCACGGCTCTGTGTTCATCAGACAATTTCATCATCGCCTCGTTCAATCTTAGCTGCAGCTCAGAAAGGTCGGCTTCACGCACCGGACTGCTGCTCTGCGTGAGCTCGAGAAATTCCTTATCGTTCTGAATGCTTGCGTCCACGTCATCGAGGCTGAGGTGAAAACGGCGACCGCGTTTCTTCAGAAAATTCAGCGTCATGTTCACCGCAATGGAATGGATCCAGGTGTAAAAGGAGGATTTCCCGCGGAATCCGCCGATTGATTTGTAGGCCTTTGAGAAGACGTCCTGCAGCAGGTCGTTCGTGTCCTCGTGGTTCGAGGTCATATTGTAGACGAGGCCGTAGAGACGCGGCGTGTATTTCACGACGAGCTGATCGAATGCATTCGCCTCGCCGGCCTGGGTGCGCGCGACGAGCTGCTGGTCTTCATCCGATCTCGGCTGGTCCATCGCGTCGCGTCTAGGCTTAGCACGCGCCGGCAAGCCCGACGATAACAAATCGGTAATGCGACGTGCTGACGGCAATGCGATGGAGGAATTCATCTTTTTCGCGGATCCGGCGCGCATCAATTGCGCCGATCACGCACGGACATCAGCCAGAGCAAGTTCCCAAGCGTGGCGATGAACGCCGCAACATACGTCAGCGCGGCAGCATTCAACACTTTGTTCACCCCGGCCGTTTCCATGCCCGGCTGGATGATACCCATTTGTTGTAGAATAATTTTCGCGCGTCGCGATGCATCGAATTCCACCGGCAATGTAATCAGCTGGAACGCGAGCAGGATCATGTAGCAATAAATGCCGAGCGTGATGAAACCGGTGATGTGGAAAAAGAAGCCGCCGAAAATCACGAACGGCAACATCTGCGTGGCGACCTGCGTGATCGGTACGATCGTCATCCGCGCGTGGAGCGGTGCATAAGCTTTTGCGTGCTGAATCGCGTGCCCGGTCTCGTGGGCAGCGATGCCGAGAGCCGCGACTGACGGCGTGCTGTAGACGTTTGTTGAAAGGCAGAGCCGCTTGCTCGTCGGATCATAATGGTCGCCGAGGTAGTCGTTCGTTTCGACAACTTCGACGTCCTGAATCTGCGCGGCGGCCAAAATCTCCCGCGCCGCTTCCGCTCCCGTGATGTTCGCGCTCGCGCGCACTTCGCCCCACTTGCGAAAAGCACTCTTGACTCGGAACTGCGCCCAAAGCCCGATGATCAAAGGCAGCCCGACGAG
>JBDUAZ010000094.1:0-10377 GCA_040004385.1 Chthoniobacterales bacterium | reverse complement strand
AGGTAGAGATCCGCTGAGTTAAATGCGAGCGGAATACCGGTCAGCCCGCCAATCCCGAACATGGGCAGAAACGCGGTCGCGAAAAGCATCGGCACGTTAAATCGAATTGACCCGCCCCAGAGCGAGATGAAGAACGCGCTCAGAATGATGACCGATGGAATGGAAATGATCATGGTGGTCGTCTGGAAAAAGGCGCTCACTGCGGAGCCCATCCCCGTCAGCCACATGTGGTGCGCCCAGACGATGAAGGAAAGGAATCCGAGGACGAGCGCGGCGAAGACGAGCGATTTGTAACCCCAAAGCGGCTTGCGCGTGTTGTTCGCGATAATTTCCGCGACGATGCCCATGCCGGGCAAGATGAGGACATAGACTTCCGGGTGCCCGAGAAACCAGAAGAGATGCTGCCAGAGAAGCGGGCTGCCTCCGCCGCTAATGTGCAGCGGCGCGCCATTCACCACGAGGCCGCTCGGCATAAAAAAGCTGGTCGCCGCGACACGATCCATCAGTTGCATGACGACGGCGGCTTCGAGCGGTGGGAACGCAAGCAGGAGCAGGAACGCGGTGACAAACTGCGCCCAGACGAAGAACGGAAGCCGCATCCAGGTCATGCCTTTTGCGCGCAATTGAATGATCGTCGCAATGAAATTCACCGCCCCGAGAAGCGACGACGTAATGAGCAAAATAAAACCGACGAGCCAAAGCGTCTGCCCGTTGAGGAAGGGGTGGTAAGCCTCCCCTTTGTCGGCAAGAACGGCGAGCGGCGTGTAAGAAGTCCAGCCGCCTTTTGCCGCGCCGCCTGGAACGAAAAAGCTCGTGAGCATGACGAGGCCGCCGAAGAAAAATGCCTGGTAGCTCGCCATATTGATCTTCGGGAACGTCATGTCCGGCGCGCCGATCTGGAGCGGCACGACGAAATTTCCGAAAGCGGCGAAAGCGATCGGGACGATGCCAAGAAAGATCATGATCGTGCCGTGCATGGCGCCTAACGAGTTGTAGAACTCCGGCGTCATCTTCCCGTCCGGCATGCTCCCGGGGCCGAAAATATGGCCAAGTGCTTTTCCGATGACCGGCAATTCCTGACCGGGATATGCCAGTTGCCAGCGCATCAACATCATGAGCGAGAAACCGAAAAAGAGAAAAATCAGGCCGGTAATTCCGTACTGAATTCCGATCACTTTGTGGTCGGTCGAGATGATGTATTTTCGCCAGAATGGAAGCTCGTGATGATCGTGACCGGCGTCGTGATGAGACGGATCGTGCTCGACGTGAGATTCAGAAACGGGGTGAGTGGAAGCGTCCATAATGGAAGTTCTGAACCTCAGTATCAGGGCAAACTTTTCAAGAGAAAAGAGGCAATTACGGTCAAAATACGCCTAGACTTGGTCAACCTCGAGCTCGTGGAGCGCATCCTGAAATTCGGCCGTAGCTAAACTCTAGCGCACGCGAGGGCGGAAGTGGCCTGCAACTTGACGCAGGCGTGTGTAAGCTGCGCAGATGTTCGCAACTGCTGCCGATCCGAGTCGCTTGCCGAAGCCGGAGATGTATCGCGAGCTTGCTGCGCAATTGCGGGCATTAATCGAGGGTGAGTCCGATGCGACCGCGAACATGGCGAGCTGCGCCGCGCTGATCTTCCATTCCGTGCCGCGATTAAACTGGGCTGGCTTTTATCTGCTCAAAAACGATGAGCTCGTCGTCGGTCCGTTCCAGGGCAAACCAGCCTGCATCCGCATCCCGCTCGGGCGTGGAGTGTGCGGCGTCGCGGCAGCCGAAAAGCGTGCAATGCGAGTTGCAGACGTAGATCAATTCCCCGGACACATCGCTTGCGACAGCGCGTCGAGATCCGAGATCGTTCTGCCGCTCATCGGTGCGGACGACAGTGTCCGCGGCGTGCTCGATCTCGACAGCCCGGAGCTGGCTCGCTTCGACGCTGAAGACGAGGCAGGACTCGACGCAATCGCGCAAATCATTGCCGCGAAGCTGTAACGATATCGCGGCACCGCCGGGGTCTTCCAGCCCCGTGGGCACGGAGTCGGGTTAAGACTACGCGCTCTCTTCGGCTTCGTCGCCGTGAGCAACGATGTCGCCTTTCTGAAACAAAACGCCTTCCGCAATCTCGCGCCATTGCGATTTCTTCCGGAACAGCCACTCCAGATCCATGGAGAAATGCTTAAATTCCTCTTTTTGCGCATCCTGCATGATGGCGCGCGCGCTTTTGTCTTTCTCCACCGAGATGCGTTGCTCGTACCAGTTGATCGCCTCTGCTTCCTCCGTGAGCGAAACAATCATGCGCGCAAAGGTGCGCGTCTCCGCGGACAATTCATCCACCGGTTCGTGATATTGTTCGAATCCCATAATAATTTAGTCAAACAGATCGTTAGGCACTTTCCGGCACCGTTTTTTCCTCCTTCAGTTGCACCTCGCGAAACCGCCGGAGCGAGTGCGTCCTTAAGCTTTCTTCGAATAGGTCGCGATTGATTGCTTGCGCGGCGGCCGCGCCCTGCCCTGCCGCGATGATCATTTGGCAATTTGCCGGCGTAATGCAGCCCGCAGCATACAGCCGCGGCACGGACGTTCGCATGCAGTGATCGACCTTAATCTGGCCGTCCGCGTCCAATTTAGCTCCAAGCTTTTCGGCCAGCCCGGTGTGAAAAACGTCGCCGCGTGTGCTGAAAATGTAATCGATCGCGATCCGCTTTCCGCCGACCAATTTGATAGCCTCGATCTTTCGCTTTCGATGTTCGACGTCGACGACACGTTTGCGTTCCACAGGGATTTTATACTCAGCCAGCCAGCGCGCGTGCTGCTTGCTCCAGTGCGCGCGTTTACCATTTGTGGCGACGATCACACAGGCTGAATAAAATAGCATGCCGAGCGCGTATTCGACCGCCTCGTTGTTCGTGCCGAAAATCGCGATCCGCTTTCCCCGCACACGGCAACCGTCACAATCCTTGCAGAAAAACATGCTGTGCCCGATGCACTCCTTCACGCCGGGAATCTGCGGCGGCAAATGGAAGATGCCGGTGGCGAGGAGCACGCTGTTCGCCTGATACGATTTCCGGCGGCCGCGCAGGATGAAAACCGAGTCCCGCAACGACAAACTCACAATTTTGTCTTCAACGAATTTTGCCTCACACCGGAGCGCCTGCTTGCGGCCTTTTTTGAGCAGATCGTCTCCCGCCACCCCTCGCGGAAAACCGAGGTAATTCGCTACGTCAGGCTCCCATTGCGCCATCGAATCGCCGGAATCGATCACGAGGGTGTCGCGTTGCGCGCGCCCGAGGTAAATTGCCGCCGACAATCCGGCAAGCCCGCCGCCGACAACGATCACTTCGCGTGTCCTGGGATCGTCGAGATCTTTGTGCTGGATCATGCCATTATTTACGCTGGGGCACGCAATTCGGGATGTGAGAATCGTCCGCGAGCATGCGCGATCATACGCGCGGCTATAGCAGTTATAGCTTCGGAGGGGGACTCGGTTGCGGCGGTGTGCCGGGCTTGGCCGCTTCGCCCGGCTTCGGCGGGGCGGAAGCATCACCACCCGGAAGATTCGCATCATCCGGAACGGCTTTCAGATCGCTCTCGACAAACGAATCCGGATGGCTCGCGAGTTCTTTGCGCAACGCGGCAATCCCTTCGGGAGAGACGGGCCCGCCTTTATTCCCCCACTCCTGGCGAATGTAAGTGAGGACATCCCCAATTTTCGCGTCCGTCAGCGTCTTGTCCCACGGCTGCATGACCGCGGAACCGAACTGCGCGCCTTTCACCGTGAGGGGGCCCTGCAGTCCCTTGAGCAAGATCATGCCCAGGCGTTTCGTTCCACCATTGACGTACTCGGAGCCGGCAAGCGGCGGGTACTGGCCGGCAACGCCGAGACCACTTACCTGGTGGCACGTCGCGCAGTTAGCCGAAAAGATTTTCTTGCCGCGATCAGCCGGACTGAGCTCCGCAGCCTGCGCGCCGCCTGGGCCTGCCGCGCCGGCTTTTACTGGATGGGGAGCGCCGCCCATGGGATCAAGTCCGTCCCCGCTAAAATTGCCACTGTATCGGCCGAGATAGGCGCCGCCGAAAAAGATCGCGAGCCCGTAGACCCCGATCAACCAGAGAGACAACGGTTCGAGCCCCACGCGCGGCTCGATTTTTTCGCGTTGAATCGCTGCGTGGACCTTGCCGACTTCTTCTGTCTCGCCGTAGTCCATTCCTTGTCGGACGCGACGCTCTGGCCCGGGAACGTGCTCGTTCATTTCGTTCCCTTTCCCGGAGCGGGTGGCGCCGCGGGCGCTGTCGCTTTCACTTCTTTCAGTGCGTGAGATTGATCGAGCGACATTAGATAGGCGACGAGGCACTTCGCGTCGTACGTCGGAACAATTTCGGTCCCTTCCGGCGGCGTGTCATTTTTCGTCAGGCGTAACGCGTCGGCCGCCGGTTCGCTGCCGATCGTGCGTTTTGCGTAAAGGAAACGGTAACCAGGCATGTTTGAATCCTGAACCACGCTGCGCGGACTATAGAGATGACGGTGATGCCACGCCGCGCTGTATGGGATTGGCTCGCCGCTCGGCGCGGTCAGGGAATCGGCGCTGCTTGCCGCGGTTGCGGCAGTGTTCGCAGTAGTGGGCGTGACGGGCGCGTTCGGGAGGGTGGCTGCAGGCGATGCCGCAACGACGGCGATAGATGCGGGGCTGGAGGAACCAGCAGCAGGCGTAGGCGAGGGCGATGCGGCCCCTGGCGGATTGCCAAGTCCCGCGCTCGGATTTGCAGGAGCTGGAGAGGTTGGCGGAGCCGCGGGTGGCGTCACGCCTGCAGGCGGAGCAGGCGATGGCGCGCCAGGCTTTGTGTCCGCCGGAGACGGAGCAGGAGTTCCGGCCGGCGCACTTCCCAAGGCGGCAGCAGGACTTGCGACGCTAGCTGGCGGGGGCGCGTTCTCATCCTCGACGGGCGCGCGTTTTCCTATGTTTGAGAGATCAGGTCCCATTCGCATTTTGCCGAGCAGGACGGGCCGCTCGAAAAGATAATCGCGCGGCGCGCTTCGGCGTTCGCCCCATTTGCGCTCGATGTCGGACGCAAGATAATCCGGTCGCGCCTGCTGCGTGTGGCAGTAAACGCAACCGTTCGCTGCGTAGACACGACGGCCGCGGTCAGCCATACCGGATTTCGGCGCTGGATAAGCGTCGTTCCCCTCCTCATCCATCTGCGGCTCGAGATGTCCGATTTGATAATTCGGAATCAGCAACAGCCCCGTCCACGAGAACGCGAACGTCCCGAAAATCCCGAGAAAGAGTGCAGTGATGCCTTTCATGAGTGTGGCTCGAATCCTTCTTCGTCTTGCGGATTCAAAAATGTCGGTACGCTCGCGGTGCGTCCCAATCCGAGAAGCATCAATCCGAAGTGATAAGCGAAAACAACGTGCGAAACCGTCAGGAGCATGCCGGAGAGGCTCCGCCCACGCAGATACGGCAGGATTGATTCGGTGCTTTCACTGAAAGCCATCGAGGCATTGTCCATGTTCGCCCCTTGGGTCACGCCGCCCACGACCAGCATTAATACCATCAGGCCAACGCCGTACGCGGACGACCAGAAGTGGAGCTTAATTAATGAGGCATACCGCCATTCGCGTCCGACCAGTCGCGGCACGATGTAGTACATGGAGCCGAACATCACCATCGTGAAAAACGCGTACAATCCGAGATGCGAATAGCCGACGCTCGCCTGAGTGAAATGCAGGAACCGCGCGACTGAGCGGAGCGAAATCAACACCCCGAAGAGGCTAAACACGGTGTAGGCGATCGCGCCGAAGACCGTGAAACGCAGCGTCGGGCTGTAGCGCAACAAGCCGAAATATCCGCGCATCGTCATGTGATGATTCAACCCGACGGTCGCGACCGGAATAATCGTCAGAATGGTCGCCGCAATGCTCGCTGTAATCATCCAGGCCGGAAATGGCCCATCGACGAGCCGCTGCATTCCCGTCCAGCTCGCAAAAAATGCGTAAGTCCAGAAGCCGATCGCGGCGAGATGATAGCTGTAAACCGGGCGGCCAATCACTTTGGGAATCATGTAATAAGCTGTGCCGAGGCCAATCGCGCCGAACCAGAGGAATAGGAGGTTGTTCGCAAACCACCACGTCACGGCCGCCTGCATCACACCTTGCACCGGGACGACGAAAAGCATGATCTGCGCAACGCCGTACATCCACGGGAACCAAAGGAACGCCCCGAGCAGGTACCATTGCGTGATGTAAATGTGCTCACCGCGCCGGAAGCGGAACATCAGCACCGCCCACGAAACCACGAGCGTGTAGGCAATGAACAAGACGGCCGCGGCATACGGTGGCATCTCGAGCCATTCATACCCGGTACTGTCGCCTGCCAGAATTCCGCCGACGCCGAGAAGTACTCCCAGATTCCAAAAGGCCCCGGCTGCCACGAGCAGAAGCGGATGCCGCAAGGTCGTTCTTGAGAGCCGCGCCATCAGCCAGATCGCGGTCCCAATTCCCGCCATCGACGCCCAGCCGAACACCATCACATTCATGTGCGCGGGGCGGACACGACCCCATGTAAGAAAGCTGCAGTCCGAGAGCCAGTCTGGCGCGTGCAATTTAAAGGAAGTGAACCCGGCCAGCGCCGTGCCAATGAGTAACCAGACGAGCGCTGAGCTGTAGAACATCAAAACCGGCAGCCGCGTGG
This sequence comes from Chthoniobacterales bacterium, assembly GCA_040004385.1. Classification (GTDB taxonomy): domain Bacteria; phylum Verrucomicrobiota; class Verrucomicrobiia; order Chthoniobacterales; family UBA10450; genus JBDUAZ01. The sequence continues at coordinate 3,697 of JBDUAZ010000094.1, read as the reverse complement.
ACGCGTCGATCAAGGCGCGCTCGACCCGCTCGACGTCCGCTGTTGTGACTGCCGACTCGCTACTCGCGACTGGTGTCGCCGGCGGTTTCAGTGGGATATCTGCCGGCGTCACGACTGCCCTCGCTCTTTTGGCTGCGATGAAGCGACCACTTCCTGACGCGCTCGTCGGAACCAGCGACGCCGCGGCATGACCAGGTCTGTCGGGCTGCCGATCGGCTCTTCCTCGTCAAAAATCATTTCGGCGTTCTTCTCGAACTTTTTCATTTTCGCGATCAAATCGGCAACGCTCATGGTCTTTTCCCGCGAATCGGCAGCGGTGTTCCCGGCGCAGATGGCGATGGCGTTACTACCGCGCGTCCTGGTTGCGCAGCGGCGGCGGGTGGCGAAGCGGCTGGAGTTGCGGCGCCGCCCGGCTGGGTTCCTGGCTGAACCGGCGCGGGATTCGTAGCGGCAGCCGGCTGGCCCCGATTCTCGGAATTGGGCCCTGTCACTGAAGTTACCTTCGGCGTGGCCCCGGCGGATGGAGACGATGCCGCCAACGGACCGACCGGTGGCGGCGTCGCGGGGGCGGCCGCTTGCGCTCCGGCATTTTGCGCCTCAGCGGGGACGATGGGGCTTCCAGGCGCCGGTTTCTTTTGCGCCAGCTCGACGAGAGTGAGTCTCATCGCATCACCGATCGGGATGCGCGCGACGCCTTTGGTTTTGTCGACCCATGCGTAGGTCGTGAGCGACTTGTTCGTCTCATCTGTCACGGCTTTTAATTTCTCCGCGCGCGCTTTCGCACGAGTCTTTTCGTAATGATCGCCGCGTGGCGATGCCGCCACGATCACCAGCGCAATCAGAGCGAACAACGCAAAGAGCAGCACCACACCAACCCAAGTCGAAAAGATTGGATGCGGTGGTTCGAAGCTGGAGGTCGGTCGGTCGTTTGTCACAATCAGTTCACTAAGCGCAGCGATTCCATCAGCCGCGGATCACGATTCGGGAAGAGGGATGTCTTAGGGAGCAGACGCAGGTAAAGGAAACCGAGCGTTCCGCCGATGCCGAGGAGCGGCACGAAATCCCAAATGCTTACGTGAATCCCGTCGCCATGCAGTATCGGCAGCACGACGAGATACATGTCGACCATTTGCATGAAAACGAGCCAACCCGAGATCATGCAAAGCTGCCGCGCATTCTTTTTCGGCCCGCGCAATAACAGCAATGCGAACGGTACGAAGAAGCGGCCGACGACCAGAAAGATCATCATCGGATTCCACGATTCAGTGTTTCGACGAATGAAATATTCCGTCTCCTCTGGAATGTTCGCGTACCAGATCAGCATGTATTGGCTGAAGCCGATGTAGGCCCAGAAAACCGTGAACGCGAGCATCCACTTTCCCATCGTGTGGTAGTGTTCGACGGTCACCATTTCCTTCAGATATCCGGCGCTTCTCAACGCGGTGATCACGAGGACGAGGAGCGCCATCGAACTGCCGGCAGCGCCGGCAAAAATGTAAACGCCCCACATGGTCGAGAACCAGTTGTAGTTCAGACCTACCAGCCAATCGTAAGCAGCGAAGGTAAGAGAGAGCGCGAAGAGTGGCAGGCTGACAAAAGCAACCTTGCGCATCGTCAGCGTGAAGGCCGGACTTCCATCACGGTCCTGGCGTGTGGAGAAATGGCGGAACAAAAATGCCGCGACGCTGAAGAAGACGAAATAGAAAATCGAACGCACGAGAAAGAAATGCCAATTCAAGTAGGCGCGTTTAGCGTCGAGACGCGGATCCTGACCAATAGGGATGTTCAGCCATTCGTAGAGGTGATGGCGGAAAATCAGAATCGGGATGAACAACAGCGCCAGCACCGGTAGGAGGACCGCGAGATTCTCAAGCTGGCGCCGGACGACCACCGACCATGCCGCATCGGTTACGTGATGAACGATGATCCAGAAAAAACAGCCCACCAGGAGCGTGAAGAAAAAAGTGAAGCCGAAAAGCCACGAATAGCTGAATTGCAGTGGCGCGACGAATGCGCCGACCACGCTCAACACCAAGCCTACAATGCCGACGATGCCAAGAAGCATCGACAAGCCGGCGAAGCGACCGCTCTCGAAAAATTCGCCTTCCGGTTTGGGCACGACGTGGGAACGCTCGCTCATTTTTTTGGCGCCTCGGGTGTCGCGGGCGAATTCGCCGGTGCCGGCGGGGCGGCTTCGGCTGGTTTGTCGAGCTCAGCCTGATGTTCCGGCGGCACGTCAGCAGCGGTGGCGTTCTGGCTGCGCTGCAGCGCTCGCAGGTAGGTGATGATCGCCCATCGATCCGCCACATTCACGTTCGGCCCGTAGGACATCATCGTGTTCTTGCCGTTCGTGATCGTGTTGAAAATCTCGCCGTCCGACATCGTGCGGATTCGCTCCTGGAGGAGGCTTTGCACGGTCGTTAGGCCGTACTGCTTCGCGATCCCGTCGCCAGCACCAGTCATTCCGTGGCAGACCGCGCAGTTGATGTTGAAGCGCTGTTTGCCGCGCTCCATTAGATCGCCAGTTACGGCGATCGGAATACCCGTTCCCCAGTTCGTTCCCATTTTACCGGTGTTGTAATAATCAGTGCCGGCGCTGAACGCGAGCGGAGGCGGTGTGGGCTTCGCGGCGGTGCCGGCCGCTGCCTGGAATTCCGGCTTCGGCATTTCGTAGCCGATCGGCACCGTGCCCGCAACCGGAACACGCGCGCCGCGGTTGTCCGCAAAAAAACCGAGTGGCGCCTGCGCGCGCACTTTCGGCTGACGCACCATGTCGGGAAAAAGTTCGATCGGCGAGCCGGCGCTTTTCTGCCCCCGGAATCCGAGAAAGGCGACGAGCGCGACACCGGTCAACACGAAGATAAGAAAGAAGGCGCGCAACATGGCTACTCTTCGTGGATAAGCGTGATGTGCTGACCGCCGCTTTGCTCTAGAAGCTCGCGCGCCTCCACCTCCGTAAAGCGCGGATCGCGCGCCTCGATTATGAGGAAAAACCCGTCGTTCGTCGCTCGGCTGAAACGTTCCCAGTTAAAAATGGGGTGATACCAGCGCGGCAATCCGTTCATGATCAGCATCGCGAAAAATGCCGTGAATGCGGAAAACAGAACCGTGAGCTCGAACATGATCGGAAAGAACGCGGGCACGGTCGCCCAGTTGGTCGGCTTGCCATGCACGGTCAACGGATAAATGAGCCACGATGGTCCAAATTCCAGCACCGCCGCCGTGAGCAGGCCGGTAATGCCGCCGCCGAGGACGGCCGCGCTCAGCCACGATTTGCCCAGTCCCATCGCTTCGTCCATTCCATGGATCGGGAAAGGCGAGTGGACATCCCAGCGTTTAAACCCCACGTCGCGGACGCGTTTTGCTGCTTCGTAAAGCGCCGCCGCGCTCGGATATTCCGCGCCGATGCCGTAAACGTTGTGACCCGAGGGCGTCTTCACGTGCGCTCCTTTCCCCCGGCGGCGACCGGACGATGTTGTGCGGGTGACGTGTAGTGCGGGTCGGCCTCCGGCAACACGATCTTGACCTCACTCATTGCGATCATCGGCAGGTAGCGGATGAAGAGGAGGAAGAGTGAAAGGAAAATTCCAAACGTCCCGACGAACGTCCAGATATCCACCCAGGTCGGGTAAAACAATCCCCACGAGGACGGCAGGAAATCGCGATGTAATCCGCCGACGATGATGATGAAACGCTC
>JBDUAZ010000060.1:0-10377 GCA_040004385.1 Chthoniobacterales bacterium | reverse complement strand
GCGTAAAGCGCTGGATTGTATGCGTACACTTCTACTCTGCGCGCCGGATTATTACGGCATCGAATACGAAATTAATCCGTGGATGAGCCGCGCGCGAGGCGCTGATAAGCCGCTCGTGCAGACGCAGTGGAAGGCGCTTTACGAAACATTGTTGAAGCTCGATTGCCCGATCGAGCTGGTCCCGCCGCAACCGAAGCTTCCTGACATGGTCTTCACCGCAAACGCGGGTCTGACCGTCGGACGAAAGTTTATCCCAAGCAACTTCCGCCACCCAGAACGCGCCGGCGAAGCGCCGCACTTCGCGCAGTGGATGGAATCGCGCGGATATGAAATCGCCTGGCTCCCGCCGACGCTCTATTTCGAGGGCGAAGGCGATGCGCTTTTCGCCGGTGACGCGTTGTTATGCGGTTACAAATTTCGCTCGGACATCCAATCGCATCGCGCGGTCGCAGAGAGGCTCGGTTGTCTCGTCATATCCGTGGAACTGGTCGATCCGCGTTTTTATCATCTCGACACCTGTTTTTGTCCGCTCGCCGATGGTGGCGCAGTCTGGTTCCCTGCCGCTTTTGATGAATACGGGCAACGTGCCATCCGGGCTCATGTCAGTGACCTGATCGATGTGCCGGAAGAAGAAGCGGTACATTTTTCCTGCAACGCCGTGGCGCTGGAACATGACATCGTTCTGCCGGAAGGCGCACCCGCACTCGTCAGCAAACTGCGCGATCGCGGCTACCGCTGCCATGAGCTTGCGATGACGGAATTCCTGAAAGCCGGCGGCGCCTGCAAATGTCTGACGATGTTCATGCCGCAGCGGGAGACGGCCTAACAGGTCTTCCTTGAGATACGACCGAAGGCGCAGCGCGTGGCGTGATTTAGTTTCCCCGCTCCCGCTTTCGCCTTAGTTCTGCGTCAATTTTTCCGAGCGGTAAACAGTTCACGACGTCGTTTTTCGTAAGCCATCCTTTTCGGGCGACTCCGACCCCGAACCAGAGCTCCTGAAGCCGCTCGGTGCGATGCGCGTCCGGGTTAATCACGCACTTCACCCCCTTCTCCTTCGCTAAACGCCACCACCGCCAGTCGAGATCGAGGCGTTTCGGTGCGGCATTGATCTCAATCCATGTTCCCGTGTCAGCTGCGGCATCGAGCACCGCCGGAATATCGAGGGCGTAGGGCTCGCGTTTCAGCAACAATCGGCCGGTCGGATGCGCGAGCATCGTAACATGGCGGTTGCTCATCCCTTTGATAATCCGGCGCGTCATCTCGGCCTCCGAAAGACCAAAAGCCGAATGCACCGACGCGACTACGTAATCTAGTTGCGCAAGCGTCTCATCCGGAAAATCGAGCGAACCGTCGCGGAGAATGTCGCACTCGATTCCCGCGAATAGCCGGAAGTTATCAAAGTTGCCATTGAGTTCGCGAATCGCCGCTATCTGCGCGCTCAGCCGCGCCGCATCCAGCCCGTGCGCTTGAATCGAGCTGCGGCTGTGATCCGCGATGCCGAGATATTGCAATCCGAGCTCCTGCGCGGCTGCTGCCATTTCTTCGAGCGAATTGTGGCCGTCGCTCGCGGTCGTGTGGCAATGAAATGTGCCGCGCAGATTTTCCGGCTCGATCAATTGCGGCAGCGTGCCAGCTGCAGCCCCCTCAAACTCAGCGCAATTCTCCCGCAACTCGGGCGGGATGTAATCGAGGTCGAGAGCGCGATAAAGCTGCTCCTCATCACGCACCTCCGGAATTGGCTGCGCCGCGGCGTTGTTCTTTCTCTTCGAATCGGGATCAAGCGGGACCGGCGCGAGCCGATATTCGTTCAACGTCCATGAGCGCTGCAGCGCGCGGCTGCGCATGACGATATTGTGTTCCTTGCTGCCGGTAAAATAATTCAGCGCGAACGGATATTCCGCGGCGCTCACAACGCGCAGATCGCATTGAATTCCGGAATGCAATCGCACGCTCGATTTTGTCGCGCCTTGCGCGATGACCGATTCAACCAGCGGATGCTCGATGAACGCCTCGGTAATCGCGGCTGGCGCAGAAGTCGCGACGATGAAATCAAGATCGCGCACGATTTCTTTCCGCCGCCGATAGCTTCCAGCGATGCAAACGTGAAGAGCGTCGGGATGCGCGCGGAGATCATCCTGCAACGATGCTGCTTCCCCCGCGATCGCGCCGAGCTGGAACGAACCGACGTGCTTTGCCCGGTCCGCAATCGCGCCGGAAAGTTTGTCCTGGGTGGTTTTTCCGAAACCGGGCAGGCCCGCGACGCGGCCGGACGCACAAGCTTCCTGCAACTGCGTGATCGAGCTGACCTCCAGCTGCTCGTGCAAAGCCTTGATCTTCTTCGCACCAAGTCCCGGAAGGGAAAACAGCTCAAGGATTCCGGCGGGGAATTCCGCGCGCAATTCCTCGTAGAATTTTAACGAACCCGTCTCGATCAGTTCCTTAATTTTCGCGGCGATCGCCTTACCGATACCAGGGATCTCCTCGAGCGTCGCCTCGTCGCGAAGATCCGAAATATTGCCGCCCCAAGTTTCGATGGAGCGCGCCGCATTTGTGTAGGCACGGATCTTAAAACTGTTCTCGCCTTTCAACTCGAGAAGGGTCGCGATCTTTTCGAGCACGTCGGCAATTTTCGCCTTATCCATCGCCCACCACATTTCACCGGAATTTTGTTGTCGTCGATGCTGGCGCGCCGGGCGGGCAGGTTGGAGCTATTCCCGCTGCAGCCGGAGTGACGGCAGGCATCCAGGGAGGGCCGGATAATAACTCGCCAGTCGTCCGAGCGGCTGGGCCCGCTACATCCGCCCGCGCCGTTTGTAGAACTCGTAGCGCGCGATGATTGCGTCCACGTACTTTCGGGTTCCCGGAAAGTCGATGTTCGACCGAAATGTGTCTGGCGGGACTACCGTCGCATCTGCGTCCCCTGCCCAACGCTGGGCGCGGCTTGCGCCTGCATTATACTCCGCGAGCGCGAACGGAATCGGATTTGCCTGATGCTGCCAGTGCTGCATCGCCCGGCGCAGATACCACGCACCAGCTTCGATGTTCACCTTCGCGTCAAACAGATCATCGGCGCGAAAATTGTCCGTATGCGTCTCGCGCGCCCATTCATTCGCGGCCTTCTCGCTCACCTGCATCAATCCGCGCTCGCCAGCAGCTCCACGTTTCGTCGGATCGAACCCGCTCTCACGCCACACGACCGCTTTCAACAACATCGGATCGAGGCCATTTTTCGCGGCGACGCTTTGCAGGAACGCATCGTAACGTTGGAAGCGCGCCGGGCTGATCCATTCGTAGATTATGTAGACTGGATCGCCCGAGCGGATGGTCAGATATGCCACGCTCGCGCCGGTCGCGAGGATGATGCAAATGACGAGCTTGAACAAAAATCGGATCATGGAAATCTGGCGCCGCGCCGCTGGCCTACACAAGGTCTGTGCACGCAATGGTATCGGGCACCCGCGATCGGTAATCTCACAGCAGCACCAATCCACGCATCGTTTCCGCGAGCAATGAAATTCCTCGGCCGCACACAACCGTGAGCGAAACTTTCGCGCGCGTTATCATAGACCGCTCGATTCATCGCGAGCTGGATTATTCAATTCCGGAAACATTAGCCGCGCGCGTAAGCATTGGTTCGCGCCTTCGCGTGCCTTTCCGCGACCGATCGGCCCTCGCTACTGTTGTGGCGCTGCTCACGGAAACGGAAGCGGGCGGTGTTCGGCCGATCGAAGCGGTCGTGGGCGAGAAGCCGGTTCTTAGTCCCAGGCTCATCGATCTCGCACGCTGGATGGCGACGTATTATTGCTGCCCGATCGAAACAGTCATGCGCAGCCTGCTGCCGCAAGTGATCCGGCGCGCGGAAATCGGGTGGAAAAAGCAATTGTTTGTCGCTGTCGCACGCATGATCGAGCCGGAAGAAATAGAAAAACTGCGCAAGCGTGCGCCGCGACAGGCCGAACTTCTCGAAGCAATTGCGCTGCTCGGAGCGCCGGCAATCGCGGCGGACTTACTGCGCAAAACTTCGCTCGATAATCAGACGCTACGCGCTCTTGCAAAGCGTGGCCTGGTTCAGTTAACGGAACAAGCGGTGGCGCGCGATCCGCACGCTAATGAGGAGTTTGTCGCGAGCTCAAATCTCCTGCTCAACGCCGAACAGGCGCTCGCGCTTCGCGCGGTCGAAGAAGCGATGATGGCGCCGGAAAAAACGCGTCCGATCCTCATCCACGGCGTCACCGGCAGCGGCAAAACTGAGGTGTATCTGCAGGCGATTCGATCGGCCCTGGCGCGTGGTAAAACAGCGATCGTGCTCGTGCCGGAGATTTCGCTGACGCCCCAAACCGTCGAGCGATTCAAGAGCCGGTTTGCCGAAGCGCAGGACATTATTGCCGTGCTGCATAGCCATTTGTCGGAAGGTGAACGTCACGACGAATGGCACAAAATTCACGCCGGCCGCGCGCGTATTGTGATCGGCGCGCGCAGCGCTGTCTTCGCGCCGCTGGAGAATCTTGGACTGATCGTGGTCGATGAGGAGCATGAGAACTCCTATAAACAGGAGGAAGCTCCCCGCTATCACGCGCGCGATGTCGCGGTAGTCCGCGGCAAGATGGAAAACTGCGTTGTCGTTCTCGGCAGCGCTACGCCATCGCTCGAAAGTTATTATAACGCGACGCAGGGCAAGTACCGTCTGCTGAATTTGACGCAGCGAATCGACGACTGCCAGATGCCCCTTATTCGCATCGTAGATTTGCGTCTCGAGCGAAGAAAGGAGAAGGCCGCCGCCATTCTCTCCGAAAAACTGCGGACGGCGATCACGGCGCGATTGGAAAAGAGCGAGCAGACGATCCTGTTCCTGAATCGCCGCGGCTTCTCGACTTCGCTCCTGTGCAGCGCGTGCGGTGAGGCGCGCCGCTGCCCAAATTGCAGCGTTGCTCTGACGTTCCATCGCACTGCGGCGCGGCTGAGTTGTCACCTCTGCGGGCACATGACAGCGGTGCCGAAAAAGTGTCCTGCCTGCGGCGAAAACGCGCTGATTTACGCCGGGTTCGGGACCGAGAAAGTCGAAGCAAACGTCGCGCAATTATTCCCCAATGCAGTCGTTAGGCGAATGGATGCCGATTCGATGACGAGAAAAGATGCCTATCGCGAAACGCTGCATGCCTTTCGCGCCGGGAAGATCGATATCCTCGTCGGCACGCAAATGATCGCGAAGGGATTGCATTTTCCGAACGTGACCCTCGTCGGAATCATTAATGCCGATCTGGCGCTGCATCTGCCGGATTTCCGTGCCGGCGAACGAACATTTCAGTTGCTCACGCAAGTCGCCGGCCGCGCGGGGCGCGGTGAAACTCATGGCGAAGTTTTCGTCCAGACATACACGCCATTCAGTCCGTCGATTCAATTCGCGCGGCACCATGATTTCGCCGGCTACTTTCAGCAGGAACTCGAGTTCCGTGAGCGTTGCGACTTCCCGCCATTCAAACACGCTGTCTTGATCACCGTTCGCTCCGAGCACGAGAAGCGCGCAAGTTTTTCGGCCGAAACGCTCGCACGTAGATTAAAGGAGGCGTTGCCGGATGAATTCATCTTGAGCGCGCCCGCTCCCGCGCCCTTGGAAAAACTACAAGGCTCCTTCCGCTTCCATCTTTTGATCCGCGGCGACGCAATCGTGCGGCTGAGCAGATTATTGCGCGCGACCCTCGACAAGCTTCCGTTCCCTGAAGACGTCGCAGTCGCGGTGGACGTCGACCCGTATCAACTACTGTAGCGACCGCCCTCGCTCGTCCATTTCCCCGGCACATTCCGACAGGCTCGGAGTCATTTCTTGATCAGCTTCGGAACAACGGACTTGGCGAGGCTGGTGAAGGCTGCGACTGCGCTGTTGGCCCCCGAATCGCTCAGGCGCAGAAGCCCGATTTCTAATGCGAGCTTTTTGCCGTGAAGAGGAATTGCCTTCAACTTCAACGCCTCCCTTCCGCGCAACGCAATCTTTGGCATCAACGCGGCTGCCTTTAAAGGCGCAAGCGAGCGAAGCAAGGTCTCGATCGCATTCAATTCCGCCACCGTTTTCGGACGGACGTGATGGTTCAGGCAAATTTGATCCGTCATTCGGCGCATGACGAAAGTGTCCGATAATTGCAGCAGCCGGTGTTGATGGAGTTCGGAAAACTGGATGACTCTGCGCTTCCACCATGGGTGTGCCTTGGAAACGATCAGGGCAAATTCGTCCGTGCAAAGGCGTTCGTAGCGCAAATTCGGCGAATGCCGGGTGAGAAACCCAAGGCCCACGTCCATGCGGCCTTCTTCGAGCGCCGTCTCGATCTCGGTCGATGAAATTTCTTCGACGGTCAGGCCGATCCCCGGATGCCTGGTTGCGAAGAGCCCGAGCAGATCCGGCATCAAGGGTACGTTCAGAATGGGGACGACCCCCACATGCAACGCGCCGCGCAACTGCCCCGGTTCGCTGCCAAGCTCCTGGAGAAAATTCTCCAGCTGGCGAAGAATCGCGCGCGCATGTTCCTGGAAGATCAAGCCTGTCGAGGTAAGAAGAATGCGCTTTCCGCGCCGCTGAAAGAGAGAGATGCGCAAAGCTGCCTCCAGATCGCGCATCTGTTGGGACACGCTCGGTTGCGAAATTCCGAGACGGTCGGCGGCGCGACTGAAGCTACCGGCTTCGGCCACGGCGAGGAAGTAGCGCAAGTGGCGGATTTCCAAAGGGTCCTGCATGGCGGCGCCATAGTGTGTGGCTAAATCGGAAAATGCAATTACGCAGGACGGTGGATTTTACTTCCATAGGTATAGGTTATTGCGGTATTTCCAGAACCTCTGATGAGAAGATATATGACATTTGCAAAACTGACTTTTGTCGCGGCCATCCTCTGCGCTCTTCCACTCGCGGGTTGCAAGAAGAACACCGCGGCCGTCGACGGGTCGAACAAGATCCGGGTCGGATACATCGGCCTGACTTGTGAAGCGCCGATCTTCAGCGCCGTCGAGAAAGGTTTTTTCAAGGAAGAGGGGCTCGAGGTCGAAATGGTTAAGTGCGAATGGGCGAACTACAAAGACGTGCTGGCACTGGGCGGGTTCGATATCACGCATCACCTCGTCATGTATTTTCTCAAACCGATCGAACAGGGGCTCGACGTCAAGTTCACCGCCGGAATCCACATGGGTTGCCTGCGCGTCCAGGCCGCGACCAAGGGCAATATTCATTCGGTCCAGGATTTGCGCGGGAAGCGGATCGGAGTGCCGGGAATGGGAACGCCCCCGTTTATCTTTGCCAATCGGGTCCTCGGCGCGAACGGCATTGACGCGAGCAAAGACGTCACCTGGCGCGTGTTCCCGGCCGGCGAGCTCGGGCTAGCGCTCGACAAAGGAGAGGTCGACGCGGTGGCGGATTCCGAGCCAATCGGCAGTCTTCTCCTCGCCGATGGTAAAGTGAGAAACGTGGCGGACCAGGCCGCGGATGCGCCTTATAAGGATGAATATTGTTGTGCGGTGATCGTGAATGGGAAGTTTCTAACCGCGAATCCCAAAGCCGCTGCCGCCGCCACGCGCGCCCTGCTTAAGGGAGCCAAATGGGTCCAGACAAATCCCGCCGCGGCAGCGCGCCTCTCTGTGGAGAAAAAATATCTCGCGTCGAGCCCGGAGTTGAACACGGTCGCCATCTCGCATCTACGCTACGTGCCGAGCGTTTCCGGCGCGGACGCCGCGGTAAAGTCGGCGGCCGCGGAAATGAAAGTTGCCGGCATGCTCGCCCCTAGCACTGATGTTGAAGACCTGGCGAAACGCGCTTTCGCGCATCTCGATGGAGTTTCGGATGATTGGGTCAAGAACCTCGAGGTGGAAAAGGTTGCTGGTGGTCAGGTCCCCCCCGACCAGGATATCCGTTTGTTTGCGGAGATGATCCTTTCTGATACGGAGGGCTCGTGCTGCGCGAAGGAAAAAGCTGTCGCGGCGAAGAAGTGATTATCCCCGCGACAGAAGCTGAAGTGCTGGCGGAAGATCCCGCCAATCTTGCACGACCGCAGGTGGGCGGGGCGAACGAGGCCCTCATGCCAACCCCAACATCAATTCGCCTGCGCGCTTTGCTGGCTCTGCCGGTAGCGGCGGCGGCCGCGCTCGTGCTCCACTCCTTCGTTTCACAAAAAGAGCCGCCGGTCGAATCGCACTCATATACGCTCTTCCTCTGCATCATTCTCGGCGCGGGCATCGTGATGGCGACAGTGCAATCATGGTGGCCGGGGCTGCGCCGATGGATGCGCGACATGTGCCCGATCCTCGCGGTGGCGGTCTTGCTCTTTTGCGTTTGGGAAGTGATCACATCCGGCTTGCGGTTGCTCCCGCTTCCATATTTTCCGAGCCCGGCCGGAGTGTTGCAAAGTTTGGTGAACGATCGCGCGCTTCTTTTTGACAGCACCTGGCACTCGCTCATTCTGCTTCTGGGCGGGTACGCGCTCGGAGTGCTTACCGGTTTGATCAGCGGCATCTGCATTGGTTGGTCTTCTCCGGCCCGCTACTGGGGGATGCCGGTGCTCAAAGTCATCGGCCCAATTCCGGCCACTGCGTGGATTCCGCTCGCGATGGTCGTCTCGCCTTCCGCCGTCTTCTCCGCCGCGGCCCTCATTGCGCTTGCCGTCTGGTTTCCGGTAACGATGCTGACGGCTTCTGGCATCTCAAATACGCGCGCGTCGTATCTCGATGTCGCTCGCACGCTGGGCGCGGGGCGTGCCTATCTCATTCTTCGCGTCGCCATTCCCGCCGCGATCCCGAGCATTTTTATCGGTCTTTTCATGGGACTGGGCGCCTCATTTTTGACGCTCGTAGTCGCCGAGACAGTAGGCGTGAAGTCGGGCCTCGGCTGGTATGTGAGTTGGGCGCAAGGTTGGGCGGAATACGGAAAAGTCTTCGCCGCCCTCATCATTATGGCTGCTTTCTTTTCGACTATCATGACTCTGCTTTTCAAGGTGCGCGACCGGGTCCTGGTCTGGCAAAAAGGAATGATCAAGTGGTAGCCATGGCCGCAACGGAAGCTTCCTCGCTTCGCGTCCGCGAAGTTAGCAAAAGTTTTCCCGCGCCCGACGATCCGCTCGCACGCCGACTTGTTCTGGATGCGGTATCACTCTCGCTGGGCGCCGGCGAATTGGTTTCGCTTATCGGTCCGAGTGGATGCGGGAAGTCGACGCTTCTTCGCCTCATCGCCGGGCTCGATTTTCCGGACTCGGGCGAGCTTTTGATCGGCTCGGAAGCGATTACCTGTCCGAGCGCGGAACGCGGCCTCGTCTTTCAAGACCCAAATCTTTTTCCCTGGCTCACCGTTCGGCGCAATATTCAGGCGGGGCTTGTCGCGCGCGGCGTGCTCCAGGAAAAGCGTCACGAGGTGGACGAATTCATGGCTCTCGTCGGTCTCGAAACATTCGGTGCTGCTTACCCCCACCATCTTTCCGGCGGCATGGCACAGCGTGTGGCTCTGGCGCGGGCGCTCATAAATCACCCGCGGGTCCTGTTGCTCGATGAACCCCTCGGTGCGCTCGACGCTTTCACGCGCATGCGCATGCAGGATGAAGTGCTGCGGCTTTGGCAGACCCATCGCACCACGATCCTCCTCGTGACGCACGATATTGATGAAGCGATTTACATGAGCGACCGCATCGTTATCATGACGCAGCGGCCCGGAAGAATCGAGCGCACGATCCGGATCGATCTGGAACGTCCGCGCGATCGCAGCAGCCCGGCGTTCCTTCAGCTCCGCGGCGAAATTCTTGAACTTCTCCACTTCGCGGGCAACGCGCTGGCGGTTAAACGCTGACGTTGCGTCCTCTTTACACTTACGCCGGGTATCGCTAATGCTTGGCGTGGTCCGTCACGGTTCCTGACCTAACGAGTGAAACAAGCAGGCTCTCCTTTCTCTTTTTCCGAGGTGAAACACCAACGGCTCTACTGCTTCCTCGCGGCGTGCATCGTTCTTCTCGGTTTTGCCGGTTGTCGAGAACGACCGCAATATCGTGTTGGCGATTATTTGTCTCCGATTGGTAACTCCGATCCGAACGAAATCATCAAGGTGCTCTCGGTAAACAAGGACTCCTACTGGGTCGCCGAGCGCCCTCTCCAGCCGAAAGCGGCGAACTATCAAACGCGGAAGCGTGAAGAAATCGACGGGCGATACGTCCGCGTCGACCCCTCGGATTTCGATCCGACGAAGAATCGGACGACACCAACGCCCCGTTCGGCCCGCCCGCCGGCCGAGGCGACTTCTGCGCCGGCATTGACACCGACGACGCAGCCTTCCGCTACCGCGACAAACGCGGATCTTCCGCGGCTCGCAGAGGCAGTCAGGCCGGCGGTCGTTATCGTCAGCGTATTTGATGCCTCTGGAAAATT
>JBDUAZ010000084.1:0-10379 GCA_040004385.1 Chthoniobacterales bacterium | reverse complement strand
TCAGCGCCACCATCCTGGCGGCGGCGCGTAGCGCGGATCGATGAAACTTGGATCGGGAAAGCGTGGGTCGAAGCGCGGATCGTACCTTGGGTCTAGCCGCGGGTCGTATCGACGTTGGTACCTCTGACCGCCCGGCGGTTGGGGCCCGTAATGCCTGTATTCGCCGGTGCGCGTACTGCCGAAAACGTGCACGGGCGTGCCGACCTGCAGCGCGTTAAAGAACGCGATCGCATTCTCTTCGGGCATTCGCACGCAGCCATGCGAAGCAGGATAGCCGGGCAAATATCCGGCGTGCATTCCAGTCGCGCTGTGGAATCGCATAAAGTAACGCATCGGCGCCGGGATAAACTTTCCGCCGCGCGGCACCTTCATGTCCGCGTCCGCATCGCTCACTACTGTGCGGCCATTGGCATCCACTATTTTGCCGTACATTGACGAGAAGTGGTTCCGCTCTTTCTCGATGATCTTGAATGAGCCAGTTTCGGTGAGATGACCCGCGCGACCGGTGGAAATCGGACTACTTAGCACCACCTGCCGACCTTCGATCAGGTAAGCCGTTTGCCGGCCGAGATCGATCTCGACGGAGTAATTCGATTGCGCATGCGTGACAGTCGCCGCCGCGAGGAACATTAGGAAGCCCCAGAGCTTTATCCCTCCTTGCATACGGCTCTTCGACGAGAGCAGTGGGGGGAAAATTCAAGGGGGTGAAGCAACGCAGTCGCGCGTTCAGACTGCGATCGGCGCTTTGATCGAAGGATGCGGGTCGTAGCCGAGGAGCGTGAAATCCTCGAATCGAAAGTCGTGAACATTCGTCACCGCCGGATTCAGTTTCATCGTGGGGAGCGGCCGAAACGGGCGGGAAAGCTGCTCTCGCGCCTGCTCGAGATGATTCTGGTAAAGATGCAAATCGCCGAAGGTGTGGATAAATTCCGCCGTCTCTAGATCGCAGACCTGCGCAATCATCAGCGTCAGCAGCGCATACGACGCGATGTTAAATGGCACGCCGAGAAAAAGGTCCGCGCTCCGCTGATAGAGCTGGCAGCTGAGGGCGCCCTCATTCACATAAAACTGGCAAAGGACGTGGCACGGCGGCAGCGCCATTTCATCAATTTCGGCAACGTTCCACGCGCTCAGGATCAGCCGGCGGCTGTCCGGATTTTTGCGGATCTGCGCAATCAGCTCGTCGATCTGATTGATACGGGCGCCGTTTTTCCCCGGCCAATCGCACCATTGCGCGCCGTAGACGCGGCCGAGCTCGCCCTTTTCATCCGCCCACTCGTTCCAGATCGTGACGCCGTGGTCATTCAGCCAGCGAACATTTGTGTCGCCCCGCAGGAACCAGAGCAGCTCGTAGATGATCGATTTGAGATGCAGTTTTTTTGTCGTCAGGAGCGGGAATGCTTCCCGCAGATCGAAGCGCGCCTGCGCGCCGAAGACCGAAATCGTACCGGTGCCGGTGCGGTCGCGTCGCGGCTGGCCACGGTCGAGCACAAGGCGCAAAAGATCGTGGTACTGGCGCATGCTGAGATCGTAATAAAACGCGAGAGAACACAGAACCGCAATCCGCGATTGCGCCTATTGGCCCGGCGCTCGTGCCCGATCGCATCACGTGCTGATTGCAAAACCCAAAAGCATACGGCTAGAGTGCGGCTCCTATGTTCTCGATCCAAAAGTTGCTCGGCCACGACGAAAGGTTTTTCGATCTCCTGGAAGCGAGTGCGCAGCAGGCGGACACAAGCGTGCATCATCTCGTCGCGCTCCTCGCGAAACTTGAGCAGCATGATTCGCCGGCAAGCCTCGAGGAATTCGTGCACAGCCGCCGAAAGGACAAGGAGATCACGCAGCAACTGACGGAGCAGCTCTGCAAGAACTTCATCACGCCGCTGGAACGCGAGGACATTCAGGCGCTCGCCGCCGCTCTCTATAAGATCCCGAAGACCGTCGAAAAAATCGGGGAGCGCATCCTGATTTGCCCACAGGATTTGCATGGCCGCAGTTTTCGCAAGCAGGTCGAGCTGCTCGATCAGGCCGCGGAAGCGGTCCTCGCGATGGTGAAATCGTTACGCAAAGGCACCGATATCGCGACTGCGCGCGAGATGAATCAGCGAATGCAAACCATCGAAGGCGATGCGGACAAACTCGAACTCGACCTCCTGCGGGATCTCTACCACGGCGACTACCAGCCCAAGCAAATTCTCTTTCTGCAGGAGCTCTACGAGTTGCTGGAAAAAGTGATCGATCGCTGCCGCGATGCCGGAAACGTCATCCTCCAGATCGTCCTGAAGCATTCCTGAATCGGCGACGACGCGTATGCTCGTGTTTCTGATCGTCGTCCTGGCGGCGATAATCTTCGAATACAGCAACGGTTTCCACGACGCCGCGAACGCGATCGCGACTGTCGTTTCGACGAAGGTAATGACGCCGCGGCAGGCGATTGCGATGGCGGCGGTCTTCAATCTCACGGGCGCGCTGCTCGGGGGAGCGGTCGCTTCCACAGTCGGAAAAGGCTTGGTGGACACCAATTTTGTTACGATGGCGACTGTGCTCTGCGCGCTGAGCGCAGCCATTTTCTGGAACCTGCTCACCTGGTGGCTGGGGTTGCCGTCGAGCTCCAGCCACGCGCTCATCGGCGGCCTGTGCGGCGCCGCGCTCGCGAGCGCGCACGGCGACTGGGCGGTCTGGAAATGGAAGGCGGGTCTCTGGCCGAAGGTTATTTTGCCGATGATCAGCTCGCCGGCAGCGGGCTTCCTGATCGGCGGGTTGTTTATGTTTATCCTGCTCGTTCTCTTCCGATCATCGACGCCGCGGTTTGTGCAGGGCGTTTTCGGCAAACTCCAGATTTTCAGCGCCGCCTGGATGGCGCACAGCCACGGGACCAACGATGCGCAGAAAACGATGGGCATCATTACGCTGGCACTTTTTACCGGCACGAAAGCGGGCAGCTTTCAGCGTCTGCCACCGTGGTTAAATTTTTTGCACACGCCGGTTTTCGCGACCGTGCCGCTGTGGGTGAAAATTCTTTGCGCAGCGACGATGGCGGCCGGAACTGCGGCCGGCGGATGGCGCATTATCCGCACGATGGGACACAAGATGGTGAAGCTGCAACCGGTGCATGGTTTCGCCGCGGAAACGACCGCGGCGCTTATCATTCAGACGGCGAGCGTGTATGGCATTCCGCTTTCCACGACGCACGTAATTTCCACTTCGATCATGGGTGTCGGCGCGGTGAAGCGGTTCAGCGGCGTCAAATGGGCGGTCGTCGAGCGGATTGTCTGGGCCTGGATTTTTACCCTGCCGGCGACCTGTCTGCTCGGGTATTTACTCGCGCGATTCTCGAGCGCATTTTAACGGCGATTCGTGCGCCGTTCACTTCGAGTAATTCTGCGAGCGGGGGCATCAGCGGAGCAGGCCCACACGATTTAATAGAACATGCTCGTGATTCTGAACGGTGGCGCTGGCACGGGTTCGGGCGACGCCCCGATCGAAGCGCGGATCGCGGCGGCGTTCGCGCCGCTCGGCGTCAATCCGCGCATCGTCCAGCCTGACGACGCTCGAAATATTTCCGCGCTCGCGCGTGAAGGCGCGAGCAGCAGCGAGGAAACAATCGTCGCAGCTGGCGGGGATGGAACCGTCAATGCGGTCGCAGCAGAGCTCGCGGGCACGGACAAAATCCTGGGCGTCTTGCCGCTCGGCACGCTGAATCACTTCGCCAAAGACCTGCACATTCCGCTCACTCTCGAAGACGCCGCGCGGACCGTTGTCGAAGGACACGTCGCTCCGGTCGATGTCGCGGAGGTTAACGGCAGGATCTTTATCAACAACTCCAGCCTCGGGCTTTACCCACGCATCGTTTCTCAACGAGAAGCACAGCAAGAGCGTCTCGCGCGCGGAAAATGGGCAGCATTCTTTTGGGCCACCGTGCAGGCGTTTCACCGTTTCCCATTTCTCGATCTGCGGATCAACTTCGAAGGAAAGCGGCTCACGCGGCGCTCAGCATTTTTATTCGTGGGCAACAACCCCTACGAGATCGCAGGGTTCAAGCTTGGTGGGCGAAGTACGTTGAACAGTGGGAAACTGGGACTCTACCTGACGCATCGCACGGGACGGCTCGGGTTGTTTCGGCTCGCGCTCCGTGCGCTTTTTGGCCGCGTCGATCAGGCAAAGGATTTCGAGGCCTTTTGCGTCGAGGAAGCGACAATCGAGGCGCGAAAACCGCGGTTGCTTGTGGCGACCGACGGCGAAGTCAATTGGATGGAGGCGCCGCTCTTATATCGAACGCGGCCGAACGCTTTGCGAGTGATAGTGCCGCGCAACTCGGAGCCGGCGTGATGCGCACAGTCGTTCATCTTTCGGACCTGCATTTCGGCAGAATCGATCCACCAATCCTGCCGCCACTTATTTCGTTTATCGCGGCTGCGAAACCAGACCTTGTCGCCATCTCTGGCGATCTTACGCAACGCGCCCGGACTGCTGAATACATCGCGGCGAGGAACTTTCTCGATGCGATTCCCTTTCCGCAGATCGTCGTTCCGGGCAATCACGACGTGCCGTTGCACAATCTTTTCTCACGTTTTGTGCGAAGCCTCGACGGATATCGACGGTACATCAGTGATGATCTTCAGCCGTTTTATTTGGATGATGAAATGGCGGTTGCCGGTGTGAACACCGCGCGCGCGCTGACGTGGAAAGATGGTCGTATCAATGCTCGTCAGCTCACTGAACTACGAAGAAGATTCGAGAACGTGCCGAGCGACCGCACAAAAATTGTCGTGACCCACCATCCATTCGATCTCCCTGCGGGCGCGGAGGGATGCGTCGTGGGGCGATCGCGGCTCGCAATTCGAACGCTCGCGGATTGCCGCGTTGACATGTTGCTCGCCGGTCACTTTCACATTGCCGACACCGGCTACACCGCAAAGCGCTACAACATTCCCGGCTTCGCGGCCCTCATTGTCTCGTCCGGCACGAGCACGTCTACACGCGGACGCGGAGAACCCAATTCACTGAATTTAATTCAAATCGAGCGCGCAAATGTCAGCATCGAGCGGCGCACGTGGCGGCGGGACTCCGGAGTGTTCGACGTACTGTCGATCGAGCAATTTCATCGCGACACGAGCGGCTGGAGACGCGAGACAGAATGAGATGACTGAACCTCTGAACCGTCGCTTCGCGCGACAGAAACGATTCCTGCGCGCGAGATTCTCGCCCGAAGGTTATCTCGGACTGCATTTCACGATCGGTCTGTGCCTCATCCTGGCCGCCGGATGGTATTTCGCGGCATTGGCGGAAGACGTGACGCGCAATGACCCAATCGTCCGCACGGATCTGGCCGTCGCATCGTGGTTTCACGAGCGCGCAACTCCGGGGGTCACGACGCTCGCACGCGCAATATCGTTCTGTGGATCGCCCGGATTTGTGAGCGTCGCATCGGTCCTCGTGATCGCCTTGTTGTTATGGCGACACTACTGGAATCGGGCGATCACACTGGCGGTGACAATGCTGGGCGGCAGCCTCCTGATTATTTTTCTGAAACACTTATTCCACCGGCAACGGCCCGTGCTGGAGAATCCGCTTGTCACGCTCACGAGCTACGGATTTCCAAGCGGGCACACGATGGGCTCGACGATCTTTTACGGACTGTTCGCGCTGATCGTCGCGACGTTCATCGCGCGATGGAACTGGCGCGTTATCCTGTTCGTGGGTGCTGCTATTTTCGTCGCGCTGATTGGGTTTACCCGGATCTATCTCGGCGCTCATTATTTCAGCGATGTCATCGCCGCGATCACTGCGGGAACGGCCTGGCTGACTTTCTGTTGGACCGGCTCGGAAAGCATTCGACGACGGCGCGCTCTGCGAGCTGCGAGTGTAATACAACCTACCTAAGCCGGCGCTTCGTCGCACGCGAGAAGCTGGTTGCTGTAGCGCGGGTCGTGCGTCACATCTTTGCCGAGCCAGTCCGGCGGCTGGAATTCACGCGCGGATTTTTCGTCAGGAAATTCAACCTCTGCGACGACGATCCCTTTGTGTCTTCCGCTGTAGATGTCGATTTCGACAACCAGATTGCCGAGCCCGATTTCATACCGCGTTTTGGTTAATCGTTTGCCTTCGGTAGCTGGCCAGAGCGCATCGAATTGCTCGCGCGTCAGCTCGATCTCGCGTTCGTCGCGCGCGCCAGCCTCACCACGTTTGTAGGTAAGGGAATGGCTCGTTCCGCTTTGACGGAGACGGACCTGCACGCCTCCCGGCGCGATCACCAGATATCCTTGCGAGATTTCGGCGCGCGGAAAATCGCCCAGTTGATCGGGCAGTTTTTGCACGAGAAACTTCCGTTCAATCTCGCGGTTAGACTCTGAGGCCATTCGGTTCAGGATCGCGCGGCATTCGCGCGGTGCAATCCAGCCGCGCGTTGACGCCGGACGTAACGTTGCCGCAGGAGTAAAAACGGGCGTTCAATCGCGAAGAAAAGGACGGAGCCCGCGAGGAGGATCGCCGCCAGCATACAGAGGTAACAGCGCCATGAAATGAGCGGCACGGAAAGAGCTGAGCAGGCGTTTTGCAGAGCATGGATCACGAGTTTATGGCTGAGATAAATGCTGTAGGCGATTGTCGCGAGGAAGGCAGCACCGGGTAACGGAATGCGCGAAAAAGGAAGCTCCGGACTAACGGCGGTCACAAGCATTGTCGCGACGCCGAACGCGATGAGTGGAAAATCGAAGGTGGAACTCGGCACATTCAGTCCGTCTTCAGCGAGTATCAGCGCGACGACGATGGCGGCGATACCCGGCGCCCAAATCCATCGCGCGCTTTTCATTAATGTCGACCACCAGTCGGGCCGGAACCGCTCGATTGCGGCGAGGCTGACGCCGATCGTAAGCGGGTCGAGACGTGCGTAGGTTGGGTAGTATATTAATTGCTGCCACTCGCCAAACGACGGATGCGGTGAGCTGGAAATCCTCTGCGCGAGGAGCGCGCGCAGAATGACGCCGCCGAGCACTATGCCGCACGGAATGGCAAGATGGCCGCGGCGAAAACGTGCCAGCGCCATGACCACAAACGGCAGGAGCAGGTAAAATTGTCCCTCAATGCAGAGCGACCAGGCGTGCGAAAAAGCGGTCCCGCCACGCAGCCCGAGATTTTGGGTGAAGGTAAGAAACTTCCACACCGGCGGCATGCGCGGGTACTCGCGGAGTTGCGGAAGAAAAACGTAGATGGCGACGATGGCGAGGAACGCTGGGAGAATGCGGAGCGCGCGGCGGGCATAGAACTGCGCGATATCGAGGCGCTTGCCCGCTGCGAGGGGTGAGAGCAGTTGACCGGCGATAAGGTAACCACTCAGCACGAAGAAGAGATCGACGCCGATCCAGCCAAAGCGTTCCATCCGAAACGGAAGCACGAAGCCGAAGAGACCCGCGTGATAAAGGACGACGAGGACGATGGCGAGCGCCCGCAGCAGATCCAAGCCGGGGTGGCGTGCACGCATCGCCAGCCGCGGATCGAATACAGCCGCGGAGGCAGTCCCCGCTGTTTGCCCGTTCATGCGCGCGGCAGAACGATCTCGCCGTCGGTCTGCGCTCTCCCCGGTTTAATCTCGCGGAAAATCATCCAGACGCCGGCCAGAACGAAGGCCCCGCCGACGAGGGACCAAAGTGGAAAAGTTTCCCCGCCGGCCGCCCAGCCGAGGAGGACGGCCCCCGGCGGTGTGATAAACGAAATGGTCTGCAAATTCGTCACCGTCATCCGCGGCAGCAGCCAATATAAAAGGAGGAATGCCAGCGCCGACCCGACGACGGCGAGGTAAAGCAGGCAAAAGATCGCGGTCGTGGTCCAATGAAACCGCAGGGGATTTCCATCCACGACCAGGCCGATCGTGAGCAGCGGCACGGTGCCGAAAATCATCTGCCACGCTGCGATCATCGCGGGCGCGAGCTGAAGCCCACGGGCCTTAAGCATCACGTTCGAAAACGCCGCTCCGGCAGCGCCGAAGACAATTGCGACGCCGCCCCAGAACGCCAGCATTCCTCCAAAATCCAGCAGGCGCGAACAAATCACGGCCACGCCAGCGAGCGCGACGAGCGCGCCGGCAACGCGTTGCCAGCGGAGTGGCTCCCCCGCCAGGATGAAGTGCGCGAAGACCATCCCGAAAATCGGGATTGTCGCCTGGAGCACGGCCGACAAGCCCGACGAGACGTGCAGTTCGGCCCAGAAAAGCAGCCCGTAATTTACCGCGAACATCAACACGCCGGTAAAAGCGAGGAGCTTGAAATCGCTCCGGCGCGCGGGCGAGAGACGGACCCGGCCAGCGGAGATTGCGAGCAGAACGGCGATGGCGATAACGAATCGAATCGCCGCGTAGGAGATCGGCGGCAGATCTCGCAGCCCGACTTTGATCGCCAGCCAGGTCGAGCTCCAGATTATGCAAAGCGCGGCGAACGCCGCGACGAGGCGAAGCTTACGCGTCTCGTCAGGTCTATCCATTCTTGCCATTTTGCGGACCGCGAGCGGAGCGATTCTGCCTTAACGCAGCGGATGAGCCGATTCTCGTCGCGGTGCGGCTGCCTGCAACCGGAGTTCTGCGCTGCCTGCCGCGAGGAAGAGTGCGCCCGCGACAAACGGAATCGCCCACGCATCGAAGCAAGGCTGTTCGCCTGCCAGCGGTCCTCTTCTACTCGTTAGGCATCAGCCTAGCGAAGCCATGTCGATGACGAAGCGATACTTCACATCGCTCTTCAGCATGCGTTCATAGGCTTCGTTAATTCTGTCCATCGCGATCACCTCAACGTCCGACGTGATTCCGCGTTCCGCGCAGAAGTCGAGCATCTCCTGTGTTTCCGCGATTCCGCCAATAAGCGAGCCCGCGAGCTGCCGACGACGGCCGATCAAACTAAAGGCCGCGACCGGCACCGGCTCGGGCGGAACGCCTACAAGCACGATCGCGCCGTCGCGTTTCAACATCGCAAGATAAGCGTTTAAATCGTGCTGCGCCGAGACCGTGTCGATAATGAAATTAAAACTGTTGAGATGCTGGTTCATGGCCTCCTCACTTTTTGAAATGACAACTTCGTCCGCGCCGAGACGAAACGCGTCTTGCGTTTTGTTAGGTGAAGTTGTGAAGAGAACGACATGCGCGCCGAAGGCATCTGCGAACTTCACTGCCATGTGTCCCAAACCACCGAGGCCGACTACGCCGACCTTGTCGCCCTTGCTCACATTCCAGTGCCGGAGCGGCGAGTACGTCGTGATTCCCGCGCACAGTAGCGGAGCGGTCGCCGCGAGATCGAGTTGATCCGAGATGCGCAGCACAAAATCCTGATCGACCACAATACTTTTCGAGTAGCCGCCATAGGTCACGCCGCCGGTGTGCGGATCCTTGCTGTTGTAGGTGAACTCCGCGCCGTTGTCGCAAAACTGCTCGAGATCCATCTTGCAGTTTTCGCAGGTCCGACACGAATCGACCATGCAGCCGACCGCCCTCCCTGAAATTCTTTACGTCGCTGCCAATCTTAACGACGCGGCCGACGATTTCATGTCCAGGCACGCACGGATAAATCGTCCCGCCCCATTCGCCTCGGGCAATATGCAAATCCGAATGACAGACGCCGCAGAATAAAATGTCGATCTGCACGTCCGTAGCTCGCGGGTCCCGGCGATCAAACGAAAACGGCGCGAGAGCGGCGCTACTGGAATGCGCGGCATAGCCTTTGGTAGAATACATGCCACTGATTCGTCGCCGCGCGTGATGCGGACGCCACCGAAACGCAACGCGCGACTATTCGTCTACCGGAACTGCGCGTAAAACAGTAGGCGCTTCGTCTTCGTCTGCCTGCGGCACGGGAATAGCGCGGCGAACGCGATGACGGCGGCGTGCTGCTCGCGCATCGGAATCGCCCGGCACCGCTACGCCGGTCTGGGATGATGGCAACCCGAAAATCCATTCGCCATCCGGAGTGGTGCCGACAAATTCAGCACGAACCGTCCCGGGCGGGACTGGCGGCGGAGCGCCCGTCTCAGACCGTGAGGTCGACGTTTTCTTTACGGTCCGTTGCTTCCTTGCCTTCGCGGCGGTCACATCCTCGTCGGCGCCTGGTTTATCCGTCGTCGCTGTCGCTACGTTGTCGTTGCGCGCATCGCTTTTCGCAACAGAAGCCGCGGTCGTTGCGGAATCCGGCGCTTCTTCGACAGGACGAGTCTGTTCCGCGGTCGAGACGGGAGTTGGCTGCGATTCGACTGTGGTCTGCGCCGCGGTGCGTGGTTCTTGCCGCACGTGTGCCAGCGCAGCCGGCAGCGGAGCCGGTGTTTGAGAGAGCTGTTTCGCAGCAATCTCGTTGGATTGCTCCTTCTGAACTGCCGGCGCGGGAGCAGCACTTTGCGAAGTTCCTGAA
>JBDUAZ010000119.1:0-10471 GCA_040004385.1 Chthoniobacterales bacterium | reverse complement strand
GACGTGCCGGTCGCGCCTTCGAAGCTGATTGCTGTCGGCTTAAACTACGCCGATCACATCCTGGAGATGAGGCGCACGCCGCTCGGCACGCCTTTGATCTGGTTTAAAGCACCCACATCGCTCCTTCCACATGAAGGCGAAATTGAGATCGCCTTCCCGGAGCATCAGACTGATTTCGAAGTCGAGCTCGGCATTGTGATCGGCGCGGTTGCGAAAAATGTCAGCGTGGGAAGCGCGCTCGATCACGTGTTTGGTTACACGATTGGCGAAGACATCAGCGATCGCGATTTGCAGAAATCGGAGAAGCAGTTCGCGCGCTGCAAATCCTTCGATACCTACACGCCTCTCGGTCCATTCGTGCACACAGACGTCGATGTCTCCGATCTGGCGATTACGCTCCGACAAAACGGCGAAGTGAAACAGCAGGCGCGGACGAGCCAGATGATTTATTCACCGTCGGAGATCGTCTCGTTTGCGAGCCAGTCGCTCACATTGTTGCCCGGAGACCTGATTTTAACCGGAACACCATCTGGTGTAGGACCGATTCGGGCTGGAGATCAACTGGAGGCGACGATTGCCGACTGGCCGCCATTGCGGAATAAGGTGAGTGGAAAACGATAAACGCAGAAAATAATGCTTCCCTCTCGGGATTTCGTTGCCTTACGTTACATCCCCCAACGCCGGATGATTCGAACTAATCTAGTGGTTTCAGTTGCAATCAAAATGTCGAAGATTGAAACCCTAACGGTTATTCGACCCACCCTTCCCTTGTTGAGCACAGAAACTCGAGCGGGTAATCAACCTCTCCAATAACTTATGAAAACACTGCTAACTGCCGGTCTTTTTTCAATCGCACTTGCACTTGCGTCCGTGGCGCAACAATCCCCGCCTCCGCCCGCGCCTGGTTCTTCCCCGATTGCCCGTCCCGGCGCTCCCGCGCCCGCAGCTCCCACCGGCGTCGCACCCGCAACAGCAAATGGCGTTCAACCACCGGTTGCGGGCGGAATGTCACCGGCGACCGGAATGTCGCCAGTCGCAGGGATGACGCCCACTACTGCTGTTGGAATGAGCCCGGCCGCCGTCGCGAACGGCTCTCCTGGAGCCTCACCCGCTGCGAGCCCGGCAGCCGAAGGCGGCTGGATGGATAAGAACTTCTTCGTCGATAATTTCAGAAAAGGCGGCCCGATCATGTGGCCGATCCTCATCGTGTCGATCACCGCGATCGCGGTCGTGCTGGAAAGAATCTGTTGGTGGTTAATGCGCTGGACGCGTCGCGATCCGAAACGCATCGAAAAGGTATTCACGGCGATCGAGACAGGCGACGTTGCGGAAGCGTCGCGGCTCTCACGCGGTTCGCGCGATCCGGTGCTGCGCATGATGTGGAATGGCCTGAATCACCAGCACGCCTCGCTACAGGGAGCGTTGCAGGTCGCCGCCGGCATCGAAATTAAGCGCGCCGGACGTTTCCTCGTCGTGATGGATACGCTCGTCACACTCGCCCCGTTGCTGGGTCTCTTGGGTACGATCACGGGCTTGATGAAATCGTTCAGCTTCCTCGGCAACGAAGAACTGGCGGTGCAGGCGGTCACCGGTGGTATCGCGGAAGCGCTCATCGCGACCGCGTGCGGTCTCGGTATCGCGATTTTTTCGTTGATTCCCTTTAACTTTTTCACGTCTCGAGTGTCTAACCTTGAGTTCGAGTTGCAGACGGCGGCGACGAACCTGGAAGTGATGCTGGAAGCGCAAAACAAGGCCCACCCTGGGGATGCGGCCCACCACCGCGAGGTACAGATCACGCACGACACACCAACCGCTGCGACGCGCACGTCGATTTAAGGCTTTTCATGCAAGTCGCCTCGCCCATCCCGAAGAAACACGCGCGGATCGAGATCATTCCGTTGATCGACATCATGTTCTTTCTCCTCGCGAGCTTCATGATGGTGAGCCTGAGCCAGACTACCATGAAGGGCATGAAAGTGAACCTTCCCACCGGTTCGTCGGGCCAGACGCAATCGAAGAAAGATTACGTTAGTCTCTCGGTCGATAAGGATGGCTTCACTTATTTTGATAAGGAGAAAATTCCCCTTGAGGAAGTCCTTCCCCGCCTCCGGAAAATCTACGTCACGAATCCCGAAGCGAAGATATTCGTCCGCGGCGATCGGGACGCAGTGCACGGCAATGTGACGCGCATGCTCGATCAAATTCGCTCTTCCGGGTTTAGTAAAATATCATTCGAAATTAAGAGCCAGGCGTCATCCGCCGTGCCGGGAGGACCGAAGTAGGGGTTTACCTATGGCCGGGCCACTTCTCTATCAACCGCCGCCACGATGGCAGGTGTGGGCGGCGCTTGGTGGCGCCGCAGCAATCCACTTTGCCGCGGTCGCGATCGCGGCGATTCATCCGAAAGAGATAATCGAGGACGTGTCACAAATTCCCGAGGCGGTAGTCGACGTCTCGATCGAGCAAACACCGGAACCGCCACAGCCTACCCCGCCACCGGAAGAAGAACCGCCGCCACCGCCGCCACCTGAGGCAGTGCCGGAGGAGAAACCGGAATACGTTGAGGAGAAAGCGACGCCGCCACCGAAACGTCCTCCGTCGACCAAGCCAGTCGCTCCAATTGCTAAGCCAAAGCCGGTGGGTGCGCCGGGCCCAATGTCGATGTCCTCAGCAAAAGCTGTCGCAATCAGCGCGCCACGACCGGAATATCCCTACGAAGCTCGTAAAGCGCACGCGACGGGCAGCGGCGTTTGCGTGATGACTGTGGACCCCGGTGGAGGCGTGACGAGCGCGACGATGGCGCAGAGCACCGGCAATCCAATCCTGGATAATGCCGCGACGAGCGCGTTCCGACGCTGGAGATTTAAACCAGGCTCAGTGTCGAAGGTGAAGACGCCGATTACCTTCACGATGACCGGCGCTCAGTACTAACTAACTTTTCAAGGAACCGTAACGATGAGAATGCGATCGCCTATCCCGAAAAAGCACGCGCGCATCGAAATCATCCCGTTGATCGATATCATGTTCTTCCTTCTCGCCAGCTTCATGATGGTGAGTCTGAGTCAGACGCACATGAAGGGCATCCGGGTTAATCTGCCAAGCGCGAATTCTCCGCCTGCAGATCCGAACAAAAAAGATTACGTGGCCGTCCGCGTGACCGAAGGCAATCTGATCTACTTCGATAACCTTCTTGTGCCGGACGACCAGGTTTTGCCGAAACTCTACGAACTCCACCGAGGGAACCCGGATGCGAAGGTATCGATCAGCGCCGAAACGCTCGCGTTGCATGGTGACGTAATCACGTTGCTCGATCGCGTGCGGTCGTCCGGCATTACGAAGGTCGGGTACCAAATCAAGGCGGCGTCGCTTACGGGCGCGCCCGGGACCGTTCCTGCTCCGGCTCCACCACCGCCGAAGCCTTAGCCTGCGGGCAGTTTACCGAGCAGCGCAGTTCGCAGCGACTTCATCGCACGCGCACGATGGCTGATCTCGTTTTTTATCACAGGTGATAGTTCGCCAAACGTTTGATTGAATCCGGTCGGCTGAAAAATTGGGTCGTAACCAAACCCATCTTTCCCGCGCGGCTCATCGGTGATCAGGCCCTCGACCACGCCCTTGAACGTTCCCAGAATCTCCCCTCGTCGCGCGAACACGAGGACACAACGAAAACGCGCCGATCGTCGCTCTGGTTGGCATCGAGCGAGCGCGGCGAGAAGTTTTTCGATGTTTTCGGCGTGAGTTGCGCGCACACCCGCGAACCTCGCGGAGTACACCCCGGGCGCACCGTCGAGGGCGTCAACTTCGAGGCCTGAATCGTCAGCAACCACGTATCCGTTCATCAGGCGCGACGTTTGCACCGCTTTCAGCATCGCGTTCTCTGCGAAAGTTGTGCCGATTTCTTTCACGATTGGCAGCGAGGAACCGACAAGGTCCGTGACCTCAAACTCTCGTCCGAGCATCTCCGCGAACTCGCGAGTCTTGTGCCGATTTCGTGTCGCGATCATCAGCGCCGGTTTTTTCGGTGACATCGCCGCACGATAACAGGAATCGTTTCGCTTTCAGAATCCTCGATTTCGTGGATGCTCTTTTCCCGCGGATGAACGAACGACGTAAACCGTATCCCTTCGATAAAATCGAGCCGAAGTGGCAGGCGATCTGGGAGGAAAAACGTCTGTTTCACGCTCTCAATCCCGGCGATGCGGACTTCGATGGCGCGCAGCCGAAATTCTACGTCCTCGACATGTTCCCGTATCCCAGCGGCGCGGGGCTACACGTCGGTCACCCCGAGGGCTACACTGCGACAGACATCGTCGCACGGTATAAACGCCTGTGTGGTTTTAACGTGCTGCACCCGATGGGCTGGGACGCGTTCGGTCTCCCTGCCGAGCAGTATGCGATCAAGACAGGGCAGCATCCTGCGACCACCACGCGGGAGAATATCGCAAAGTTTAAATCGCAGCTGAAACGAATTGGATTCTCCTACGATTGGGAACGCGAGATCAACACAACCGATCCGCGCTACTACAAATGGACGCAGTGGATCTTCCTGAAGATTTACAATTCGTGGTTCAACCCGGAGACGCGGAGAGCGGAGAACATATCCACTTATCTCGGTGCGAACCTTGACTCCGTGCGGCTCGCCTACGTCGCCGAAGTCCCGGTGAACTGGTGCCCGGAACTCGGCACCGTTCTTGCGAACGAAGAGGTAGTTGACGGCAAAAGCGAGGTCGGAGGTTTTCCGGTGGTACGCCGGCCCATGCGACAGTGGATGCTACGGATCACAGCTTTCGCCGAGCGCTTGCTCGATGAACTCGAGGGGCTCGATTGGCCCGAATCGATCAAATCGCTGCAGCGAAACTGGATCGGCAAAAGCGAGGGCGCGGAAATTAAATTTCCTGTAGTCGGGCTCGCAGCTCCCGGCGTCACGGCCGGCTACCAAGACTACAACATCACCGTTTTTACCACGCGACCAGATACCCTCTACGGCGCGACGTACATGGTGCTCGCGCCGGAAAATCCGATCGTCGATTTGATCACGACAGAGGAACATCGAGAAGCGATCGCAAAATATCGCGCTCAAATCGCGTCGAAATCCGATCTTGAGCGCACCGACCTAACCAGGGAAAAAAGCGGCGTCTTTACCGGCGCGTTCGTTCTCAATCCAGTCAACTCCGAGCGGATTCCGATCTGGATCGCCGATTATGTCATGATGAGTTACGGCACTGGCGCGATCATGGGCGTGCCGGCGCATGACGAACGCGACTTCGAGTTCGCGCAAAAGTTTGATCTGCCTATCCGCGAAGTGGTCGCGCCGGAACGCGGCACTAGCTCCCATCCCGCGAGTCATCGGCAGGAGACCGACGCCACCATTCGCTGTTCGATCGGCGAAGGCGTCGCTATCAACTCGCCGCTCATCGATGGTCTGCCAACGGATCGCGCGAAAGTAAAAATTATCGACTGGATCGAGCGGCACGGGCACGGCAGGCGCGATATCCGGTACAAACTGCACGACTGGCTTTTCTCACGTCAGCGCTATTGGGGCGAGCCGTTCCCTGTGATTTGGCGAAATGGGAAACATGAGGGGCTGATTGAAACCGAGTTGCCGCTCGAACCGCCAGCGCTTGAAGATTTCAAGCCGACTGGCACCGAGGAGCCACCGCTGGCCAAGGCGAAAGAGTGGGTGCGCTACTCGGAAAAGGCGGTGCGGGAAACCAACGTGATGCCGCAATGGGCCGGATCCTGCTGGTACTACCTGCGGTTTTGTGATTCACGCAACGATGAGCGCTTCGTCGGCGAGGAAGCGGAACACTATTGGATGAGCGGCGCGAAACCAGGCGGAGTCGACCTCTACGTGGGCGGCGTCGAGCACGCTGTGCTTCACCTGCTCTACGCGCGTTTCTGGCACAAAGTGCTTTTCGATCTCGGCTACCTGTCGAAGCCGGAACCGTTTCAGCGTCTCGTCAATCAAGGCATGATTCTCGGCGAAGATGGCCGCAAAATGTCGAAGCGCTGGGGTAACGTGATCGATCCGATCGACGTCATTGAAATCTACGGCGCGGATGCGTTTCGCTGCTACGAGATGTTTATGGGCCCGCTCGAGCAGATGAAGCCCTGGAGCATGAAAGGCGTCGAAGGCAGTTCCCGATTTCTTGCTCGCGTCTGGCGCCTGGTGATGGAGGAAAACCAGGCGGGCGAATGGGTTATCTGTGCCGACGTGCATGACGTCGAGCCGCAGAAGTCCGAGCTAAAGGTCCTGCACGCGACAATCAAAAAAGTAAGCGCAGATATCGAGACGTTGTCCTTCAACACCGCAATTTCGCAGATGATGATTCTGGTGAACGCGTTCACAAACGCGCCGGCCAAGTCGGTTTCCGCCCTGCGAAAACTGCTCGTCATCCTCAATCCATTCGCGCCGCATTTAACGTCGGAACTGTGGCAGATCTTGCAGACGAAGTTTGGGGGGAGCGCGAATGAGATCATCGAGCAACGCTGGCCCAATTACGACGAGCGGCTGCTGATTGAGGATGAGATCGAAATTGTCCTCCAGGTGAACGGCAAAGTGCGCGACCGAATTATCGTGCCGTTAGATGCAGCCGATGCGGACCTCGAGCAGGCAGCGCTTGCAAACTTGCGTATCGCGGAACTCATCGAGGGAAAAACAATTCGGAAGGTTGTTGTCGTTCCGAAAAAGCTTGTGAACGTCGTAGTCGGCTAGAGATTCGGAGCTTTATGCTGAAAGAGTTCAAGGAATTCGCGATCAAGGGGAACGCGGTCGATATGGCTGTCGGCATCATAATTGGTGCGGCCTTTGGTTCCATCATCGCGTCGCTCGTGAAAGATATCATCATGCCGCCAATCACCCTGCTTACCGGCGGGCTCGATTTTTCTAACAAGTTCGTGACGCTCAAGGCGCCTCCCGGCGGTGGGACGTTCGCGACTGCGGCTGATGCCGTGAAAGCGGGCGCGGTAACGTGGAATTACGGCAACTTTCTCACGCTCGTGATCAATTTTCTGATCGTCGCATTTTGCATTTTCCTGCTCGTGCGCGCATTGAACAATCTGAAGAGAACCAAGGCTGCTGCCGTGCCCGTCTCGAAAGATTGCCCGTTCTGCTTGATGACGATTCCGATCAAAGCGACGCGCTGCCCGCATTGCACGTCGGAGATGTCGGGGCCGGCTTGCGCCTAGAGAGAAGCCGTTTCGACTTGCGGCAACGGAAAAACGCGCTCAGGCGTGCAGAGCCAAATCCGGCTCGATGTGGCCGGTTTCCACGTTGTGCCTCCCGCCCATGGTGAAAACGCGGGCATGATCCAGCACGTCGGTTCCTGGACGAATGCTGGACTTTTCAGGCGCAAACCGGCGCCATCGCTGATTATTGACGCAGGATGGTGATGCCCGATGACCTGGATCGCGCCGGGGGCTTCGGCGATGCAGTGACCATGATGAAAGTAGAACCCGTCGGCCCGCCATGAATCGACGAACTCGATTGAGCCGACGAGCTGGCGGTCGTGGTTGCCGGCGATCACGATGGGTTCACATCGCTGGGCAAGGCGCGCTAGAAGTTTGCGTGCCTCCTCGCCAGCGGAACGGTCATGCACAAGATCCCCGAGAATCACGAGATGTCTCGGCGCATAATCACGAATCAGCTCGTCGAGCCGCTGTTCGATTTGGGCCATTCCCCACATCGGGACGAGACGTCCGGCCGCACGCTGGCTCAATTCATAACCGTAGTGCAGGTCCGCAACGGCGAGCCAGCACTGCGTTTGATGGAACAACGCGAGACGGCCATCGAGCAGAACATTCTCGGCCACAAAAGCCTGGTGTGAGTGTAATGCGAATGTCATGCAGAGGGGCTTGGCAAATTATCGCTTGCGACAAAGGGCTTCAATCGATATTGACCCGCAGAAATGAAAACGCTCGACGTTCTCAAATTTGCTTTCGTGACTTTCGTCACCTGTCTCTTTTGCAGTTGCGCCACCCAGACGAAAATTACCCTTAAAGGTCCGGTCTCTAACCGGGTGAAAAACGTCCGGACGACTGCCTACACGCACACGGAAGCCGGCGGTGCATGCAACGCGGTTGGCGCTCGGCTCTCCGGCGGCGGCATCATAAGCGCGGCATCAGATTGGTCGCGATTTCCGTTGGGCACACGCTTCCGGATTGTCGGCACGAACGACGAATACATTATCGACGACTATGGAGGCGCGCTGATCGGCACGAGCACGATCGATCTTTACAAAACCAGTCGGCTCGCGATGCGGAATTGGGGGGTGCGTCACGTCGACATCGACATTCTACGGTGGGGATCGAATGAGGAGAGTCTCAAAGTGCTCCGCCCACGGAGCCACAATGGCATTGTTCGCCGTATGATCGCCAAACTCGAAACCAAGAAAACGTAGCCGGGCGATTGGAGCCCCGGGGTTTTCTTTGACACGCTCGGCAGCTGGCGACTACTTGCCCTGTGAAGATCCTCGTCGTCGGCGGAGCGGGTTACATCGGCAGCATCTGTGCCGAGCTGCTTCTCGATGAAGGGTACGAAGTCGGTGTCTTCGATAATCTTAGCGAAGGGCACCGCGCGGCGGTCGACAAGCGCGCCCAATTCATCGAAGGCGATCTCAGCCGGCGCGACGAAATTGATTCGGCTTTGCACTCTCTCAAGCCCGACGCGGTGATGCATTTCGCCGCGAGTGCCCTCGTCGGCGAATCGATGAAAAATCCTTCGAAGTATTTTCGCAACAATATCGCGAACGGATTGAATCTGCTCGATGCAATGCTTGCAGCAGGAGTCAACCGATTCGTGTTTTCCTCCACATGCGCGACCTTCGGCCCGCCGGAACGCGTGCCGCTGGATGAGATGTTGCCACAGCGTCCAATTAATCCGTACGGCGAATCGAAACTGGCATTCGAGAGAATTCTGCACTGGTACGACGCTATCCACGGCCTCCGGTTTGTCGCGTTGCGCTACTTCAACGCCGCTGGCGCCTCGGCGAAATTTGGGGAAGAGCATCGCGTTGAAACGCATCTCATCCCCAACGTAATGAAAGTCGCGCTAGGCGAGAAACCGTACGTGGAAATCTACGGCGCCGACTACGAGACACCGGACGGCACGTGCGTCCGCGATTACATTCATATTCTCGACCTGTCGCGCGCACATATTCTCGCGCTCGCAGCGTCCAAAAGCGAGTTTTACAATCTCGGCACTGGCGGCGGCACAAGCGTGCTCGAGGTAATAGAATCGTGTCGCCGCGTCACCGGTCGCCCGATTCCAGTAGTGGAAAAGCCGAGACGTGCCGGCGACCCGCCGCGGTTAGTAGCCGCTTCAGCGAAGGCCCAGCGTGAACTTGGCTGGCGACCGCAGTTTCAGAAGATCGACACGATCATTGAAAGTGCGTGGAAGTGGCACCAAAAGTTCCCGCAGGGCTACGGCGGTTAGGATTTCATCCGTAAAAAAAACACCCGCGGAAACACGTTCCGCGGGTGTTCAAATAGACGTTAACTAACGAACGGCCGTTAAGGCTTGGTCGTCGTCGTAGTCGTGGTCGTCTTTTCGTAGTACGACACCGGCTTCTCCAGCGTGATTTTGCGAACTACCATGCGATCGCCGTCCTTCACGTACGAGTATCTCACCGGCATGTCCGGACGCAGTAGTTTCCAATCGACCGTGGCACCTTCGGAGTCCACAACGACGGTCTCCTTCGGGCTGTAGTAGTACTTGGCAGGCTCAGCACTCGCGCCGCTGCGGAACATGAGATAGTCCGACCCCGGCGTATAGGTTGAGATCGTTCCTGTCCCGTCGAGCATGCTCGCGTTGGTCGATGTGGTGACGCCGACGCCCACCGGCCCCGCGCCGACCGAGGTGGTCGTCGAAGAAGTTTGTGCAAGAGCTGTGCTCAATGCGACCGCGCTGACTGCGCCGACTGCTAACATTTTCATTAATCTGGTTTGTTTCATGTGTGTCCTTTGCTTTGGTTAAACGGATGATCTCCGTCGTGCAGCCATTCGACTCTTGCGAGCCGCGCTTTATTCAACTGC
The DNA here is from genome assembly GCA_040004385.1 of Chthoniobacterales bacterium. GTDB lineage: Bacteria > Verrucomicrobiota > Verrucomicrobiia > Chthoniobacterales > UBA10450 > JBDUAZ01. The sequence continues at coordinate 439 of JBDUAZ010000119.1, read as the reverse complement.
ACTCTTTCTTCGTAAACTGCCCACGAGGTGGCCGCATCGAGGCTGCGCGTGCAGTCATCGCCACGAGAATATAATACATGCAGACACTACCCGGTTTTCGCGATTTCCTTCCAAATGCCTGTAGCGCGAGGAATTATATCTTTCGGCAGTGGCGCGAAGTGGCACACCGTTACGGGTTCGCAGAATGGGATGGTCCGCTCCTCGAACCGACCGAATTGTTTACAAAAAAGAGCGGTGCAGAGATCGTGCGCCAGCTCTTCAATTTCACGGACAAGGGCGGCCGCGACGTGGCGATGCGCCCGGAGCTGACGCCGACGCTCGCGCGTGTGATCGCCGCGCACGACCGGGAATTCAAGAAGCCCATCAAATGGTTCTCGATCCCGCAGTGTTTTCGTTACGAAAAACAGCAACGCGGCCGGCTCCGCGAGCATTTTCAGCT
>JBDUAZ010000163.1:0-10479 GCA_040004385.1 Chthoniobacterales bacterium | reverse complement strand
AATTCGGGTCGGTCTGATCCGCATCGCCACCGCGCCGAAATCGATTTCTATTCGCATCGACGGGAGTATCTTCGGCGGGCCAAAGCACCTCGCGCTCAAATGCTCATCAAGATCGGCTTCGACATTGCATTCGAACTCCTCGGCCCCACGCCGATGATCCTGATGTTGTACGTCCATCCATCCCGGCAAAAAGACCTTCGAGCGCCAGAAAAAATCCGCGTCGACCCCGACGTCGTGCTTACAGATTTTACCGACCTGTACGGCAACCGTTGCGCCCGAATTTTCGCCCCGGCAGGCACAATTCGACTATCGCTCGAAACTCTAATCGAAGACAGCGGACGGCCCGACGAACGCAATCCCAGCGCCGCACAACACAGCATCGAGGACCTGCCGGATGAGGTGCTGCCCTACCTGCTCACAAGCCGTTACTGCGAAGTCGACAAGCTCTCGGATGTTGCGTGGAAATTATTTGGCAGCACGCCTCCGGGATGGGCGCGCGCGCAGGCCATTTGCGATTGGGTGCATACTCACGTCACCTTCGGGTATCAGTTCGCCGATTCGTCCAAGTCCGCGTTTGACGTTTACAACGATGGACGTGGCGTCTGTCGGGATTTCAGCCATCTCGCAATTGCGCTTTTCCGCTGCATGAACATCCCCGCGCGGTATGTCACCGGCTACATGGGCGACATCGGCGTTCCGGTCGTCCTGCCGATGGATTTTAGCGGCTGGTTCGAAGCGTTTCTCGGCGGTCGTTGGTACACCTTCGACGCCCGGCACAACGTTCCGCGCATCGGCCGAATCGTCATGGCCGTCGGCCGCGACGCGGCTGACGTAGCGCTCACGACGAACTTCGGACGCGCGATACTGCAGAAATTTTTCATCATCAGCGACGAAGTCGCCGACCATGCCGCCGATTTATTGCCGGCTCACTCTGCGGAATAGCCACACACCGAGAAGGAGAAAGAGCACGTTTGGAAACCAAACGAGCAGCTCAGGATGATACTTCGGATTTCCGCGCAAGGTATCTGAGATGATGATGAACAGGAAATAGAAGACCGCCACCACGATGCCGAGGCCGAATCCCACCGACGTCTCGCGCCGATGAGCGGTGATGCCGAGCGGGACCCCGACAAGCGCGAACGCCAGGCACGCGAAAGGGAATGATAAGCGCTTGCTGATCTCCGTGCGGCTGACGCTGCGCTGGCGCTGATCCCCTGTTTTTAATTGCTCGACCAACTGTTGCAACGATTGCGCCGAACGGCTCGGTCGCCGTTTCTCCTTCTCATACAGTTCATCGAGGCTGATAGGCAAGGTACCTTCCGCCATATTGATGCCATCCCGGACTTTGCGCAGATCATATGGGCTCTTCTCGTCTCGCTGTTGATATCTCATGCTGTTGAGATGCATGAGAATCCGCTTGTTCGGCAGGTCAGCCTCGAGCATTCCGGTGCGAGCGTGTGTGACTTTCATTGGCATCGCGTTTTCGTTTAATTCGAACACAGTGATATTTTCCAGCCGGTTTCCCTCCTTCTTTCCAACATAAATTTTTCGGCCTGGGAATTGATCGATCACCTGGTCGCTACCGAAGAGCGCCATCGGATTGCGCGTCGCGAGATTAAAAATGGTGCTTCGCATCGCTTCCTGCGCGGCGGGCGCGACAGTGACGTTGAGCCAGACGCAGATCGCCGTTGCGCCAGTGGCGATCGCCGCAAGAGGCAGACAAATACGCCCGATGCTCACGCCCATGCAGCGCAACGCAATCAATTCGTTGTCCGCGGAAAGCCGTCCGAAGACCAGAAGGATCGCGGTCAGTAATCCCCAGGGGATTGTGAAGATGAGCGAAAACGGAAGCACATAGGCGATAAATCCCAGGAGGTATTCCACCGGCACGTCGTGATTCACGAGCAGCGGCAAAAGCTTGCGAAAAATATTGCCGACCACCAGCACGAGGCTAAGCACGGCGATCGCGAAGAGCAGGTTCGTGATCAGCTCACGGCTAATGAATCGGTCGATCAACTTCATCGCGACATCCAGTTAGTGCGATTCCGCCGGTGTGACAAGCCAGCCGACCCACATTGCCGAACAATGGAAGGATTTGCTTCCAGGCCAACTTTGCTACCTTGTGGCCGAATGGATGACGCGAATTACGATGTGGCGATCATCGGTGGCGGGCCAGCCGGCAGCACTGCGGCGACATTGCTCGCACGCACCGGCCGAACGGTCATCGTGCTCGAGCGGGATAAATTCCCGCGTTTTCACATCGGCGAATCGCTCCTGCCCTTCAGCATGAAAGCCTTCACGCGCCTCGGCTTGCATGAGAAATTCCGCAACGCCGGTTTTATGGAGAAATTCGGTGGCGAAATGTTTGGCGCTTCCGGGAGCGAAGGCGTGAAGTTTTATTTCGAGGACGGTTTCCGCTCCCAAACGGATCGCTCCTACCAGGTCACACGTGCTGAGTTCGACAAAGTCCTCCTCGATCACTCGAAGGAGAACGGCGCCGAGGTCCGCGAAGAGACAGCAGTCGAACAGGTCACGTTTTCCAAGAGCGGTGTGCGCCTGCGGATTGCACCGAAAGACGCTGCGCCCGCGGAGATTGTCGCTCGCTATGTGATTGATGCGAGCGGACGAAATTCGGTTATCGGCATGCAATTCAAACTCAAGAAGAGTTACACCCACCTGCAGAAGATCTCGATCTTCGCGCATTACGATGGAGTGGCACGGGAAGATGGGCGCGACGGTACGCTGACGCGCATGGTGCGGGCGCTCGATCGCTGGTTCTGGATCATTCCTCTCACAGAGAACCGCACCAGCATTGGTGTCGTGCTCGACGCCGCTACGTTCAAAAACGCGAAAATGTCACCGGAGGATTTTCTCGAACAAGCGATTGAAGAACAACCCCTCCTGATGCAGCGCCTGGGTGGGGCGACGCGTGCGAGTGCGGTCCATACCGCTGCCGATTTCTCTTACCGTAATGAAAGACTCACTGGCGATCGCTGGATGCTCGCAGGCGATGCCGCGGGATTTATTGACCCGGTTTTCAGCAGTGGCGTTTTCCTTGCCGTTCTCGCCGGCGAGACGTGCGCGGATGCCTTACAGGTGGTACTCGATCATCCTCGCAAAGCACGGCGTCTTTTTGCGCGCTATGAGAAGACCGTTAACAAAGCGATGGACGTTTACCTGCGGTTTGTGAACGCGTGGTACACGAAGGAATTTATCGAAGTGTTCCTGCACCCCCAGAATATTTTCCAAATTCCGCCCGCTGTAAATGCGGTCCTCGGCGGAAACGTTGGGACGAGCTTCGCCATCCGATGGCGGATGGAGATTTTTTACTTTATCGTTTGGTTGCAAAAGTATGTCCCGCTATGCCCGAGATTAACCTTGCTGCCAGAGAGGGAGCGTTTATCCGCGCCGGTGCAAACGCTGGAGACCGTTTCGTAAAATGGTGACCGGGTACATTGCGCGGCGTTTCGCACTCATCCTGTTCGCTTGCATCGGTTCGGCTTGCATGACGAGTTGTCAGACAACGTCCTCGCATAAATTCGCCGAACCGACGAAGGAATGGCGCGTACGCAGCGGCCAGCTTCTTTACAAGGGACCAAAGACGACGTTGATCGGCGAAGTGCTCGTGCGCTTTTCCAAAAACGGAGATTTCGAGCTTACCTTCACAAAAGGTCCTGGCGTTACACTTCTGATGTTGCGGCAGGATCCGACGTTCATCCGCTTAACCGGGCCGCTCACGCGCGGAAGTTGGTCGGGCGCGCCGTCTGATGCACCGGGCCGGTTGCGCGGCTGGGTGGGATTACGGGAAGAGCTGATGCGCGCGCGCGCGAAGGCGTCAGTCCGCCACACCTTCGGCAACGAATCGTTCGTGTTCCGATTTTGACGCGACCGGACTGACACGCGAGCATCGCGCCGGCCGTCAGAATTGTTTATGCCCCTCGATACAACTATCACCCGACTCGTCACGGAAAGACGCGGCTTAGTCTGGTCGGTTGTCGCGCTGGTGTCGGCGGCTTCGCTCTATGTCCTGATTACCAGGATGCGGCTCGACACGGAGGTTTTAAACTTGTTGCCGAAAGGTTTCGCATCCGTAGAGGGCCTGAAGGTTTATAACCGCGATTTTGCGCAGGTACGGGAGCTGACCTTCGCGCTGCTTTGCGAGCCACGAGACGTCGACCGACTTGAAGAGTTTGCTCCGCGCTTCGCGGAATTGCTTCGGCAACAGCCCTGGTGCCGGCGCGTTCTTTCCGGCGCGCCGATCGACACGCCGGAAGGCATCCACGATCTGCAGACGATTGCCGTTCCGCTCCTGTTAAACCTCGAACCGACCGCGTTCGCAGAGACGATCACTCTTTTGCAGCCCGCAAAAATCCGCGAACGCCTCCATCGTTTACACGAAGAGATCGATGCCGGATCACCGAGGCCACAGATCGAGCTTAGCCTGGATCCCCTCGGCGTTATCGGGCCGGCACTAAAACCATTCTCGAGCAGCGCTGCGATCGAGGAAGACCAGCCTCTCACTTCGACAGATCGGACGATGCGCGTATTCCTCACCGTCACGAACCAGGTGAGCATCGGAGCGTTCGATTGCCAGAAGCTCATGCGCGAAGTGAAGGCGTTTCAAAGAGACGCGCACGCAGGATGGGACGGCGGCCCGCTGCAGATCCTGGTCACGGGACGCTCCGCCTACGTCGCCGAGATTTCATTGAGCATGCGGCACGACATCGTGATCACCGTCCTCGGCTCGATCATACTTGTCGGTGGTGTTTTTTACGTGGGATTCCGCCGGTGGATTCCGTTACTCGGCATGGGTTTTTCGCTGCTCCTCTGTTGCCTCGTCGCGCTCGCAGCCGGGCTCCTGATCTTCCGAGAATTAAACATGGTGACGGTTGGTTTTTGCGCGATCCTGATTGGGCTCGGCGTTGACTTTGCGATTCTCATATACGGCCGCTATCAACAGGCGCGCGACGAAGGCCAGGATCATCCAAAGGCGATCGGCGAGGCAGTCCATAATCTCGGCCGCGCTGTTTTCTTCGGCGCGTTAACCACGGCCGTCGGTTTTATGGCGCTGCTCCTCGCGGGCTCGGCGGGATTTACCCAACTCGGTGTCCTGATCGCCCTCGGCATTGCCCTCGCTGGCATATTCATGATGACCGTTTTCTTTCTGTTCCTACCGCGCAAAAGCCCACCACCGCGCCACGATTGGATTCTCGATGCGGTAAAAAGGTACGTGCGGTGGACCGTCGCGCGGCCTTCACCAATGCTCTGGATCGCAACGCCAATTCTGCTTGGCCTGACGACGGTCGCTTTGCTGCCGAAACCACCTCTCATTTTCGACGTCAGCACACACTCGATGGAACCCAAGCGCAGCGATGCCGGCTACGCGCTGAAAATGATTATGCAGAAAATGCCGACGCGGTGGGAGCCGGTCATCGCTATTGTGAAACCAGCGAACGCGCAGCAGATGCACGATTGGTGGCAGAAAATTGCTGCGCACTGGAGCGACTTGCAGCGGGACGGAAAGATCAAAGGCTTTTCGACGCCTGCTGCGCTCGCCTTGTCGCCGCAGCGTCTCACGGAAAATCGCCGCCAGTTGGACAATGTAAATTTCTCCGCCGCGCGTGAAACACTTGAAACTGCGATCACTGCCGAAGGATTCAACCGGGACGCATTCAACTCCGCGTTCAGTGCGATCGACGAGTTGCAGGGCGCCGCGTATCCCTCTGTGCGGCTGCCGGAGTGGCGCGACCAGCTGCCGCAATCGTCGAGCTGGTGGTTTCTGGTTGACCGGTATTTTGCGCACGATCCCTTGCTCACGACTGGGTTTGTTACGACGAATCAACCCGTCGAAACGCAGGCGCAGAAAGAAATGCTTCGACGCGAACTGCCTGTCGAAGGCGTGCCAATCGTGCTTTCCGGATGGAGTTTTACGTTGACTGATTTGGTGCCCTGGTCGCGCCGGCAGCTCATTTTGATTAGCGCTTTGATGGCAGTTTTCGACGCCACCCTTCTCGCGCTGCTCTACCGTGATTGGCGGCTTTGGTTAATCCAGATCGCTACCCTCGCGATGGCGGTCGGAGCGATGATCGCATCCATGAAATTGCTGGGCATTCCGCTCAATCTCTTAAACGTTCTCGCGTTTCGTTTGGTGCTCGCCATCGGCGTGGACTACGGAATCTACGTCCTGCTCGTATGGCAAAAAGCGCGACAGCTCGACCATGACGTCGCCGGTGTCGTGAAACCCGTGATCCTGGCGGGAATGACCGCTATCTGCGGATTCGGGTCACTGGGTGCTGCGAATAATCCAACGCTCGCCGGACTGGGTTATGCCTGCGCGATTGGTCTTTTTTGGAGCCTCGCCGCAACAATCTTTTTCACTTTACCGGCCGCCGCTGCGGCTGAACCGAAGGCGTGGCGCGAAGAATCTCTGCAATCACGCGTCTAACAATCGACACATGCATAAGACGATCCTCGGTTTTCTTCTTTTCCTATCGCTTCTTCCTCTGGCAGAGGCCGAGCCTCTTTCTCCAGCGGATTTGAAATCGCTCCTATCTCGAATCCGCGACAAACGCGCGGCGGCGCCGCAAGTGCAGGCGGACTTCGAGGAAGAGAAAAGCGTGCGCTTGATGAACAAACCAATCCTCACTGCGGGGAAAGTCTGGTTCCAGGCGCCAAATAAATTCCGGAGGGAAGCGAAAGGTAACTCGCCCAGTATAACCGTTAGCGATGGACAGCAGCTTTGGATTTACTACCCGAAATTTAAATCCGCGGAGCACTACTCGTTAGGCAAACGTTCGCCACTGGACGCGGGCATAGCTGCAATCACGGCGAGCATGAATCTCGAGCGAGTTGAGGAGACTTATCACATCAGCGGGTCGCGCGAAGGCAATGCCTGGATCCTGCAGCTAGCGCCGCGCAACCCTTCCATGAAGAGATTTCTGCAAAGCTTCAGCATCCGATTCAACGATGCGCTGCAAGTCGAGCGCACCGAGATGATCCAGCCAAACGGCGATCGTATCATTACTAAGTACGCGAACGAAACGCGCGCGCAGATTCCGCCCCCGACCTTCGAGTTCACACCGCCGCCGGGGACCGAAGTGACGACTCCACTCGGACGTTAGGTCGTAATGGCGGGCGCAGGATGGACGCTTGGTTCACGCGTCCATAGAATCGCGGCCAACAGCCGATGAAGATTACGCGTATTGCCTCCGTCGCGTTATTCTGCATCGCGACTGCTCATGCGAGCACCCGTTCCGGCGCGACGGCTACTGATGGTATCGTGTCGCACATCACACGAGTGCGCGTGCCCTCTACTGCGGTGGCCGCGGTCGGATACAGCAAGCGTTTGCACGCGCTCGAAATCGAGTTCGTAAACGGCGCGATCTATCGATACCTCAATGTGCCGGTTAACGTCTATCGAGCATTGATGTCGGCTGATTCAAAGGCGCGTTTCTATGATGAAAACGTACGCGGTAAATATCGTTCGGTGCACGTGAAGCCGCGTCGCGAGTGATTAAGTCCGCTACACCGGTTCGTCGCCCGCGTCTTGTCCTGACGCCGGAGGAAAGGAAGACGCTCTGCTTTGTCCTTCTCGCTTTCGTTCTTGGAATCGCAACCAAGCATTATCGCGATGCTCACCCGCGCCCTGAGCAAACGGCTGCTCTTCATGCAACACCAAAGCCGCGGTCGTCGGCGCATACGCCGCGCCACAAGCACGACTCCCCTGCTCCACCCGTCGAGACGGATGACAACGCGGATTAAGCGGGTCGCTTATTCCGCCCTTGTTTTTGATCGCGCGCCTCTGTTCTCCCATTCCCGGACGTCTCCCGGCACAATGCGGAATATTGGGTGCGCTTCCGGACAATCGATAGCGTCGAGATCCAGGCAATGCCTCGCGGCGCGTAGCCTTAGTTTCGTCTTCAGATGCTGCCACTCGAAGAGCAATTGGCCGCGCGTCTCTTTCATTCGACCACGAAATTCCGCCGTAACAATCCGAGTACGGTCGAACGAGTAGCCGCGCCGTTCAGCTTCGTCAGAGACGTGCGCGAGATATGCCCCGATGACCTCCAGCGGCCTCGTGTGTGATTGAAATCGGCGCAGCTGCGGATGCTTTGTGTAACCGCGCGTCTTCCCTGCTAGAACCTTCTGCGCCAGTAAACCTTCGCGCCATAACGCGACAAGTCCCTTCGCATCCAGATAACGCGGATGAACCGTCCATAGTCGCACAGCGATGCGTTTGCCTTCGTCTAGTGCGCGGCGACTGCCTTCAGATGCTTGTCGAGAAAATCGAGGATACCTTTGTAGGCGCGGATCTCGTTTTCCTTCTTCGTGAAGCCATGCCCTTCGTTGTCGAACACGACATACTCGACCACGCCGCCCTTCTTCTTGATCGCTTCGACGATTTCATCCGACTCCGGCTTGATCACGCGCGGATCATTCTTCCCCTGCAAGACTATGAGTGGCTTTGTGATCTTGTCCGCGTGGAAAAGCGGCGATATTTCGCGCAGCATGTCGAGTTGCGTGTTCGGATCACCTATCTCCGCATAGAGCGCCTTCCGCTGCGATTCCCAATATGGCGGGATGCTTTGTAAAGTGCGCACCCAGTTTGAGACGCCGAAGATATCGACTCCGGCCGCGAATTCCTCCGGCTTAAAAGTGAGCGCGGCGAGCACCATGTAACCGCCGTAAGAACCTCCCATGATGCCGATCTTGTTTGCGTCAACGTAACCTAACGAGGCGAGATACTTCTTCGCTTCTACGCAATCCCACAACGGCTCCCGTCCGTGCTTTCGGTCATCGGCGGTAAAAAATGTTTTCCCGTAGCCACTCGATCCGCGGTTGTTCACATCGAGCACGCAGTAGCCGTGGTTGACCAGAAATTGCGTGAGCGCGCTGTAAGTCAACCGCCCTTGACCGCCCGGGCCGCCATGCACGAGAACCATCGCCGGAACCTTATTTTCTGTCGCCGCGCCATGCGGCTGATAGAGGTTGGCGGGAATTTCCATCCCATCGAAAGATTTGTATCGCACCACGCGTCCGTCCACGAGATCGGCTGGGTTGATCTCCGCGTTCAACGAGTCGGTCAATTTCGTTACCTTCTTTGACGCAAACTCGAAGACAAACAGGTTATTCGGCGAGCGCGAGCCGTTGTGGTAAAACGACATCAACTTCTCGCTATCGGAAATATTCACACCAGTAATGTCGCCAGCGGGTAAGGCCGGTAACTCCACGGGCGTCTCCGTTGCGGCTTCGATGACCTTGATCTTGGTTCGTGCATCTTCGTTCGTCGCGATGACGCGATACTTGCCGTTCCGTGAGAAGTAGAAGGTCGAGACATCCCATGGCGCTTTCTCCACTACGTCGCGCTTCCCGCCGCTAAGCTCGTAGCGAGCGACATACGCGAACTCACCCCCTTCGTCGGTCAAGTAGTAAAGATATTTTGAGCCGACATCGAACGTCTGCGGATCATTATTTACCTCACCTTCGTGCGGCGTAAGATTCTTCATCTCTTTTGATTCGGCGTTGTAAAGATAGACGTCTGAATCAGCCGTCGTTTTGCCCGGCTTGCCAAACGCGATGAAGCGCTTGTCGTTCGAGATGTCGCTGAAGTTGAAGCCCGTCTCGTCCTTGTAGATAAGTGCGGGATTTAAATCGGCCACGTTCATCTCAAAGATGTCGAAGAACTTTGGGTCGCGCGCATTGCTCGAGAAGAAGAACGACCTTCGGTCCTGGCTCCAGCGGAGAAAGTTCGCCTTCGTCTTCTCGCCCGGCGTCAGGTCGCGTTCCGTGCCATCCAGCTCGCGCAGGTATAAGTGCGAATTTTCGTTGCCGCCTTTGTCGTAAGTGTAGAGAAACCGCGCGTCCTCCGGAAACGCCGAGATGATGTAGGTGCTCTCTTTTGTTGAATTGGTAAGCTGCTTCGGTTGACCGCCTGAGATTGGCGCGCTGTAAACGTTAAAAATCCCGCTCTTGTTGCTGTGGAACAGAATTGACTGTTCATCCTGCGAAAACGCGCTTCCCCCGAAGCGCGTCGTATTCATGAACTGCTCGATCGTGTACTGCTTCACTGCCTTGGTTTCGCTGGCTTTCGCGTGGTTGGGTTTCCTTACGGCAGGCGTCTCTTTTGTGATCAAAGCTTTATTTGAAATGTCTGGTTTCTGTTCGATCGACGGTTGTTGCGCATCCATGATGATCGAAAGGCAGGCAATCGCGCCCGCGCCCGCCAGGAGCACCTTGCGTGGAAGGACAAACGTTTTCGCCAGGAATTGATGTGATTTCATCGTGATCTCAGATGCTCTTCACAAGCGAACCAAGAGCGAGCACATTTTTAGCGGGCTAACGAATCCGATCTCCGTTTTGCGTCTCCTACGAAGAACTTAAGGCCCTGAATTGTCTTGCAGACTATTCATCCATACTAGCGGCAAGCGATCGCCGAAAAAAGTGATTTACCTGGCCGAGCCAGGCGTCAACAAGATCACA
>JBDUAZ010000111.1:0-10486 GCA_040004385.1 Chthoniobacterales bacterium | reverse complement strand
CGCGTCCTATGCGTGATCTCTCGAGCATCCTTCAACACGCGATTGGCGAATCGGTTGAAACACTCCGAGCCCTCGGCGAAATCGACCAGCAACTCCGACGCGCCGCAGACATCCTTGAGGCGTGCTTCACTTCCGGTCACAAAGTGCTGGTCTGTGGTAACGGCGGAAGTGCGGCGGATGCCGCGCATTTCGCGACGGAATTCGTCGTCCGGTTTGCGGCTGATCGTCGCGGCTATCCAGCGCTCTGTCTGACCAGCGATGGCGGACTCCTCAGCGCAGCGGCGAACGATTACGGGTTTGACGAAATTTTTGCGCGACAGGTAGCGGCGTTCGGAGAAGCCGATGATGTGCTGATTGGCCTGACGACCAGTGGAAATTCGCGAAACGTTCAGCGCGCCCTGGAAGAAGCGAAGGCGCGCGACCTGCGGACAATCGTATTTCTTGGCCGCGACGGCGGGTTTACAAAAGGCGCCGCGGAAGTGGAACTGATTGTGCGAGGCGAATCGACTGCGCGCATTCAGGAAGCGCACAAATTCCTGTTGCACGTTCTCTGCGAGGCGATGGAAGAACGGCTTCCATCGCAATAAGTCGCGCCCTTAGGCGCGATCCTTCAGATTTGCAACGCCAGCTTCCTTGGCGCAATGCGCGCAGCAAAAGATTTTGCCACCGCCTTCCACGCCGTGCCCGATAATTTTGCACTGGCAGTGTGGGCAGCTCGGCGCGAGCTGATGAATCGCGCATTCGAATGAATCGAAGGTGTGCGTTTGCCCTTCATATCGCACCTCGAAACTCTTGTCGTAATCGTTTCCGCAGCAATCGCATTTCGCCATGACATTTCCTCCTTTAATGTAATCGCGGCCGACGCTCGATCTGGGCGTTGCCTTCCTCAAACAGTCGCGTGTTCTGTTGCCGCGCCGCGTATGCTGTTCACTCGTTGTTTAGTGCTCCGATATCGCCAGATCGCGAAGCCGACGAAAAGTAAATCCGCGATCACAAAGGTCGCGACATAGGTTTCGCCGCCGATGCCGAAGCCGTAGCTGTGCAAGCCTTTCCCAAGGACAAAATTTACGCCGTACCACGCCATCAAAACCGCGAGAAAACAGACGACGCTCGCGACGACCAGACCAAACTGCGTCCACCAGCCTGCGAGACGCCCATGCAAGGTAAGGATGTAGCAAAGAAGCGCGATGAGCGCCCACGTCTCCTTCGGATCCCAGCCCCAGAACCGGCCCCAGGAATAATTTGCCCAAACGCCGCCGAGAATTGTTCCGGCCGCGAGCAATAAGACACCAAGTTGAAGTACGCGGTAGAGCCAGAAATGCATCGGCTGATCGGCGCGCGCTCCGATCGGATTTCGCGCGTATCGATAGAGCAGGATGTGGCCAAACCCCATCGCGAGGGCGAACGCCGCGTAGCTTAAGGTGATCGTGAGGACGTGGATGGTGAGCCAGAAATTGTCCCGTAGCACGGGAACAAGCGGATCAATGCTCGCCGGCATGGCGATCGGCATTTGATGCACCAGCAGCAGTGCGATTAAGGAAACCGGCAATGCCGCTAACAGGTAAATCAGCGTGCGGTAGCGAAGGAAAAAAATCATGCCGAAAAACGAAACCGCGAACGATACCCAGATGATCGATTCGTACATGTTCGTGACAGGCGGCCGGCCGGCGATCAGGCAGCGAAGCGTAATTCCGGTGGCGTGAAAGAGCAGGCCCGCGATCGCCAGACCGAGGCCGGCGTGTGTCAGTACGCGGGGTCTTGCGCGCGTGTATGCAATTGCCAGTAGAACCAAGGCAAGGCCGTAACACCACGCCGCCCGATAGAAGCCGTCGAAGTGATTATAAAAATACTCCCGCCGCACCTCCGTTTCGGTCGGATAAATCTTCGGACTCAACGCACGCAATCCATCCCGCAATTGGTTTGCCGCGCGCGCGAACGAAAATCCGTCGCCCTTCGCGTAGGCGGTGGCGAGCGTTTGCAGTTGCGTCTGGACCGGGCCGAACTGCGCCTCGTTATAATAGCGACCGAAATCCGGTGGCACGATCCACGCATCTGTGACTTTCTCCGGCGCGGGCACGAGCAGGAAAACGCTGCCATCCATGACGTGCGCGAAAAGCGCGAGGCGTTCGCTTACGCTCATCACTTCTTGTTGCAAACGGTTGAGTGGCTTCTCCGCCTTGCGCAGCGCGTGCGCTTCGCCGGCGAGCCGGTTCAACTCCGGCAGCGCCGCCAATTTCGAGAAAGAAAAACGGCGTTGTGCTTTGTCGAGTCCGAGCTTCTCGATCACCTGCCCCAGCGAAATGAGGACCATCGGTTCCTCTTTCCAATTGTGCGTCTCGAACAACCCCGAGAGGAGGAAATCGTTCGCGTTCCACGTCTTGCCGCCGGTTTGATAACTCGAGCGGCCGGTGATCTTTATCAGCGTTTCGCGCGCGAAAGTGTCGATTGGTTTGCGCCGGCCTCCGTCTTGAATGGCGATGAGGCCCCATGGCTTGAAATCGAGTGAACCCGAATCCGCCGCCGGCATGTTTTCGGTTTCGCCAAAGCAAACAGCACTCGAAACCGTGCTGATGAGACAGGCAGCGAGAAGAATACGGGCGTTCACGAGATGCCGAATCTAAAGGAGCGGCGCCTCTTCCACAACGCTCAACCTCGCCCTCTCGGAAGCCGCGCGTGCTGATGCTTAGCGGTTCGTGATTCGGGAGGTAAACCAGATTATTGAATCCAAATCGCAGCAAATCTGCATCTCAGTGAAAGACCTCTTCTATGATTCACGATTTGAGATTCGCTTTCCGGCAGCTCGTTAAAAGCCCGGGCTTTACGGCCATTGCCGTCCTCACGCTTGCGCTCGCGATCGGCGTGAACTCCGCCATGTTCGCCCTCGTCAACGGCCTGATCCTTAAGCCGCTCGTCCCGCTCAAGCCTGAGGAAGTCGTTAACGTCTTCACCGCGCGAAAGGAAGCTAACCGCGATTATCGGCAGTTTTCATACGACGAATTCCGCGCCTTGCGTGATGGCCATGAAGTTTTTTCGGACGTGGCCGCAATGCAATTCGCGCTTGCCGGGATCGGACGCGATGAGGGCGTGCGTCGCAGCTTCGCATTTCTGGTTTCGGAAAACTTTTTCACGCTCATGGGCGTGCAGCCGGCAATGGGGCGCTTTCCCAATGCCGATGAATGCCGGCCGAACGCAAACACTCGCGTCGTCGTCGCCGGTTACGAATTCTGGAAGCGGATGGGCGGACGTCCCGATTTCGTCGGCACCGAGTTACACGTGAACAAACAAGTCTTCACCGTCATTGGGATCACGCCGAAGGAGTTCAACGGATTGAACGCGCTCGTCGCCCCGGACATCTGGCTCCCCCTGGGTGTCTACTCGCAGCTGAGCTCGGCTTTCAGTGACTCCTCGAACCTCACTGATCTTGCGCAACCGAAAAACTATACGCTCAACGTTGTCGCGCGTCTGCGACCCGGCCTGACGATTGAATCCGCCAAACCGCGTCTCGGCGTGCTTGCACAACGGCTTACTGCGCTTCAACCACCGGATTCCGCCGGCACGCGCGAGCTGCAGATCCAGGCGCCCTCGCGCTTCAGCATCAGCACCACGCCCGAAACGGACAACGCGACCGGGCTCATGGGCGTGCTCCTGATGGCGATGGCGGGAGCAGTCTTGCTGATCGCGAGCCTTAATCTCGCAAACATGCTACTCGCCCGCGGCACCGCGCGCGCAAAAGAAATCGCGGTGCGCCTCGCACTTGGCGCGACCCGCTGGCGCATCATCCGGCAGTTGCTCTGCGAAGGCCTGTTGCTCGCGCTCGTGGGTGGAGTGCTCGGATTGATCGTGAGTCTCTGGAGCAACAACCTTCTCGTGCGTTCACTAGCCACCATCTTCAGTTCGATGAATTTTTCGCTTGTCGTAAATCTCCGACCCGATGCCGTCGTCCTCGGAGTCACGTTCCTCTTCTGTCTTGTCGCGACATTGCTTTTCAGCCTCGGCCCCGCAGCAAAAGCGACGCGCGCCGACCTAGTGAACGATCTCAAGCAGCAGACGGGCGAACCCGCGCATCCCGGGCGTTTGAACCGCTTTTTCGCGCCGCGACATCTGCTCGTGATGGCGCAGATCGCGCTCTCACTCATGCTCCTTTTCAGTGCGGGATTATTCGCGCGCGGCGCGCTCAAAGCCGGCGGTCTCGATCTTGGTTTCAAGCCGGCCGGCGTCGTCATCACGGAATTGGATTTCACGCTTGGCAACACCGATGAGATCGCGGCGAAGCGGACGATGTTCGCAGTCGCGCAGCGTGCGCGCGAGCTTCCCGGCGTGAGCGGCGCCGCGCTCGCGACGATGGTGCCTTACGGCAATTTTACGAACGCTCGGCGCGTCCTGCCAGCCACGGAGGCGGTCGCGGCGAAGACCGATCCGAATGCACCGGACCCGAGCACAAACGGCCTCTTCGCCTCAGTCACGCCCGGTTATTTCGATACCATCGGCGTCCACTTGCTGCGCGGTCGCGACTTCACCGCAACGGAATGCGAAAACAAGGAGTCGCCACGCGTCGCGATCATCGACGAGACGATGGCCAAAAAACTTTTCCCGAATGGTAACGCGCTCGGAGAGCGAATCCGCTACACGCAGGCGCCGAGTGATGGCTCGCCCGCCGAGCTCGAGATCGTGGGCATCGTGAGCGCCCATCGACACGAGGTGCTTGCGATCAATTTACCGAAGCGAATCTTCGTGCCTTTCGCGCAAGCCTACACCGGCGCGGTTTTTCTTCATGTCCGCCTGACGAATCCGAGCCGCGCTACGACCACCGCGATGATTAGCACATTGCGTCAGACGTTGCGCAATGTGGATCCGGGGCTACCGGTCCTGCGGATGGTGCCGTTTTCGGACATGGTCGAAAAAAACATCGGTCTCTTCATCGTGCGCATCGGCGCGGTCTTGTTTGGCGTATTTGGATCGATCGCCTTACTCCTCGCGGTAGTCGGAGTTTACGGCGTGAAGTCCTACGCCGTTGCGCGCCGGACGCGCGAGATCGGTATCCGCATGGCGCTCGGCGCGAAACGCAGCGACGTTTTCCGGCTCGTCATGCGGCAGGGCGCATTGCAGACCGCATTCGCGCTCGCGATTGGATTACTGCTGTCACTCGGCGCAGGCCGCGCGCTCGCAGAAATGCTTTTTAACGTCAGTCCGGCCGATCCGATCTCGCTCGGCGTTGCAAGTGTGCTACTCGGTATCGCCTCGCTGCTCGCCTGTTTTGTGCCGGCGCGTCGCGCAACTCGCGTCAGTCCGATGGCGGCGCTCCGCACGGAATAACCATCAGCTCCCCGGCGAGAGTTCGAGGCGGGCGGCTGCGACAGCTTTTTTATCCTCCGCGGTCAGCGGAGGATAATGCAGACGAAGCGCTCGCATTCTGTCGATGATGATGCTCGAGACGACAAGGCGCGTAAACCATTTGTGATCGGCCGGCACCACGTACCACGGCGCGTATTTCGTCGCGGTCTGCCGCACCATTCCCTGATACGCATCCATGTAACGATCCCAAAGCTTGCGCTCCTTCAGGTCGTTCGGCTCGAATTTAAAATGCTTCTCCTTCTCATCAAGCCGCTCCAAAAGCCGTTTTCGCTGCTCTTCGACGGAGACGTGCAGGAAAAACTTCAGGATCAGCGTGCCGTTGCGGCTCAGATGCCGCTCGAAATCGTTAATGCTTTGAAAGCGCTCTTTCCAAATCTTCTTCGTCACGAGTTTCCGCGGTAGTTTCTGGTTATCGAGATATTCCGGATGCACCCGCACGATCAGCACTTCTTCGTAGTAACTGCGATTGAAAATCCCAATACGTCCGCGCTCAGGCAGCGCGCCTGAGCCGCGCCAGAGAAAGTCGTGCGCTAATTCTTCTTTGCTCGGTGCCTTGAATGAACTGACGGAACAGCCCTGCGGATTCACGCCGGAGAGCACGTGTTTGATGGTCGCGTCCTTGCCGGCCGCATCCATCGCCTGGAAGATCAGCAGAACGGACCACTCGCTCTGCGCGAAAAGCCTTTCCTGCAATTCGCACAACGCGGTCACTCCTTCTGCAAGGCGATCATTGGCGTTTTCTTTTGAATCAAGGCCGCCGGTGTCACCCGGGTTGTGGTCTTTCAGTCGAAACTTTTTGCGGCCATCGAAGCGATAGCGTTCGGCGAGGTCAGCGATGCGGTGGGACATGGTAGTGGGCGACTATCGCCGAGGCACGGGATCGTGCGAAAACTTTATCTCATAGGATTGAATTCCGGAGGCTAGCTGCGAAAATTCCTGCGGCGACGAAGGCAATGACAGCGCAATCGGAGGAGGGCGCAGCGCCAATCGAAGCTATCGAGGAAATCTAATATGGCGCGCATGTTTCGGCGGTCGTTTTTAATTGCATTACTGGGCGTCGCAACCGTGCGCGCGTCAGATTACCCGGTTCCCACGGAGGGAGATTTTGTCCTGCGCGATTTCAAATTCACAAGCGGCGAAACGCTGCCCGAATTGCGCATCCATTACCGGACGATTGGAACGCCCGTGAAGGATGAGAAAGGGGTCGTCGGAAACGCGATCTTGATCACACACGGGACGACTGGGAGCGGCGCGCAATTCATCCGGCCAGAATTCGCCGGTGAACTATTCGGCCCAAATCAGCCTCTCGATGCGACGAGATTTTTCATAGTGTTGCCGGATGGAATTGGCCACGGCAAATCGAGCAAACCGAGCGATGGCATGCACGCGAAGTTTCCCCGTTATGCCTACGCGGACATGGTGGAAGCGCAGTTCCGCTTGCTCACCGACGGTCTCGGCGTGAATCACGCGCGCCTCGTGATGGGCACATCGATGGGCGGAATGCACACGTGGCTCTGGGGGGAGACGCACGCGGACTTCATGGATGCGTTGATGCCGCTGGCCAGTGTGCCTGCGCAAATCGCCGGTCGCAATCGCGCCTGGCGACGGACGGTGATTGACGCGATCCGCAATGATCCAGGCTGGCGCGGCGGTGATTACAGCACGGAGCCGCAAAGTCTTCGCACCGGCGCTCAAATGCTTTGGTTGATGAGCAGTAATCCGGTGTTGCGGCACTCGGAAGCGCCCTCACTGGCGAAGGCCGACGACGCACTCGACAAGTTTGTCGCTGATTATATTAAGACGGGGGACGCGAACGACATGCTCTACGCACTAGAGGCTTCGCGCGATTATGATCCTGCTCCTGGTTTGGAGAAGATTCAGGCTCCGCTCGTGGCGGTGAATTCAGCCGATGACTTGATCAACCCACCCGAGATCGGCATTCTCGATCGCGAAATTAAGCGCGTAAAAAACGGCCGTGCAGTTATCATCCCATTTAGCGACAAAACTCGCGGGCATGGCAGCCACACAATAGCGGCGCTCTGGAAAAGCGAGCTTGAATCACTTCTGAGGGAATCGGCAGCGCACTAGTTTCGGCCCCGCGCTGCGAGATCAGGACATAGACGTGAACCGTTGCGGAGCGCGGCACCCTCGACCAGAGGACTGTCGTTCACCCAAATTCATTCGGCAGGCCTCAAAAAAGAGGCGAACCTCATTGGGTGGACCTGGCAGAAGCGCGCGCAGCTGAAGATTTTCTTCGGACGCAGATTCCGATCACACGCGCAATGGGTCTGCGCGTCGCCACCGACGAACGCGGGCAATTCGTAGCGGAAGCGCCGGTCGCGCTAAATCACAATCATCTTCGGACGGGATTTGGCGGAAGCATCAACGCGCTCGCCACGCTCGCTGCCTATGGATGTCTTTGGCTCGAATTGCGCGGGGATAAAGCGTTACACGTCGTCGTCAGCGAGAGTACGATCCGTTTTCTCCGGCCGGTGCGCGAAACGATCCGCGCGATTTGCGCGCACCCGAACAAAAAGGAATTGCGCCAATTCCAGTCGGCCTTCGCCGCCAATGGTAAGGCGCGTCTCAGGTTATCGGTCACGGTCGAAGAAGACGGAAAGCTCGCCGCAGCTTTCCGCGGCACATTCGTGGCCTCGATGGCTTGAGGCGCGCCAGAAAATTACTGGACGGCGCGGGCCAGGCGATGGATGTGATCGCATGCGAGCGACGAAGAATGCTTCCGCCGCAGCGCTCGTGGGGATCTGGACGGTATTGCTGACGGCGTTTGTCGTCAGCGTTCTCTACGTCGGGCGGGAACTGCTGATTCCGCTCGCGCTCGCAGCGATGTTGACCTTCCTGCTCGCACCGCTGGTCGGCTGGATTGAACGCTGGATTGGACGGATAGCGGCGGTTTTGCTCGTGGTACTGATGCTCTTCAGCCTCATCGGCGGAGCGGGCTGGTTGTTAACGCGGCAGGTGATCGATCTCGCCGCGAAACTTCCAGCTTACCAGAGTAATATCGACAACAAGCTGCGCGCGATCCGGCTTCCCACGGGCGGCGCATTCGGCCGTTTTGCGCACAGTCTTTCCGAGCTGCGGAAGCAAATGCCGGACTCGATCGAGCCGCCGGCGAATTCGACCGAACCGCTTCCGAAAAGCGACGCGAACGTCGCGCCGGCGCGCAACGGGACCGACGTGCAGCAACCGGTGCCAGTGCGGATTGTTGATTCGCGAAGTCCTCTTCCGCAAATTCTGCAAACTGCCGCGACCGGATTACTCGGACCGCTCGGCACCGCGGGGCTGGTTTTACTGCTCGTTATCTTCATGCTCCTGAAGCGAGAAGATCTGCGCGGTCGAATGATCCGCCTGATCGGGCAGGGTCGAATCAGCGCGACGACGCGAGCGATGGACGACGCCGGGAGCAGGGTCGCTCGTTACCTGACGATGCAGTTTCTCGTGAACGTTAGTTTCGGGGCCTGTATCGCGCTCGGGCTCTACTTCATCGGTGTCCCGAATGCGGCGCTCTGGGGAGCGTTTGCGGCCATCATGCGATTCATTCCGTACGTGGGAGCGTGGATCGCGGCCGCAGTGCCGGTACTTCTGGCCTTTGCGGTTTCGACGAGTTGGCTCACCCCGCTTTTGACACTTGGCCTCTTCATCGTGCTCGAGTTAATCAATGCCAATGCCCTTGAGCCGTGGCTCTACGGATCGAGCACCGGCGTGTCGTCGATCGCGTTAATCGTCGCAGCGGTTTTCTGGACCTGGCTCTGGGGACCGATCGGACTTGTTCTCGCGACACCATTGACTGTTTGCCTTGCTGTGATGGGACGGCACGTGCCGAAGTTGCAGTTTTTGAGCGTGCTTCTAAGCGAGGAGCAGGCTCTGGCCCCGCACGAGGAATATTACCACCGGCTTCTCGCTATGGGGCTCGATGAAGCGAACGAGCTGGCGGAGGCGCACGTGAAAGCGAACTCACTCACGGCGCTCTACGATTCCGTCCTCATCCCTTCAATCACGCTCGCAGAAATGGACGCGCAGCGCGACGAGCTGGATGCTGAGCAACGTTCGACGATTCACCATCAAGTCCAGGATATGATCGAGGATTTCGGTGCGGTTCCGCCGCCGAAGTCGCAGTTGGAAGCCGACAAGGCGGTGGCGGAGCATTCTCCGGCGCCCCTTTCCGCTCCTGTCTGCCGCGTTTTTTGCGTGCCGGCGCGGGCTTTTCGCGATGAGCTGGCGGGATCGATGCTTGTGCAGTTGCTTCGCCAGCAGGGTTTCGATGCTGAGAACGCCTCGTCCACATTAAGCAGCGCCGAGCTCGTCGAAGTGGCGGCGAACTCGGATTCCGAAGCGATTTGCGTCTCGGTGGTCGCGCCTTCGACGTTGATCCACGCGCGGTATCTCAGTGCGAAATTGCGCGCTCGTTTGCCGCACGTGAAGATCGTGGTCGGAATCTGGGGGGCGACGGAGAACATGGCCGCCGCCGGGGAACGGCTACGCGCTTCCGGCGCGGATGAAGTTGTGCTCTCGCTCGCGGAAGCAGTGGTGCAGTTCGCCAAGTTTTCCGTTTCGATCGCAGACGACATGATCCCCGGCGCCCTCCCCGAAAACGAGGAGGCGCGCCTCGCGGAACTCGACCGTTTGCATCTCGCGGATGGCGCGCGCGACGAAGTTTTCGATCGCATCACGAAAAAGATGGCCCGGATTTTTGATGTGCCGATCGCGCTGATCACCTTCATCGACCGCGAGCATCAATGGTTTAAATCACACGTGGGACTTCCGGCCGACCTCGCGGAGATGCCACGGACTGCGCGCAAAGTTTCCATCTGCGGGCACGTCATCGCGAACAACGAGGTGCTCGTCGTCGAAGACCTTTCGCGCGATAGGAGATTTGCGAATAATCCATTCCTGCGAGAGCGCGGGTTGCGTTTTTATGCAGGCGTTCCGCTTCAAAGTAAGGGTTTGCCCCTCGGCTCACTCTGCATCCTCGATACGCGACCGCGCCGCATGTCCGAGCACGAAAAACGCCTGCTGCAGGTTATCGCCGAAGACGTCATGGAAGAAATCAAACGCCGCGACGACGCAGCCGCGCCCGCTCTCGTAGCGTGAATGCTTGGACGTCCCAATCATCCGT
>JBDUAZ010000085.1:0-3117 GCA_040004385.1 Chthoniobacterales bacterium | reverse complement strand
GACGGCCGGAAGGGCGCACGCAGGCTGGCCGCGCTTGGATTTGCGGACGGCAAGCTGCGCGTTTTGGATCGAAAAATCGCCTACGTCGATTACCTGGGTGAAATTGCGCGACATAAGATCGTCCTGCAACTCGACACGAGTTTTGTTCCGGGTCAGGTCGCCGGCGACGCACTCTTGTGTCGCGTCCCGTGCGTCGGCGGCAATGGTGCGATCGATCGACTCGCATTTCCGGGCTCTTCCGGTTTTAAGCGTTCGATCGGGGAGATCAGCGCAACGGCACGGGAATTATTGACCGATGGCGCGGCTTACGATCAGGCCTTGGAATTGAACAACAGTGCGGCGGAGCAGCTTTGCTTTGCGACTGTTGCGGGACAGCTTCGAGGATTCTTCGCGGCGTTATAGGGCAGGAATTCCTGCCTGTCGATCGATGGGCGCGGCAAGCGGGAGCGCTTGCCCTACGATCTCGATTCCGCAGACGTCATGGCTTCGAAATAAAACTCTTCGAGCTGTCTCGCCTGTATTCTGCGCTCGAACTTATCGGCCACCACGCTGGCGCCGTTTCGCGCAATGCGAGCCAGCTCGTCAGGTCGCGCGACCATATCCACTAGCTCGCGCGCCAGTTCTTCGGCGTCGCCTTCCGCCACGAGAATTCCACTTTCTTGATGGGTGATTGCTTCCGGGATTCCGCCGTGCGCCGTCGCGAATACCGGAAGCCCACTCGCCATCGCCTCGAGCATCGAGTTCGGGATACCCTCCTGATTTCCATCCGCTGCCGTCTCGCTTGGATGCAGGAAAATGTGCGAGCGATAAAACAACTGGCGCAATTCATTCTGGGAAACAAAACCGGCAAAATCTACCCTGCCGTCGACACCAAGTTCGCGAGCGTGGGCTCGCAGTTGCTCGTGGAGAGGACCTTCGCCGGCAATCGTGAATGTCGAATTCGGATGGCGCTCTGCGAATTTCGCAAAGGCACGGAGGCTCACCTGCAGTCCTTTTTTCTCGATGAGCCGGCAGGCCTGCACAAACTTCCAGGCACCGTCGCCCGGCCAGTCGCGTGGTTGAAACGGAATGTCCTCCACCGGAATTCCAGTGCGCTGCAGGCGCAGTTTGTCCGGCGCGCAGCCAATATCGGCGAGGGCGCGGCCTAACGAGTCGGAGCGAACGAGAACCAGCCGCGACAGTCCCACCATTTCTCTCGTGGCGCGGCGATACGCCGGTTTTTCGAGGTCCACCATCACGTCCGCGCCATGAAACGAAACGACAACCGGACGCGGCCAGACGCGCATCAGCGGCAGAAGATGCACGGCAATGTGACCGAAATAAATGTGAAGCAGCCTCGCCTCGGCAGTTTCGAGGATCCGAACCAGAGAGTTGGTCTCGCGCCTTGAGATCTGCCACGGCTGCTTGCGAAGCTGCTTGAACCAAATCCGCCGCAGAAAATGCGTCCGCGGTTTTCCAGTGACAATGACGTCATCAAAAGGAAAGCGCTCCGTCTCCTCGCGTTTTCGCGCGATGACAATCGGCCGCACCCGCTCGAGGGCGGTGATCTGCCGGTAGATGTGCAGCATCTCCGGCTTCAGAAATGTCGCGCAGTAGGAAGCGACGACCGGCCGTTCAACTAATGGGTTCACTTATCTGCTCGTCCATCGGCGAAGGGCGTGATGCGGAAAAAAACATCAATACCCTGGCCAATTTCGGCAGGGTTGTGCCGCCTACCACCGAATCCCAAACAGAATAATCCCGGTAATATGTGATGGATTGTTCTGATCGTAGGTCACGGTGTCGTCGGGTGAGCCGCGATATTTCTGCGGCGCGCGCGGATTGAACATCTGCAGAGGATTGCCGCCTCGAACAGCTCGGGGAATAGCGCCGGCAACCGGGCGCGCGTAGATCGGAGCGGGCGGACGTCGCGCCGGTTGTTCGCGCGTAGTATCGACACGCGCTCTAAAAGTTTCTCCAAACGCGGTGCCCAAGCTGATCGCGACGAACGCGAAACCAATGAAGAGAGATTTTTTCATATGCGTTGACCTAACGGCGTAAGCGCGATGCAAAACCTTGCTCCCTCCGACGCCTCAGCGCACAATTATGCAGGGATGGATTATCTTGAAAAGGCTAGACGTGTGCTCGACATCGAAATTTTCGAGGTCCAGCGCCTGCGCGACAGGCTCGGGGAAGAGTTTGCACGCAGCGTCACCCTCATAAAAGAAGCCGTCGAAGCGCGCGGTAAAGTTGTCGTTCTCGGCGTTGGAAAATCGGGGCACATCGGCGCGAAAATCGCGGCGACATTGACCAGCACCGGTTCGCCAGCAGTCGTTCTTGATTCGTTAAACGCACTTCACGGCGACCTCGGAATGGTGGCGGACGGCGACGTCGTTCTCGCGCTGAGCGGGAGCGGCGAGACGGATGAGCTGCTGCGGATACTGCCTGCGATCGCACGCTTCCAGGTGAAAATCATCGCCGTCTGCGGCGATGCAAATTCGACACTCGCTCGAAATTGCGAGGTCTTTCTCGACGTCAATGTCGAACAGGAAGCCTGCCCCTTAAATTTGGCGCCGACTTCGAGCACGACCGCAATGCTCGCGCTCGGCGACGCGCTTGCGATGGTTTTGCTCGAGGCGCGTGGATTTCAAAAAGAGGATTTCGCGCGCTTCCATCCGGCGGGAATGATCGGCCGCAGTCTCCTCCTCCGCGTCCACCAAATCATGCGTCCGCGAGAGTCGCTCGCGCTCGTCGCGCCGGAGGCGCCGATCCGCTCGGTTTTGGAAACCATGACGTCTGTGCGCGCTGGCGCAGCCGTCGTCGCGGATGACGCCGGCCGTCTTCTTGGGATTTTTACGCACGGCGATTTCGTGCGCCATTTTCAAACCGATCCGAAAGTTGGGGAACGTCTTGTGGCGGATTTGATGACGCTGAATCCCGTCACGGTGCACCGCGATAAGTTGGCCGTTGAAGTTCTGAACCTGCTCGAGCGTCACCGCATCGACGATCTTGTCGTTGTTGACGACGACGATTCGCCTGTCGGGATTGTCGATTCACAGGATCTGACGAAGCTGAAGCTGCTCTAGGCAGAGTTGCGCGATTCACCCGCCGGTGGAAGTGTCGCTTTCCCATGGCAGC
>JBDUAZ010000096.1:0-3140 GCA_040004385.1 Chthoniobacterales bacterium | reverse complement strand
ATCGCGACAGCTTTTGCTTTCGGCATGACGGAGCAGTTACACGCGCGAGCGACGCCGGCCGGAATTACGCGTGTATTTCACCGGCCTGCGCTTCGGCTCGATTTTAGTCAGACCTGCGCCGCTTTTCACTTCCATGATTTGATCGCGTAACAGAGCCGCGCGCTCGAATTCCAAATTGGCAGACGCCGTTTGCATCTCCTCTTCGAGTTCGCGCAGCAATTCCGTCAGATTAAAATCGCCTCCGCTTTCCTGAATAACTGAGGCCGCAATCTCACGGCCGCGCAAAATGGTGTGCAAACTTTCCTGCACGGCGCGGCGCACTGTTTGCGGGGTAATACCGTGCTTCTCGTTGTACTCCGTTTGCTTCGTCCGTCGATAATCGGAGATCGAGATAAGCGCCTGCATGCTTTGCGTAACACTGTCGGCAAAAAGAACGACTTCACCGTTGATGTGCCTCGCCGCGCGACCTGCGGTCTGGATGAGCGAGGTTTGGCTGCGCAGAAAACCTTCTTTGTCCGCGTCAAGAATGCAGACGAGCGATACTTCCGGAAGATCGAGGCCTTCGCGCAGCAGATTGATCCCGACTAAAATATCGAAATCCGCCGCGCGCAATCCGCGCAAGATTTCAACGCGCTCGATCGTGTCGATGTCGCTGTGCAAATAGCGAACTTTCAGGCCGACATCGCGCAGGTAATCCGATAAATCCTCCGCGGTGCGTTTCGTTAACGTTGTCACGAGGACGCGCTCCTGTTTCTCGACGCGCTGACGACAAAGCTCAATCGTTTCGTCGATCTGGTTCTTGAGCGGCTTCAAGGTAATGCGCGGATCGAGGAGGCCTGTCGGGCGGATGATCTGTTCAACGACGAGTGGGGCCCCGGGTGTGTGCACATCAAATTCATCCGGCGGCTGGTCGGTTCTCGAAATCGGAGCGACGCGCTTCGTCGCGTCCGACTGCGTTGAGGACGACACGGAGGTCGGCCCTCCGCCGGCGATGATGAACGGGATCGGCTCATCCTGGCCGATCCGCTCGCGCTTGTGCGGGAAGTATCCAGTGTTACCCACGACGCTGTTCTTGATCTCAAACTCGGCTGGTGTCGCGCTGACGTAGGCGATCTGGTTCGTCATTCCCATGAATTCCTTGAAATTCAGCGGCCGGTTATCAAGTGCGCTCGGCAATCGAAATCCATATTCCACCAGCACCGTCTTGCGCGATTTGTCGCCTTCATACATCCCGCCAATCTGCGGAATCGTGGCGTGCGATTCATCGATGACGAGCAGGTAATCCTTCGGGAAAAAGTCGAGCAACGTAAACGGTTTCGAACCCGGCATTCGTCCCGACAA
Source organism: Chthoniobacterales bacterium (assembly GCA_040004385.1). Lineage (GTDB taxonomy): Bacteria > Verrucomicrobiota > Verrucomicrobiia > Chthoniobacterales > UBA10450 > JBDUAZ01. Next base: position 1,799 of record JBDUAZ010000096.1, on the reverse strand, counting down.
ATGGCGGGAATAATTCTCGATGCCATTGCAGAATCCCATCTCCTGCAGCATCTCGAGATCGTATTCCGTGCGCATCTTGAGCCGTTGCGCTTCTAGCAATCTGCTCTGCGATTCGAGATCTACGATTCGGTGATCGAGCTCGTTACGAATCGATGCAAGCGCACGGTTGAGCTTGTCCGCCGGAGTGACGAATTGTTTCGCGGGATAAAATGTGATGACGCTCAAACCCTCGTGAGCGTGGCCAGTAAGAGGATCGAAGCGCGTGATCGCGTCGATCTCGTCACCGAAGAATTCGAGGCGAATCGCTTCCTCGTCGGCCGTGGCGGGATAGATCTCAACCACGTCGCCGCGCACGCGGAATCTGCCGCGTGAAAATGCAATATCGTTCCGCTCGTAGAGCATGTCGACGAGACGGCCGAGGACTGCTTCACGCGTGATTTGCTGGCCGCGTTTTACCGTCAGGAGCATACGCAGATAATCTTCCGGCGATGTCACGCCGTAGATGCAGGAGACGCTCGCGACCACGATCGTGTCGCGCCGCGAGAGCAACGAACTGGTGGCACTAAGCCGGAGTCGCTCGATCTCCTCATTAATCGATGAATCTTTTTCGATGTAGGTATCGGAACGCGGAATGTACGCTTCCGGCTGGTAGTAATCGAAGTAGCTGACGAAGTACTCGACCGCGTTGCGCGGGAAGAACTGTTTGAACTCCGAGTAAAGCTGCGCGGCGAGTGTCTTGTTGTGCGAGATGATCAGGGCTGGCCGGTCGAGTTCACGGATCACATTCGCCATCGTGAACGTCTTACCGGAGCCGGTAACGCCGAGCAGCGTCTGATGCCTGTTTCCTGCTTCGATCGACTTCAGCAGTTTCGCGATCGCCTGGCCCTGATCGCCGCGCGGCTTGTAATTGGACTCGAGCTCGAAAAGCACCGGCTAAAGTAGCATCGCGCATTCGCGGTTGCTGGTAAAAATCCGCACCCGTCGGCGTAATCGGCCTAACGAGCGTCGCCCGACTGCAAATCGCGGAAGGCAAAGCCGAGGTGGGCGACAACGTCCGTCGGGAGGAGCGTTTGCTCGCTGGCGTTTCCGCGAAAAATCGCAATCTCCGCCGCGCGACCGGCGAGCCATGCCCCGAGCCGGGCCGCGTCGTAGAGCGGTAACTTTTGCGCGACGAGCGCGGCGCAAATCCCCGTGAGAATGTCGCCCATTCCTCCAGTCGCCATTCCAGGATTGCCGGTCGTATTGACGCTCAACGGGCGGCCGCGTTCGCCGACGATTGTACGGCTGCCTTTTAATAAAAGAGTCGCTGGATATTCGGCGCAAAAACGTTTCACGACATCGGCACGCGTGAGCTTGGCAGCTCGCGGAAACAGCCGTTTCATTTCACCAGGGTGCGGCGTGAGCAAACGCGGTCCAGCGCACTCTTTCAATATCTCCGGTCCTCCCGATAAAATATTCAGCGCATCCGCATCGAGAACACACGGTCCTGCAAAGCGCTTAATTAGTTTCAAGATATGATCGGAATGGGTCTGACCGATGCCGGGACCGATCGCCCAGACGTCGATGGCGCGCTCGTCGAGAAGCCCATCATGCGAGCGAATCGGCTTCACCATTGCTTCAGGCGGCGCTGCCGTGGCGACGATGTCGTAGATTTCCTTGGGGACAAATAACTCGACGAGACCCGCTCCCCCTCGCAACGCGCCCATCGCACACATCACCGCAGCGCCGGTGAATCCGCGTGAGCCGGCTACGATTCCGACGCGTCCAAATTCGTTTTTGTAAGCTCCGAATTTTCGGCG
>JBDUAZ010000029.1:0-10613 GCA_040004385.1 Chthoniobacterales bacterium | reverse complement strand
CGCCCGCTACTTCACCGCCGTCAACGGTCGTTACCAACGCGCCATCCGCTCAAAGTGTGCAATCTGACGGCTCGCCAGCTATGGCGCAGACCACGATTTCCGCCACACCTTCGACGGTGCTGGCGCCTGCGGCGGTTCGTGAATGGTCGCAACCGACATTTGGCGAGCGGGTCGAACGATTCGTGAATGTCCGCAGCCTGCTTTTCAGTGGTCTCCTGCTTGCGGGGTTAGTCATTATTGCCTGGGTGGGCGTTCACGAGGTTCGTCGTCATCGCGTGGCGAACGTACCGATTTATCGATCGGCAGCTCCCGCGAGGGGCCCGCGTTTCACGGATGCGATTGCGTTGGCTGACGAGAAAAAAATTATTGTGCCGATTCGTTTCGTGGGTGGACCGCCCCAGATTTCATTGCAGTTGAAAACATCAGAGCCCTCTCTGAAACGAGCCGCGAGTCCACTTGGTAAGCCGCCGCGCGCGTTTGGCAGCGCAATCGCCACGCCGCCAACAGATGATATCAGTGACGGGTCGCCATCCTTTATTGCCCCCGCCGGAGATCAGGTCTTCCACGAAGGTATCGGTGAACCTATTGTCGGGATTCCCGAGGCGGCGCCCCTAAGTGCAATGTCCGACTCCGCTGTGTTTATCGAAGAAGCTTGGCTCGCGGATCCACAGTCAGCTGCTGGCGAGGTGCAACCTGCGCCAGAAACTATTGCCGAAGTTCCCGCATTCATCGCGCCGGCGGAGGAGATTGAGTACGCGGGAGCGCATGAACACACGCTAGTCTCGATGCAACCAGAACCCGCGGTGACTCAGTCCGAAGTTCATCCAATTGTCGAAGCGCCGACGATAAGCAGCGAAGCCCTGTCCGAGCCTGTAGCGGTCGAAGCGTCGATCGCTGATGCAGAACCGATAGGACAAGGTCAACCAATTCCCTATAAAACCCCTGCTTTTGATGCCGAATCGGCGACGGCGGTTACTGCAAGCATCGAGCCTGAAAAACGCCCATCACTCATCGCGCAAGGGTTCGCCGCGGCCGCCTCGTTCGCGGGGCTCGGCGCGATCCGATCGGCGGCGGCACAGCCTGCGTCTATTCAAGAAACGATTCCAATCGAGGACCCCACTCAGCAGCCAACCACCTCAGCTATGACGCCCCAACCGACCCCACCAGCAGCCGCTCCCGCAACCCGAACCGCTCCGCCACCGTCCGCGCCCGGTGCCGTTCCGCAGCCTCAACCTCAACCGAAAGCAGCGGCGGGAGGGATGCAAACCGCGGTGCAGCTTACCTTGTCGTTCGAGATCGCGTCGCTGCAATTGACTCCGAGTTTCAAGATGGGTGCGCTGCAACTCAAGCCAACCTCGAAAATTGTAACGATGCGTCTTGCGCCATCGCAGCAACCGCAACCCGCGATGAATCTTCAGGTAACTTTCGAAATCGCCACGGTCCAGCTAGCCGGCAATTCTCTTGGCCAGATCCGCTTAACGCCTTCACAGCAAAAAAAGCCGGGTATCAGCGCATCGCCCGCCTTCAACATCGCCGGTCTGCAGCTTCTCTCAGGAGAAAGCGGCGCGGTGCAACTGACACCGTCGCAACAAGGTCAGGCTTCCGTGCACATGACCGCTCGATTCGAAATAGCGACGGTGGAATTCTCGCCCTCGTTTGAGATTGCATCACTTGTTCTCAACTCAACGTCGAAGAGCGTGCTCGTTCAACTGCCAGGTTCCGACCAAACGGCGGTGGAAGGTGCTCCGGTGTTCGAAATTTCAAATGTCCAGCTCGCAGGCAACGGCGAGATCGGCATGATGCAGCTCATCCCAAAGGGTGGAGGGCAGGGGCCGACGTAATCCCCGCTAGAATTTACATTTCACAAAACACAGGGAGGCGCTGTGACTTCCCTCTTTTTGCGTACGCGATTCCGTGGCTACCGATCGCAAGAGATGAGATCGCGAGCGCTAGCGTTTCGCGAATCGGCCGCGGTTTAGTGAGCGTAGCCGCGGCGGCACGAACTCGCCATCGCGCCGAATTAATTTGCCGTCGAAATAGATTTCGCCACCGCCGTAGTCCGGGCGCTGGATGTTGACCATGTCCCAGTGCACCTGACTGCGATTGCCATTATCGGCCTCCTCGTATGCCTGTCCCGGCGTGAAGTGAAACGATCCCGCAATTTTTTCGTCGAAGAGAATGTCGCGCATCGGATGCAGCACGTACGGATTAAAGCCTAGTGAAAATTCGCCGATGTATCGCGCGCCTGGATCGGAATCGAGGATCTTGTTGAGCTTCTCAGTTTGATTGCTCGAAGCTTCGACAATTTTTCCGTCACGAAAATCGAGCCGAATGTTGTCAAAGCCGATCCCTTGGTAAATTGTCGGCGCGTTGAATGTCACGTGTCCCTCAACCGAATCGCGCACCGGGCAACTGAAGACTTCGCCATCAGGGATATTGCGATCGCCTCCGCAAATGACGGAGTTGATGCCTTTGATACTAAAGCGCAGATCGGTGCCGGGACCTTTAATCTCCACACGGTCGGTTCGGTCCATCAACCCTTTCAACGCCTTCATCCCGGGCTGAAGTTTGCGGTAATCGAGCGTGCAGACGTCAAAATAAAAATCTTCGAACGCCTCCGTGCTCATCCCGGCCAGTTGTGCCATCGACGGGTTCGGCCAGCGCAGCACGACCCATTTAGTTTTCTTCACGCGCTGATCCGTGACCGGCCGCATTTTCTTCGCCACGAGCTTCATCTGCGCCGCGGAAACGTCCGAAAGTTCGGTAATGTTGTTGCTCCCGCGTAGTGCGATATAGGCGTGCATTTTTTTCATCCGCACGAGCTCGTGATTCGCGGTGAGATTTAATTGCCGCTCTGTCGCGTGGAGCGCCAGTTCCCGGATTATCTGCGCGCGATGGACTTGCGTAAATGGAATCGCGCCGGCCTTTCGCGCTGCTCGGACGAGTGCAATTACCATGTCGTCCGGCACATCAAACGTCTCGATCAGGACATTCTCGTTACGTTTCAATCGCGTCGAATACTCGACGAGCAGTTTAGCCAGTTTGGTAAATCGAGGGTCGCGCATACGGCACTTACGATTCCATCGGTGACCTCGGATGCAACCGCGCACTAGACGGCACTGCGGACAAGTCTCGCCGCGAATGCGCCATCGAACCCATCGCGGAACGGCAGCACGTGTGTTTGCTTCGTTAGATTTAGAAATGGAAACTCGCCGATGAGTATCTCAACGACCGAGCCGTTTTCTTCCGCCTCGATACTGCACGTACTGTAGACGAGCGTTCCGCCGGCGTTCAGCAAGGGAATAACGGAACGGAGAATCGAGAGTTGTGTGTTTTGCATGCTCTGGAAGTTTTCCGGCATTAACCGCCATCGCACGTCCACTCTGCGCCGCATGACGCCCGTATTGCTGCAGGGAGAATCAACGAGAATACGATCGAACGTCGTGGCGGGCCCGAAGTCGGCAATCTGCCAATCATGCTGAAGCGAAGTAGCGTTCGTGACGCCTAGCCGGTTGAGGTTATCACGCAGCGCTGACATGCGCGCGGCATCGCGGTCACACGCCACAATGCAGCCGCGGTTTTCCATCATCTGCGCCAGCAATGCGGTTTTGCCACCCGGCGCAGCGCAGGCGTCCAGAGTAGTGTCGCCGGGGCGCGGCCCGAGCAACTGGCAAGCCATGGTGGTGCTTGGATCCTGAATGTAACAATGCCCCCTTGCGAGGGCGTCGCCCGGAATACCCGTCAGGCGAACGAAATCGCGATGCGTCTGCAGCGGCTCGCAATCGGAATAGCGCTCGCAAAACTCGTCGGCGGAAATCTTTAACAGATTCACGCGCGCGTAGATCGGCGCCGGTTGGTTATCCCAGTCGCACAACGCCGTAGCTTCATCGTCACCGAACTCATTTCTCCAGCGCGTAACCAAGAACGCCGGGTGCGACTTGCGAACGTCGAGCGGTTGCTGCTGCGCGGCAGCAATGAGCTCAGACTTTCGCCGCAACGCGTTCCGTAGACTCGCGTTTACAAATGCGCGCGCGCGTGCGGGCGCGAGCGCAACGGTCTCAAAAACAGCAGCGTGATCTGGCGTGTGAAGGAAACAAATCTGGTAGATTCCGAGCCGAATCAAGTCACGGGATTGCGCATCGACCGACCCGTTTCGCAGCATGCCGATCCAGAAATCGAGCAGGGTGAGGTTGCGCAGGACGCCGTAAAAAAGTTCGGTGGCAAACGCGCGGTCGCGCGCAACGCTGTCGCTTTGCCGCAGCCCGCTGTGCAGAATTTCGTCCGCGAATTGTCTGCTCGTGCGCCAGCGCTTCAGCGCGGTAAGAGCGAGCTCACGCGCGGATCGCTGCGCCATAACGCGGTCCTGCGGGAGCTAGCTAGCGCGGTGTTACGCGTTCCCGTCCAATCGAATGGTATTGGAAACCGAGTTTCGCCATCGTCTCCGGATCGAAGAGATTACGACCATCGAATACGATCGGCGTATTCATCTTCTCCTTTACGACCGCGAGATCAACATTCGCAAATTCGCTCCACTCAGTGGCAATGATCAACGCTTCCGCGCCTTCTACCGTTTCGAGCGCAGAGTTTGCAAACGTCGCGTTGGCAATCTCTTTTACCGCGCGCGCTTTTTCCATCCCCTTCGGGTCGTAGACCGTCACATGCGCCCCTTCGCGCAACATATCCGCGACGAGCTCGACCGCGACGGAAGAACGAATATCGTCGGTATCCGGCTTAAATGCGAGACCCCAGACCGCGATCCGTTTTTCGCGCAAGACCCAGAGCGTGTCTCTGATTTTCTTCAGGAACCGTTCCTTTTGGGAAGCGTTGATGCGCTGCACTTCCTTCAGCAAATGGAATGGCACACCGAGCTGCTCGCTGATCGTTATGAACGCGGCGATGTCTTTCGGGAAACAGGAGCCGCCGTATCCGATTCCCGCGTTGAGAAAATTCCTGCCGATTCGGCGATCCATGCCGATGCCGTCCGCAACTTTCTCAACGTCGGCGCCGCTCGCTTCGCAAATCGCCGAAACGGCGTTGATGTAAGAGATCTTCAGTGCGAGGAACGAATTCGCAGCGTGCTTGATCAGCTCCGCGCTGTTGATGTCGGTAACAAGGATCGGGGCCATGAACGGCTCGTAAACCTTTTTCATTAGATCGATCGCACGCTCACTCCGGGCGCCGATTACGATCCGGTCCGGATGCATCAGATCGGCGACGGCGCTGCCTTCGCGCAGGAACTCAGGGTTGCTCACGACGTCGAACTCGGCGCCGTGGCGGTTGTAGCGCTTGATCGACTCCGCGACTTTCTCGCCCGTTTTCACCGGCACCGTGCTTTTGTCGACAATCACGCGGTAGTCACTCAATACCGCCGCAATTTCGCGCGCTACTTTCTCAATAAAACTCAAGTCAACGCTGCCGTCCGGCTGTTGCGGTGTGGGCACGGCAATGAAGACGATTTGTGAATTTTCCACCCCCTCCTGGATGCTGCCGGTAAACCGGAGGCGCTGGGCAGAGACGTTTCGGTGGATGACTTCTTCGAGACCCGGCTCGTAAATCGGGACTTTGCCTGCGCGTAACGACACGACCTTGCGTGGGTCATTGTCGACGCAGATCACGGTGTGGCCGACGTCAGCGAAACACGCTCCGGTCACGAGGCCGACATAGCCGGAGCCGACAATGGAAATGTCCATGGTGAAACCCTCCTGCCGTGATCAACTGCGGAGGGAAAAGGGACGGGCAAGTCGCTGAAAATGCGACGGTGATGGCGGAATCACAGCTAAGGATTTTCGCCAGCGCCGCCCGGATCGAAATTCAAATCGAAGCCGAATTTCGGCAGTGCTTTCAGCGTAAAGGTGAGAAGGACTCCGTATTCTTTACGCCCGCCGTTGTCTCGAATGAGCGCGCCGAACGATGCGACCCAACTCGTAAGGTCGCGGTAAACGGAGTAGCGCTGTTGCTCGAGTACGCCAGTAGTCGCTTCGTATTGTTCGGACACGCCCACTCCCCAGTTATCATTTACGCGATAATAGCCACCGAGCACGTAGACGCTGCTGTTTGCGAAGAACGGGCTGTCGTTTAAGTAGCGGTGACTCAAGCTGACGGACATGTTCGCCACCGGTTGCACGGCTACGCTCGTGTTTACTTCAGTAAAACCTTTATCGAAAAGCGGAATTTGCGAGCCGACGTCCAGCCGCATCCATGGCACAGGTGAGAACGCAAAGCGATTGAAGAGGTTCGAGTAAGGCGTCTTGTCGTAGGGATTATCGAAATTCACATCGAAGTAAGTGTCCATTTCCATCCAGTTTATTGTCGAATCGTCACGCCGCGTCTGTAAGCGGTTGCGCACGCCAACACGCCAGATCGTCCAGCGATCAATCGAATCAATCGACGTAAACTGCGGAAAATCGATTGGCCGTAGCTGGGTGGAAGGCTGGTAGCTATCGAACTGCAGGATTTCGGCTGGATTAGTGTCGGTGTCCGAGACGTAGGAAAAATTGGTGTACGGCTGGACGATATGTCGCAAACCGTCGAGGCCCATGGCGCGGCTTTGCACGTTTTCCCAGGCACGCGAGACTTTAAAGGAAGCTTCTGCGCCGGCGTTCAACACAGTGCGAAAAACATCGCCACCCCACTCGATCGGATGCGCAAGCGTTGGATTTGGGAGCAGGAAATCTGGAACCAAGGGGTTGCTGTTCGGTCTGAAAATCGTTTGTCCGAGGTCTCGTGTCTCGCTGTAGTATGTGCCGCGGAAGCCGACACGCGGAACGATTGACAGCCATCCGAAGTACGTCTGCGGATAGAGCAGCTGATGAAATGTGTCGAAGCGCCATGCGTTGTAATTTTGAAAGGGCGACGACTCACTAAAATTGCGACGCAAGTTCGCGAAGCCGGTCTCGCCTTCATAGAAAATCGGACCGCCAAAGAGCGGGTGCCGCTTAATATCGAGGACGATTTCAGGCAGCCGCTCCGTCGCTTCAAAGAACGTGTTCACCTGAAAGCGCGCGATCGCGGTTAAGGAATAGACCGGATTCAGTCTTGTCAGCGCGACCACGTTGTCTGGCCGCGGATCGAGGCGAAAATCACTCTGATAAAAATCTTCAAGAACGAACGGGTCGCTCAGTTTGGTGACATTGACGATGCCGTAGATGTCTTCGGTAAAGTAGGTACGGTCTTGCAGGGAGAGCCGGTAGCGACTTTCGCCGAGGTCGCCGCGTGGTATCGACGTCCGGTTAATTTGCGGACTCTGGTCCTGAATGAAGTAGGTGCGCAGCCGCGCGAAACTCGTGTTGTCCTTCCCGTACTTCAGCTCGGATTCGAAGCCGATGGCCGCGCCGCGCCGCGCCCGATAATCCAGCCGGATAATGCCTTTTAGACGATCAGTGATCGGGAAGCTGACACGGCCAAGGAGCGAAGGCCCCCACGAACTCAAGTAAGCAGGCGTAACAAGAAAGCTGAAGGCGTCGTCCAGGGATTGGTAAAGGTAAGGAAACCAAAATACCGGCACTTTGCCGACGTACATCGTAATGTTTTCAAACACGACGCGGTCTTTTTCGTAAAGACGCACTTTCCTCGCGCGGAGACGAAAATCGGGTTTCTCCGAATCGTGTGTCGTCAGGGTACCATTTAAGACGAGAAATGCTCCCTCCGAAATGCTTGAGATCTTTTCCCCTTTCACGAAATAGGGTGTGCGATCCGTCCGCATCTCCGCGGCGTTAATCTCTTTCGTATCTACGTTGTAGGTAGCGCGCTCGCCGACATAGAGACTGACATCGCGATAAATGCGAACGTGGCCCTCGACACGCACAATCCGTGTTTCCGGGTTATATTCAGCTGAGTCCGCATAAATGTCAGTGTCCCCCAGATGGATAGCGACATTTTCGCGCGCGGTTGCAACGCCGTTCTCGTAATTGGTTTCACCGCTCGCCGTGATCTCAACCGGCAGCCCTTTAAGCGGTGGAGACTCTTGCCCGCGCACCGCCCCTGCCATCAGCGCTGTGGAAAATAGAAGCGAAATCAGCTTAGGCATCGCGGCTGTCGAAGGTAGCGAAAGCATGCCGTGATGCAAAGGTAAAAGCCTCTCCGCGAGGGGAGAGCAGAATTTGTGCAGTCCGTTAGGCAGAAACCCGCAATCGCGCGCCGGCGACCTGCTGGTTTAGCCCGCAGGCGGAAACCACTGCGGACTGCGGTGGCGTATGGCTCTTCGCTCTAACGTCAGGTTGCGCGATAGTAAATGACGACGCGGGCACTCTTTGCGTGCGCAGGGATTCGGCTGCGCAAATCAGTTGCCAGAGCGCCGAGGCACCGACGCTTTCACCGAGCAACTGTTTCGGAGCGAAGATCAGCGCATCGGGGCAATGCCGGAGAATGGCATGCCGCTCCGCGAGGTCGATAAATGTTCCGTTCGCGCTTGCAATCACGAGGTCGATTGCTTCCCCGTCGCAGAGCGGCGCGAAGACTTTATCGACGCGCGCCGCGGCTTCCGTTCGCATTGCAAAATTAGAGCCCGCCTCAATGCGATCGACAACTACAGTGCCTGATCGCTCGAGAAGAATTGCGCCAGCGCCTTCGCTCAGAATCATCCCGCGCGGGGGGCTTTCGAATGTTTCGATCGGAGGTGCGCTCCGCAACAGCCGCCATTTCGCGTACGCGTTGCATAGCAGCCAATCGGTTTCCTCCGCAGCAACGACCAGGCAGCGATCGAGCGCTTCGCTTTGCATCAAATCCTCCGCCATCTTTAGCGCAAGCAAGCCGACCGCTCCGTCACCCACGAGGGTATATGTTGCACCGCTAAGGCCAAGAATTGCGGCAAGGTGACTGGCGGGCGCGTTAAAGACCGTTTCGGGAAAAAGAAGCGGGCTTGCCGCCTGCGCGCCGGATTCGACGACCTCGTGATAAAATCGTTTCGTATAGATTACGCCGCCGTTCGAGATCGCGAAGACCAATGCCGTGCGCGCGGCGATCTCTGCATCGAGCGTGATTCGCGCATTATCGAGTGCGCTTAACCCGGCGATCGCCGCGAACCGCGAAATCGCGCTCGAGCGGCGCAGTCGCGGGTGGATCGGTGCGTCGGACATCGCGGATGGCGGAACGCGAAAGACAGGATATGAGCGATCATTCAAGGGACTTGAAATAGTCTCGGCCACCGGACGTTCGTTTTTTAGCAACCGCTCCCAAACGAAAGGCACGCCTTTGCCGAGTGGCGTGACCCAGCCCATGCCCGAAATGGCGAGACTCATGCTGCTACGGCGCGCATCACAACGGATGCGTTCGTGCCACCGAAGCCAAAGGAATTTGATAGCACTGTTCGAACCGCGGCCGGTCGCGATCCGTTTGCAACGATATTCAAGTTCAAATCCGCATCGCCTTTGGCAAAGTTGATATTTGGTGGCAAAAATTGGTGTTGCAGCGCAAGAAGGCTGATGACCGCTTCGATAGCACCGGCGGCGCCTAACGAGTGGCCCATCATCCCTTTGGTCGAGCTGATCGGCACGTTTGAGAAAAGTTCCGTAATCGCTTTTCCTTCTGCGGCGTCGTTGAAGGGCGTCGCCGTGCCATGAGCATTGATATAATCGATCTCGCTCGGCGGGAGATCGGCGCTTTCCAGCGCGCGTCGCATCGCATCGCGCGGTCCCGCACCGGATGGGTTTGGTTGCGTGAGGTGATGGTTGTCCGTTGAAATTCCGTAGCCAACAACCTCGCCAAGAATGTTCGCACCGCGACGTTCGGCTGCCTCGAAATTCTCGAGCGCGAGAATCGCCGCGCCCTCACCGAGGACGAGCCCGTTTCGCGTTTGATCAAACGGCCGACATTTGTCTGGCGTAGCGGCTTGCAACGAATCGAATCCGACAAACACCAGCTCCGAAAGTGCGTCATATCCGCCGGCCAGCACGCGTTGATAACGGCCCGATCGCACGCATTCAAAGGCGTGGCCGACCGCATTCGTACCGGAGGCGCAGGCGTTTGCGATCACCTGGCAGGGGGCGCAAATGCCAAATGCTTCCTGCGCGTCGACGACGGCTTTTTGTGGCGTATAATTCGCAATCAGAGTCGCCATGCGACAATCCCTCTGCCGCCGGTGGAGCGCGCGGTAATATTCTTCACCGAATGTCATACCACCGCTCGTGGTGCCGACGACAGTCAGCTCTGGATCGAATTGTGGATCATTCCGTAGCGCTTCCCCCAGCGCATAGATCATCATTCGCGCGACGCGGTGCAGACGCTGACCGCGCCGGTCAGCTTCAGGCGTTTCGCGAGTGAGACGTTCATCAGGAATCTGCCCGGCAGTCTGGCACCGCGATTGTTCGACCGGGAACCGCGTTACCCGGGAGATACAATCGCGGCCGACGCGGAGCGAGTCCGTTGTTTCCGCCAGACCGAAGCCGAGCGGACTGACGACACCAGCGGCAACGATGCCGACGCGAGCAGGTTTCGGCCGCTCGTTAGCTATAAGAGATTCAGACATTTTGAGGACGCGCCCGAGCCCCCGATTCCATTTGCTTTCCCTCGCGAAAGACTTTACTAATCACGCCGAAAAGAAAACGGAAGCTTGGTGGTTGGTGGATTGTCAGTTGAGTTTATTCAGTGGCGATTTGAAATCCGATAAGCGGGAACAG
>JBDUAZ010000099.1:0-3174 GCA_040004385.1 Chthoniobacterales bacterium | reverse complement strand
GGAGAAATTGCGGGTGTTGCAGGATCATTTGCTCGAAACTCTCGTGGCGCTGACGCGGTAATTCGACGGGGAACTTTGCGCCGGATCGGTGCCATTTCGCCAGCCATTCTGACGACAGGATCTCATGCGAACCGGGCGGCAACGCGGCAATCGCTTCCGCGGTAAGCGCGATTGTCGTCTCTTCCTTCGGACCCGCGTTCCGGCCGCGGGCGACGTAAAACCCGGCTAAGAGCATCGCGACACGCGCGGATGTTGAACAGGTATAAGTGAACAGCTCTACGGGCCGTCCGGCGCAAACGCGGTACAAACAACTAAACATGTCGAGTGTCCATTGACCCGGACATGTTCTGCTCGAAAACATGTCGTAAAAAATAAGGTCGGGCGGCGAGTGCGCGCCTGTCACAGTTTCGAGAAAATCGCCCGCAACCAGCGACCAACTCAGGCCGGCATGAACCTTCGATTGCCAGCCGCCCTCCTTCGCGATCACTGCCGGGCCGCTGTGTCGCAAGTAGGGAAACAAGTCAGTGAGCCGGAGTGCGAGTTTGAGTGAATCGAGATCGTTTTCGAAGCTGATGATGCGGAGCCGACGCACGCGACCTTTGGCGGCTTCGCATTCATAGCAGCCGATGGCTGCCATGGCGTTTGCCGCGGCACCGAGACCTACGTCCCAGATGACTAAAGCCTCGGGGTTCTCCGATTCACGCAAGCGCTCCGCGAGGCATGATTGCTCGGCGTAAAGCCGCTGCGCTTCTTCCATCGGCGCTGTCCGCGAATGCATGATTTCGCCAGAGTCGCGATTGCGGATGCTCGCGAAACCCTCGCGCGCGATGTGAACCTCGTAAGCGCCGAGGGTAAGTGATCGCTGCTTGTTTCGCTTCGGTTCACGGATGGGGTTATCGATATCGCTCGCGTGCAGGAATTCGCGCTTGTCGCGATAAAATTCCATGAATCGATCCGCGACGATGCTCTCGCGAATATCGCGCATGAGCTGATGGTAAAAGTAAATGTTATGCGCGCCGAGCAACTGCCAGCCAAGTGTCTCGCTCGTCTTTGTCAGATGATGAAGATAAGCGCGTGAGTAACGTGCGCATGTAGGGCACGGGCACATCGGATCAAGCGTCTCATCAGAGTATTTGTAAACGCCGCGACGCAACTGGAGGAAGCCGCGGGAGGTAAAAACGGCACCGCGCTGCGCGAGTTGCGTCGGCATGATGCAATCGAACATGTCTACACCGCGATGCACTGCCTCGAGCATGTCGAGTGGACTGCCAACACCCATGAGATAGCGAGGTTTGTCCGGCGGGAGGAGCTGCGCGGTCAACTCGCAGATTTCTTCGCGCTCCGCCTTATTTTCACCGACCGCGAGGCCGCCGATCGCGAAGCCATCGAACGACATTTCGCTCATCGTCGCCACGCTCTCTCGACGAAGCGCGGGAAACAAGGCACCCTGGACGATCGCGAACATGGACTGCGGCGATTCGCCACGCGCCGCAAGACTCCGCGCCGCCCATCGATGCGTTATTTCCATCGCGGCCCGCGCAGCTCCTTCGTCGGAAGCTGACGCAATGCATTGATCCAGCGCCATCATGATGTCGCTGCCGATCGCTTTCTGCGTTTCAATGCTCAGTTCCGGACTGAGAAGAATTGTTCGGCCGTCGAGATAACTTTGAAAGATGGCGCCCGCTTCACTCATGGAGCGCGAATGCGGCAGCGAAAAGATTTGGAAACCGCCGGAGTCAGTTAAGACCGAGCGCTTCCAACTCATGAATCCGTGAATTCCGCCAGTGCGCCGAAATACCTCCGCACCGGGACGAAGCAATAAGTGATAGGTGTTCGCGAGCAGGATTTGAGAGCCGGCCTCCTCGAGCGTTTGCGTGAGCTGCGCTTTCACCGTCGCCTGCGTCCCGACCGGCATGAAGAGCGGCGTCTGCACTTCATTATGCAACGTGCGGAAAGTCGCTGCGCGAGCCGCCGAACCAGTCGCATGTGCTTCGAGACGAAAATTTAAACGTGAGGAATTCATCGCGATGATCGCATTCTCAAGCCCAGCGGTTTCGCGAGAAAGCAATGTCCTGTAAGGTGCGACCCGACATTATGGAAGCGTTTCCAGTCATCTTGTTTTACAAATACGTGCGCGTGGCCGATCCGCACGCGTTTGCGAAGACGCAGCGGGCCCTTTGTTCCGCGCTTGCGCTGAAAGGACGAATCCTCATTGCGACCGAAGGGATTAACGGCACCCTCGCTGGTCCGCGCAGGGCGATCGATCAGTATATTGAAACGCTGAAGAATGACGTCCGCTTCGCTGACATCGAATTCAAAGTTAGTGAAGGCGGCGCTGGCACATTTCCGAAGCTGGTAGTCAAAGTGCGAAACGAAATCGTCACGCTCAACTGCGGAGAAGTGCAGCCGGATCACGACAATCAGCTGAGTCCATCCGCGTGGAAGCAGATGATGGAAGAGAATCCAGACGCCGTCGTCCTCGACATCCGAAATCGATATGAATCTGCCGCTGGAAAATTTGAGAACGCGGTGGTGTGTGACATCGAGCATTTCCGTGAATTGCCCGCCTACGTCGAGCAGCTTGAATCGCTCAAAAGTAAACGCGTGCTCATGTATTGCACGGGCGGCATTCGTTGCGAGAAGGCCTCGGCCTTATTGCGCGAGCGAGGATTCGAGCACGTCTATCAATTGCACGGCGGAATCATCAGTTACCAGGAGCAGTTTGGAAACGAGCACTGGTTAGGCGAATGCTTCGTTTTTGATCAACGCATGACCGTGCGGCATGAGCACGGACTTATGCAGATCGGACGATGCGCTCACACAGGCGACGTAACGACCCGGTTTGTGAACTGCCTCCACGATCCATGTCATCAGCTTTTCCTCCTCTCTGAGGCGGCCGAGCAGGCGAATCCAAATCACCGTCTTTGCCCTCAATGCCTCGCCGGCGGATGGACGGCCGGCACTGCCGATTACCTACGAGCCGCGTCGACTTCCACCGTTGGTTAGCCAATCCATTAGTTGTCAGGGAACGCGAAAGGCTTTGCCCGCGTTAGGATCGTTCACGACAGTTCCCGGGGGAGCGCCCCTCACGTCGATGAGGAACTTCTCGTCGTACGGGCTGTAAACAAAACCGGGTTTACCGGGAACCGGCCGGGCATAAGGAAGCGCGCCTGC
>JBDUAZ010000016.1:0-10714 GCA_040004385.1 Chthoniobacterales bacterium | reverse complement strand
GGAACTTTCGAGACGTTTGCCGCAGCCGCGAGGAAACATTTTGGCGGTTCGGTCGCCGGCAAACTTATTGTCTCGGGTGGAATGGGTGGGATGGGCGGCGCGCAACCGCTCGCCGCGACGATGAACGGCGCTCTATTTTTAGGTATCGAAGTCGATGTAGCGCGCATCGAAAAGCGGCTCAAGAGCGGCTATTGCGATAAAATTGCGCAATCGATCGACGACGCGCTGCACATCATCGATGACGCACGCAAGGAGGAGCGCGCGATCTCAGTCGGCCTAGTAGGAAACTGCGCGGAGGTGCTGCCAGAGTTGGTTGCGCGGGGCGTGGTCCCCGATGTGTTGACGGATCAAACGAGCGCGCACGATCCGTTAAATGGCTACGTCCCGCACGGCATGACACTTGGGGATGCGCTGAAGCTGCGCGCAAGCCAGCCCGATGAATACATCCGACGCGCGATGGAATCGATGGCCATTCACGTCCAAGCGATGCTTGCGTTGCAAAAAAAAGGCGCCGTCACGTTCGACTATGGGAACAACATCAGGACACAGGCGAAAAAGGCCGGCGTCGAAAACGCCTATGATATTCCGGGCTTCGTTCCCGAATACATCCGACCGCTTTTTTGCGAAGGAAAAGGTCCCTTTCGCTGGGTCGCGCTGAGCGGCGATCCGGCAGATATCGCGCGGACGGACAAGCTCGCGCTCGAGTTGTTTCCTGAGAATCAGATTCTCTCGCGTTGGATGAAGTTGGCGCAGGAACGTATCCAGTTCCAAGGGCTACCCGCGCGAATTTGCTGGCTCGGCTACGGCGAGCGCGCGGAGTTCGGGATCGCGATGAATGAACTTGTTAGGCGCGGAGAATTGCAAGCACCCGTTGTAATCGGCCGCGATCATCTTGACGCCGGCTCCGTCGCGTCTCCATACCGCGAGACTGAAGCGATGCTGGACGGAAGCGACGCGATCGCGGATTGGCCGTTGCTGAACGCGCTCGTCAACACAGCGGCCGGAGCGTCGTGGATTTCTATTCACAACGGCGGCGGTGTCGGCATCGGCTATTCACAGCACGCCGGCATGGTCGTGGTGGCCGACGGAACTGAGGACGCGAAACGGCGACTCGAACGGGTTCTAACGAGCGATCCGGCCATGGGCGTCCTGCGTCACGCGGATGCGGGTTATTCTCGCGCGATCAACTTCGCAGAGGCACACGATATTGAAATTCCGATGAAGCCGCGCGCGCGGGATTGATTGAGAAGACTGGCCGCGAACATCATGCAAAAACTCGTCGAATGTGTGCCTAATTTCTCCGAGGGTCGTGACCTCGATATCATTGGACAGATCACTGCGGCAATTGAATCGGTGGAAGGAATTTCCCTGCTCAACGTGGACCCTGGTGCCAGCACCAATCGGACGGTGGTCACCTTTGCCGGCCATCCTGACGCGGCGGTGGAAGCCGCTTTCCGGGGAATTCAAAAGGCAGCGGAGCTCATCGACATGCGCAAACACAATGGGGCCCATCCTCGCATGGGCGCCACAGATGTTTGTCCATTTATTCCGGTGAGTGACGTGAGCTGGGAAGAAGCCATCACCTGTGCAAACCAGTTGGGAAAGCGGGTTGCCGAAGAGTTAAAAATTCCAGTCTATCTTTACGAAAAAGCAGCGAAAGATCAGTCGCGTTCAAATCTCTCCGTCATCCGCTCTGGAGAATACGAAGGCTTTTTTAACAAAATCAAAGAAGCCGGTTGGAAGCCGGATTTCGGGCCTTCCGTCTTCAACGAGAAGTCAGGCGCAACCGCGATTGGCGCCCGGGAATTTTTGGTCGCTTACAATGTGAACCTGAACACGAAGGCAGTGCGCAGGGCCACATCAGTCGCTTTTGACGTGAGAGAAAATGGCAGGGTCAAAACGGATGATGGCACGCCCTACGGAAGACCGGTGCTGGATGCGAATGGCGACCCGGTTCGTGTTCCCGGATTATTGAAGCACGTGAAAGCGATTGGTTGGTATGTGGAGGAATATGGCATGGCGCAGGTATCCATGAACCTGACCAACCTTGACCAAACGCCCCTACATATTGCGTTCGATGCCTGTAACGAAGCGGCCGGCAAACGAGGCTTGCGCGTCACCGGATCAGAAGTGGTGGGCATGCTTCCCAAAAGATGTTTAGTAGAGGCAGGAAAATATTTTCTCCGTAAACAGAAATGGTCGGAAGGTGCTTCGGAGAAAGAACTCATTGATATTGCCGTCCGCTCAATGGGATTGAGTGAGTTGAAACCGTTCGATCCGAAAGAAAAAATTATCGAACTCAAGATGGAAGCCGCTGATTCAAAGAAATCGTTAGTGAAAACGGATTTGCGCCAGTTTTGCAATGAGACCCTGAGCGATTCTCCGGCGCCGGGTGGTGGTTCCGTGGCCGCATTGATGGGTGCCTTGGGAGTTTCACTTGGCGGAATGGTCGCCAACCTCTCAGCCGGGAAGCGCGGCTGGGAAGACAAACTCAGCTATTTCAGCGAGTGGGCGGTCAAGGCGCAGCAACAGAAGGATGAATTGCTCTTTCTGGTCGATGAAGACACAGCTGCCTTCAACAAAGTGATGGACGCATTTGCCTTGCCTAAGGATTCCGCAGAAGAAAAAGTTGCCCGCTCAGCCGCAATCCAGTTGGCCAACAAATATGCGGCAGAGATTCCGCTGCGGGTCATGGAAACCGCCTCCAAGTCTTACCACCTTCTCGCTGAAATGGCAGATAACGGCAACCCTGCTTCGATTTCAGACGTCGGCGTCGGCCTTCTCGCCTTGCGCGCATGCATCGATGGAGCGGCGATGAACGTAAGGATTAACCTGGCGGGCCTGAAAGATGAAAAAGTGAAATCGGCTCTTCAGGAAAGCGTGCGGAGAATCAGCGCCGAATCCAAATCGGAGTTTAAGAAACTTAGTCAGATCGTTGAAAGCAAGATCGGTTAAGGCGACGCTTGCGGTTCTCCACGCTTCGCAACTGGTTACGCTGGCCGGTCCGAACCGGCCACGCGTTGGTGCGGAACTAGGTGATCTCTCAATTATACGAGACGGCGGAATGCTCGTGCGCGATGGCGCGATCGTCGCGACGGGTCCCTCGGACGTAATCGAAAAGCAAAGCTCGAGCGATATGCAGGTTGTCGACGCAACGGCTCGCGTGGTGCTGCCCGGATTTGTTGATGCGCACGCGCACCCCGTCTTTGCCGGGAATCGCGTGGATGAATTCGAAATGCGAGCGAGAGGCGTGACTTACGAGGAAATTGCAGCAGGCGGAGGCGGTATTCGCTCCACCGTCAGGAAGACGCGCGCTGCGACAGCGGATCAATTGCTGGCGCAGGCGATCAAGCATGCGGAGTGGTTTATTCGCTGCGGGACGACGACGGTGGAAGCGAAATCAGGCTACGGACTCTCGCTCGAAGACGAGGTCAAAATGTTGCGGGTGGTCCGGCAATTGAATAAGGATACTCCGGTCGAATTTGTTCCGACTTTCCTGGGAGCCCACGCGATCCCGGAGGATTTCAAGTCTGCGCCAAATCGGTACGCCAGCTTGGTAATCGATGAAATGCTTCCGCAGATCGCCGACGAGAGGCTTGCCGAATTTTGCGACGTTTTTTGCGAGCGCGGTTATTTCGATCTTGAGTCCTCGCGCCTGATTCTCGAGGCGGCAAGAGCGCTGGGATTGGCTCTCCGGATTCATGCGGATCAGCTGACCAACTTCGGCGGTGCGCGACTCGCTGCCGAACTAGGCGCGGTGACGGCAGATCATCTCGAGCAGACCGAATTAGACGGGATCGCGGCGCTAAAGGAAGCGAACGTCCAGCCGGTGTTGCTACCCGGTTCCGTCTACGCGCTAGGCGCAACGCGTTACCCCCGCGCGCGCGAAATGATCGATGCTGGCCTCGCGCTCGTGCTCGCGACCGATTTCAATCCAGGGTCGTCACCGACGCCGTCGTTGCCGATGATCTTCTCTCTCGCGATGACGCACATGAAAATGTCTGCGGCGGAATGTCTGACCGCTTCCACGATCAACGGGGCGTATAGTTTGCTCCGCGGCGATAAGATCGGCTCGCTTGAAGCGGGAAAGCTCGCGAACTTCTCTCTCTTCGACTGCGCTGATTATCGCGAAATCGCCTACTACTTCGGGTTTTCGCAGGCGCACTCGGTCTACGCGCGCGGTAAGCTCGTGCATTCCGCTTAGCCGCGAACCGTACGCATCTTTGAC
Source organism: Chthoniobacterales bacterium (assembly GCA_040004385.1). Taxonomy (GTDB): domain Bacteria; phylum Verrucomicrobiota; class Verrucomicrobiia; order Chthoniobacterales; family UBA10450; genus JBDUAZ01. The sequence goes on along the minus strand of JBDUAZ010000016.1, from coordinate 6,486 downwards.
TGTTATTTGCGCACGCGCTCACGTGCCCGTAACGTCGCTGCGCTCATGAAGGTCGAAGTGGAAAATCAGCCGCAAGGTTTGTCAACGCTGCAAATCGAGCTGCCGCCGGACGAAGTGCGTAAGGAATGGGACTCAATCGCGGGAAATTATTCGCGGCACGCGCGTATTCCGGGCTACCGGCCAGGCAAGGCGCCGCGTCAGGTAATAGAGAAGAAGTTCAGAAAAGAGATTCAGGACGAGCTCACGCAAAAACTCGTTTCCAGAAGTTACCACGAAGCCATCGCAACCAAGCGCCTGCGTGTCGTTTCGCTCAACGACATCAGCGACGTGGAATTCGGCGACGATCGCTCGATGCGGTTTCGCGCGACGGTGGTGACCGCGCCGGAGTTCGATTTGCCGGATTACAAGAATATCCCTGTGCAGCTTCCGTCTACGGAGCTGAGCGAGGCGGAAGTCGACGCGGCGCTGGAGCGATTCCGTGACCAAGTCGCAGATTTCGTCGACGTCACCGACCGGCCACTTGCGATGGAGGATTTCGCCGTGATCGATTTCGCTGGCGCGATCGACGGGGTCCCGATTAGCGACATCGTACCCGAAGCGAGCAAGAACCTGCACGGCGGAAAAAAATTCTGGCTGCGGCTCGCGCCGGACAATTTTCTGCCGCAATTCTGCGAGCAGATTGTCGGGCTAAAGCAGGGCGACACGCGAAGTGTGCAAGTGGAGTTGCCGGCCGAGTTCCCGGTGCCGGAGATCGCGGGAAAGAAAGCTGACTACGCGGTGACGCTCGTCGAGATCAAGCAGAAGGTGCTACCCCCGCTGGATGACGTATTCGCGGCGAAGCTGATGCCGGAAAAGTCGCTCGCCGATTTGCGCCAGACGATCGAGCACAATCTCAAGCATGAAAAGGAACACGAGCTCGAGCGCGCGAAAGAAGCGCAGGTGGTAAAGTATTTGCACGAGCGCGTGAGCTTCGATCTGCCGCCGAGTTTGCTCACAAACGAGACGCGCCGCGCGTTAAACGAGCTCGTGCATCGAAATCGTGAGCGTGGCGTGCCAGACGACATGCTTAAGAGCAAGGAAAAAGAGCTGGTCGAAGGCGCTGGATCTCTCGCAGCGCATCGATTGAAGACGAATTTTATTCTTCATCGAATCGCCGAGCAGGAGAAGATCGAAGTGACACGTACGGAGATCGACGAACGAATTCGCGAGCAGGCGGCGCACTACAATATTTCCGTGGAAAAAATGCGAAAAGAACTAGAAGAAAATGACCGGCTTAACGCGTTGGCGGAGGAGCTGTTGCTAGGCAAGACCCTTGATTTCCTGAAAGCAAATGTTAGCATCGAGCGGTCTTCCGAAACGACACCGGCGACCGCTGCGAGCGAATGAAATCATGACAGCTCAGAACCGAAATCTTTCTCAATCCGTGCTCATCCCGATGGTGGTCGAGCAGACCGGAAGAGGCGAACGCAGCTACGACATTTACTCGCGTTTGCTCAAAGATCGCATCGTTTTCATTGGCACATCGATTGACGATCACATCGCGAATCTGGTGATCGCGCAGTTGCTCTTCCTGCAAATGGAGGACGGCAAGAAAGACATCAACCTTTATATTAATTCACCGGGTGGTTCTGTGACCGCGGGCCTCGCGATTTATGACACGATGCAGTTTTTGACATGTGACGTGACGACATATTGCCTCGGGATGGCTGCGAGCATGGGCGCCGTCCTTCTCTGTGCGGGAACAAAGGGCAAACGTTACGCGCTTCCGAATTCCGACATCATGATCCACCAGGTCTCCGGCGGCGCGCAGGGACAGGCAAGCGACGTCGAGCGGCAGGTCGAGTACATGTTCAAACTGAAGAAACGGCTCATCAGAATCATCGCGCAACATACCGGAAAACCTGAAGACCAGGTGCGGCTCGATTCGGACCGCGACTATTTCCTGTCCGCCGCAGAGGCGAAGGAGTACGGCCTTGTCGACGAAGTGATTAAATCACGAAAGGAATCGAAGCTTCTCGATGGCACTGGAGCCCTCCCGGCGCGTTCCACGGCGATTGCGGAGGCTGCGTTGCCTCACAAGGTCGAGTGATAAAAACTGCTCTGTAAAGCGCACCCGCCATGGCCCGCGCATCGAATCTCACAATGTGCTCCTTTTGTGGCAAAAGCCACGCCGAGGTGCGCAAGCTCATCGCCGGTCCCGGCGTCTACATTTGCGACAGCTGCATCAATGTCTGCAAAAGCATCCTCGATAAGGAACTGAACGAGGACGCGCGGCGGCAATCGTCGACCATCCGCGTTCCCAAACCGGCTGACATTCGGCACGCGCTCGATCAATACGTCATTGGGCAGGACATCGCCAAGAAAACGCTGTCCGTAGCAGTTCATAATCATTTTAAACGCGTTCTTCAGACGACGCCGGCACCGGCGACCGATCCGTCTGTCGCGTTCCAGCCAGATCCCTTTGCGGATGTTGAAATCGAGAAGAGTAATATCCTGCTGATCGGACCAACGGGCTCCGGGAAAACGTTGCTAGCGAAGACCCTCGCTAAAATTCTCGATGTGCCATTTTGCATCGCTGATGCGACCACACTGACGGAAGCGGGTTACGTCGGCGAAGATGTCGAGAACATCATTTTGCGGCTTTTGCAGAACGCAGACTACGACGTAAAGCGCGCCGAGATCGGCATCGTTTACATCGACGAAATCGACAAGATCGGCCGCAAAACCGACAACGTCAGCATCACTCGTGATGTTTCCGGCGAAGGGGTGCAACAAGCGTTGCTAAAGATTCTCGAAGGCAGCACATGCAATGTTCCCCCGCAGGGTGGGCGCAAGCATCCGCACCAGGAATACATCCAGGTGAACACGGAGAAGATTCTGTTCATTTGCGGCGGTGCTTTCGTGGGCTTGGACAAAATCGTCCAGAAGCGGATTGGCCAAAGGACGATGGGATTCAACAGCCCGACGCTCGAAGTCGAAGAAGCTCTTGCAAAGCAGGCGGTGCGGCACGTTGAACCGGAGGATTTGCTAAGTTTCGGAATGATTCCGGAGTTCATTGGCCGCCTGCCGGTGATCAGTGCGCTCGACGCGCTCACGGAAGAGGAAATGGTCGCGATTCTGACCGATACGAAGAACGCGATGATAAAGCAGTACACCAAGCTCTTCTCGATGGAAGGGGTGCGTTTGAGCGTGACGAAAGACGCGTTAAAAGCGCTCGCGGCTAAGGCCGTGACGAAGGGGACCGGGGCACGCGCTCTCCGTTCGATGCTCGAGCGTATTATGCTCGAGATTATGTACGAGGTGCCGAGCCGCGAAGACATCGCGGAGGTCACGATCAATCGCGCCGTTGTCGAGGGCAAAAAGCTTCCGCTGATTCGCAAGAAACAGGACAAAGACGCGGCGTAGCGACACACCCACCACCGCGGCTTTGCGCGCGGTTGCGCGTGCGGCTTTTGGTCAATATCGCTCGCGCGACATGAACCGCGGTGGCAGCGTTCCCGGAGATGAACGCGATCGTGATCAACACCGGCACGGAGCTGTTGCTCGGTGATGTGCTGAACACTCACATCGCATTTATTGCGCAGGAGATTTTGCCGATTGGGCTGCGTATCACTCTTCAACAAACGGTGCCCGATGGGCCGGCAATCGAGGGTGCGCTGCGTGACGCGTTTTCGCGGGCCGAAATAATTTTCGTGACTGGCGGGCTCGGGCCGACGACGGACGACATTACGCGCGAAGTGACCGCGGCTTTATTGAAGTTGCAGCTTCGGCATGATGCCGGCGTCATGGAGGAGATCACGAGTCGTGCCGCGCAGCGTGGCTTTCGGCTGACGGATCGCATCCCGCGTCAGGCGATGGTCCCCGAGGGCGCTGTCGTTTTACGAAACAATCACGGCACCGCGCCGGGACTTTATTTGCGCGAGCACATCAACGCGGGGCAACCATCGCCTCACATTTTTCTGCTGCCCGGCCCGCCGCGAGAGCTTCGTCCAATGTTCGTCGAGCGAGTGATTCCGTTGTTGCGCACCATCGTGCCGGCTGAATTGCAGAGCGAATGTCGGATTTATCGCATTGTCGGAATGGGGGAATCGCTCGTCGAAGAAGCGATCGGCAAGCAGTTGCTCGAGATGGCGGATATTGAGCTCGGTTATTGTTCGCATGTTGGTCAGGTAGACCTGAGGATAATCGGAAGCAACGCCGCCATCGCGCAGGCCGATGCGCTGATTTCGAGCCGGCTCGGTGAGTCGATCTTTTCGCGTCATGGGGCCAGCCTGGAAGAGACGATTGTGACACTCCTGCGCGATGCAAATCAAACCATCGCCGTGGCTGAATCGTGCACCGGCGGATTTCTCGCGCACCGGATCACGAATGTTTCCGGCGCCTCCGCTGTGTTTAAGGCGGGCTATGTCACCTACGCAAACGAAGCCAAGACCCGCGAGCTTGGTATTGAGGCGACGATCATCAGCGAACACGGAGCGGTGAGTGAGCCTGTCGCGCGTGCGATGGCTTTAAGTGCGCTAAAGCGGAACGGCGTGACCTTCGCGCTTTCCACCACGGGAATCGCCGGCCCGGCTGGGGGAACCGATGAGAAACCGGTCGGAACAGTTTTTATCGGGCTGTCGTCAAGTGCGGGCACCGAGGTGAAGCGATTTTATTTTCCGGAGGATCGACAGACATTCAAGCAGCTCGCCACGCAAAATGCGCTGGAAATGTTGCGCCAGGCGGTGCTGCGCGAATACGTCTCGAATACTGGCAGTCGCCGGAGCGATTAGGGTGGCAACACCTCGACCGGGGTGCCGACCTTGACGTGTTGATAGAATAACTCCGCGCCCTGCGACGCCATTCGGATGCAGCCATGTGATGCTGGATAACCCGGTAAAATGCCAACGTGCATTCCGACGCCGTCGTCTGTCAGCCGCATAAACCATTTCATTTCCGCCCCGACGAAATGAGTTCCACTGGGCGCAGAATCGATTCGCGCGCTAACTCCGGCTCGGATGGTGTGTCCCTGCGAGTCCTTGTAGTCGCCGTAGATGCTTGAATGGTGACTTTTATCCTTCTCCAGCACCGTAAATTTCCCCGTCGGAGAGGAATGCCCGCGCTTCCCGGAGGAGATTGGGCTGTCGATAACGATTTTGTCACCGCTGATCAGATACGCGCGCTGTTTCGGAATAGATACGACGATCCGCACGTCGTCCGCGCCGACCTGTTGCAAGAGAGTGTTATCAACATTGACCGGCTCCTGCCGGTTGATCATCTCGCTCGCGCGTCGCATCGGCTGTGGTGGTTGAGGTCTCGCGGTAGTAGGCGAAAATCGCGATGGTTTGGGCGTGGGTTGCGCTCTCCCAAACAAGGGTCGCCGCTGCTGCGCGCCGACGCTTGGTGTCAGACTGATAATGAGCGCCGCAGCCAGCAGATTACGCATGTGAAGAGCGTTCACGTTCAATCCCGGTCGTAAGTGCCAATGCGCGCGAGCCACCCAGCAAGCCAGCGCGATTCGTTCCGCTCCGGTGGTGAATTCTGCACGCGCCGCGATAATACTTTCCGAGCGGCGCCGGCGAAATCGCGAGCTGGATCCGCGCTTTCAGCTCCGGACATTTCCTGCAAAACTTGCAGCAGGCCCCAGCCTTCTCCGTGATAACGTTCGGTCTCGAGAACGCCTTCACCCTTGAAGTTTACGTAATCGACCAACGCGTACGAGCCACGACCGCGCGCGGACGCGATGCGATTAAACTGCCGTTCGACCTTGGCACGTTCGTTAGGGGGCGCGGCGGCAAGCATCTTCTGCAGCGATTTATCGAGACGTAGCACAAGAAATTGCGCCTGCTCGTCAATCGTGGCAACGAGAAACTGCCGCAGCTGTTTCATCATGTCGGTTTGTGCCGCATGCTCAAACTCCATCCGCGAATTCCACGGGCACGGTCCATGAGTGAAGGCTGGCACCTTTTTCCCTCGGCTTGTCACGTAATCCACAAACTTCGGAAAGCTTTCATCAAACGGGCCGCGCATGTCCTTCGGATACCAGATGAAGTGACCGATTCCGAGAGATGCGAAATTCTCTCCGGCATTCCATGAGGTTAGTCCAGCGACGGAGCCGTTACATTCATTATCCCAGACCTTCCGCCCGATCCGCCCCGTTTCTGCATGGCTGAGAATGGCGTAAGAGGAAGTCGCGCAGAAGAGAAAGCCGATGAACGCGGCAAAGAGCGTTCGGCCTAACGAGCCATCGAGATGCCGCATCCTTGACGCACCTGGTTTATCCGGTAGCGTGGCAATTCGCGCGCGCCTCCAAAATGGAGGCCATTTCGCGCCGCACATCATCCTATTTATGAAACGACTTTGCATTGTTTTCGCTGCGCTTCTAATCGCCTCGCCAATACTTGCGCAGGACAAATCACCGCTAAAAGATCAAAAGGACAAGGTAAGTTACAGCATTGGAATGGATATTGGGCTCACTTTTAAAAAACAAAAGATGGATCTTAATCC
>JBDUAZ010000081.1:0-10753 GCA_040004385.1 Chthoniobacterales bacterium | reverse complement strand
GTCATTGAAAGCACGATAGCTTCCGTCCGCTTGAGCTGCTTTTCGTCAATCGAAGGGCCCTGCACGTTACTCATGCCGGGGATCATGCCAAGGATATTCTCCAGCGGCCCCATTTTTCGCATCATCTTGAACTGCGCGAGGAAGTCGTTGAAATCGAACGACGCGGTCCGCAGCTTCCGCTCCATCCGCTCCGCTTCCTCCTCGTCGAAAGCCTCCGCTGCTTTTTCGACGAGACCAACGATATCGCCCATCCCGAGAATGCGGCCTGCGAGTCGGTCCGGCACAAACGGCTCGAACTGATCGAGCTTCTCGCCTACGCCGGCGAACTTGATCGGCTGCTGAGTCACTTCGCGCATCGAGAGCGCCGCACCGCCGCGCGCGTCGCCGTCGAGTTTCGTCAGCACGATGCCGGTGATGCCGAGCGCTTCGTGAAAGTGCGTCGCCACGCTCACTGCCTGCTGGCCTGTAGCCGCGTCCGCGACGAGCAGGATTTCCTGCGGCTTCAGGAATTCCTTTAGCGCCTTTATCTCTTCTATCAACGCCATGTCGATTTCCTGTCGCCCGGCTGTGTCGAAAATCTGAACGTTTCCGCCCTGGGTTTCCGCCCACGAAAGGCTCGCGGCCGCAGCGCGGCGCACGTCTTTCTCCGTGGGCTCCGGTTTGAAAAGCGGCACCTCGACCTGCGCGGCCAGGGTCGCGAGTTGCTCGATCGCCGCTGGCCGCTGCAAGTCACAGGCGATCAGAAGCGGCGCGCGGCCCTGTTTTTTCAAATAGCGCGCGAGCTTCGCGGACGAGGTTGTTTTTCCGGCACCGTTTAAACCCACCATCAAAATGCGTGCGGGCTTGCTCAGATTGAGCGGCGAAGCGTCGCCGCCAAGCAGCGTCGTCATTTCATCGTGAAAGATTTTCACGATCTGCTGGCCCGGCGTGACGCTGCGCAGAACCTCTTCGCCGAGCGCCTTTTCTTTTACGCGCGCGATGAAGCTCTTCGCGACCCGAAAATCAACATCGGCTTCGAGGAGCGCGAGGCGCACCTGCCGCAACGCGTCATTAATGTTGGCCTCGCTGATCGCGCCGTGCCCGCGCAGGTCCTTGAAGATGTCCTGAAGCTTCTCGCCGAGCTGGGAAAACATCTTAGCGAAGGGTTCTTTTTAGTCCCGGGAGCGCACGCGCCTCGCTTGCTTGTAATAATGGCGCGGACGAATCCTGACCGATCGAAAAGTTCGCGACCGCGGGGGCGCGATCGCCCGCACGCGAGGCGCGTGCGCTCCCGGAATAGAACATGCGCTACGGTTTTTTTGCGGACGGTGATGCCGTTGCCGGCGTAGTAACAGCCGCGCTTTCATCCATGTTGAATGACCAGTGCGTCTCCACCTTCTTGCCCCCAGAAGTCGCGCTCAGGATGACCGTGCAGTTTTTATCCCGTAGTTTTTGCGTCACCTGATACGAAACCGTCTGTGTCTTTGCATCGAACGTTGCCGGAACCAGGCCTAGCCCGCTCACGCGCATCTGCACGCTTCCCGGATCGATCGCGCCGAGCGAGCTGAGGTTTGCTTTGATCAAAGGCAGCGACGTGCGGATCGTCTCTCCCTCCGCGGGCTGGCTGGAAACCGCCGTGTTCGCGACTTCTGCGACCGCTGGCCCGGCAGCTGTGCTCGCAATGGCAGCTACGGCATCACTAAACGTCTTCGGCTTGTTCGCCTCAATCAAATAGCGGCCTAACGAGTCCATCGTCGAGCGATAAGTAATTGGCTGCCCGTAAACGGTAAAGAGCGCTTCGTAACCGGCCTTCATCGCGACATCTTTGACGTGGCCGTTGTAAAAGCCGTAGGGCACGGCGAAGCAATTCACTTTCACGCCGAGTTTTTGCTCGATCACCTGCTTCGAACCCGCGACTTCGTTCTGGAGCCACTGCTCGTACTCGGGCGGTCCCAGCTTTTTCCTGGCAACCTTATCGTACGGTTTGCGCAAATCCTGGTGCGTCTGCGTGTGCGCCTGGATGTCGACGCCAGCGTCACGCATTTCCGCAAGCTGTTCCCATGTCATCGACTCCCCGCCACTAAAGTGACCCGGCCGGACACCTTCTGTGTAAATAAACATCGTGATTGGGTAACCGAATTTCTTCAGGATCGGCCAGGCGACTTCGTACTGCGATTTCCAGCCGTCATCGAGCGTAATGATGGCACTCTTAGGCGGGATCGCTTTCTCGCCGCGTTTCCATGCGAGAAAGTCCTGCATCGGAATTACGGAAATGCTCCGGTCCTTCAATTCCTTCATCTGCGCTTCGAAGGCTTGCGGCGTAATTTCCGTGTCGGGGCGGCGCACCTGATTGACAAAACGGTGGTAACCAAAGATCACCACCTGTGCATTTTGATCGATCGCGGGTTTTGTAATCTTCGGCGGCGCTTGGGGGATCGTAACCGCAGGGGCCGCCGGCACTGCGCTCGGCGATACGGCGCCTGCTTGGGTGTCCGTGCCGGCCGTCCCGTGCTTCTTACACGTCGGAAAACTTAGAGCTAAGAGACAGGGAATGACGGCAAATCGTGTGAGCATAAAATCTGTCAAAGCCTTTAGTGGGGGGCGTGCAAAACACAAGCGGTTTTTGCCCGCATACCCGTCGGGAGCGGCGCCCAAAATCCTTCGGAGACGCTCAGTGAGAAGAAAATTTTGTGACAGCTGCAAGAGTTCCCGCTATTAAAATCCAATGCGCAAGGTTCTACGGTATGTCGCCCTCGGTTCCAGCATTCTGTTCCTCACGAGCTGCGGAACGGCGCGTGATACAGTCAAAAATACCACGCGAACGTTTACTACTGTTGTTGTCGATGCCGGTCACGGGGGTAAGGACAGCGGCGCATTCCGGCGGTCTGGCCCGTCAGAAAAGTCAGCGACGCTCGATGTCGCGCTGCGCTTGAGTCGGAAGCTGAAAGAGTCGCAATTTCGCACCGTCTTGACGCGGTCGAACGATATTTTCATTCCACTCGATGAGCGCGCGTCGATTAGCAATTCGCAACGTAACGCAATCTTCGTCAGCGTGCATTTCAATGACTCGAGCCGCCGTGGAATTCGCGGATTCGAAACCTACTACCACTCGCCTGTGGCTGCCGGACTCGCACAACGTATTCAACAAAAATTGCTGACGCTGCCCGGAGCCGTGAACCGCGGCGTGCGGACGGCAAATTTTCGCGTCCTGCGCAATGCGAGATATCCGGCTGTGCTGGTCGAGTGCGGGTTTCTGAGCAACCGTCGCGAAGGCGGCGAGGCACGAAGCGTCGGTTACCGCGACCAGCTGGCCGACAAGATTGCAGAGGCGATAGTAGAGCAGCGCTACGGCAAAGGCGTTTATGATGCTCCTCCGCAAACAGCCGGTCCGCCGGAATCACCGCCGCCATCCGAGCGGCCGGGGGAAGCGCCACCGGGATTCTTCGTACGCTAGAACTCGATGTTTCGGGCTTCGCGCCCAAAAGCCGCGACAACGATCAACACGACGAACACGATCGCCGTGACCATCGCGAGCGACGTCGAATAGGCCGGGCCACCATTGGCCGCTGTGAAGTGCTCGGCTAGTTTTGATTCTACGACTGCGATCGGCGCAGCAAATAGATTTCCGAGCTGATAGGCGAAGCCGGGAAATGTGCCGCGCAATTCCGGCGGCGAGAGTTCGTTCAGATGCGCGGGGACAACGCCCCACGCGCCCTGCACCATGAATTGCATGAAAAATCCACCGACAATGAGGAACGGTAGCGAGGGCGAAAACATCCACGCAGGGATGAGGACTAACCCGAAGGCGGCAGCCACGATAATCATCTTTCGTCTGCCCCAGCGCTGCGAGAGGAAACCCAGCAGCGTTCCGCCGAAAATCGCGCCGAGACTGTAGATTACGCTCACATTGCGCACCTGACCGACAGCCAGGCCGCACTGTTTCTGCAGAAAGGTTGGATAAAGGTCCTGCGTCCCGTGCGACATGCAGTTAAACGCCGTCATTAGCACAATCGTATAAAGAAAAAGTCGCCAATGCGTGCGAATCGTTTCGGTGAACGGCCGCGCCGTTGTCGTGATCTTCGCCCGTTGCCGCTCCCACGCCGGCGACTCCGGAACTTTCGTGCGTATGAAAATGACGAGCAGCGCTGGCATTGCACCGGCAACGAAAAGGCCACGCCACCCGAAGTGCGGGAACACGAGCGCGTAAACGATCGCCGCGAGCAGGAAACCGACGGCGTAACCTTGCTGTAAAATACCGGAGAATAGTCCCCGCGCCTTTGCCGGTAACGTCTCCATCGCGAGCGACGCGCCGAGTCCCCATTCACCACCCATGCCGATGCCGAAAACCGCGCGTAGGATGAGAAACACCGCGAAGTTCGGCGAAAATGCGGTGGCGAGTTCGATGACAGAGTAGAAAACAATGTCGATCATCAAGGGCACGCGTCGCCCGAAGCGATCGCCGAGCATACCGAAGAGGAGCGCTCCGAGCGGGCGCATCATCAGGGTGAGCATGCTGGCAAACGCAACCTCGGGAATTGTGCGCCCGAATTCTTTCGCGACGGCGGAGAAAACAAACGTCAGGAGAAAAAAATCCAGCGCATCGAGCGCCCAGCCGAGGAAGCAGGCGATGAATGTGTTACGTTGATCGCGATTCAAGGAACGAAAGAGCCGGATGGCTTCCATCCCGCGATTCTAACGACCTCTCGTCGGACTGGAAGCCTTCCCAGCGAACACATTGACGTATCATGATACGTCAATTTGTTCCTTGCCGGCGCGAGCGAGCAGCGTTTAGTTCGTTCATGTCGGCTGAGCCTTTGCACCCATTCGAAGCGCTGATGCAGCGGCGCATCGTCGTCCTCGATGGGGCCATGGGGACGATGGTTCAGCAATACAAGCTGAGCGAAGCCGGTTTCCGCGGCGAACGCTTCAAGTCTTGGAAGGGCAAGGATTTGAAAGGGAGCATCGAGCTGTTGCTCCTTACGAAACCCGAAATCATCGCTGAAATTCACCGACGCTACCTGGAGGCCGGCGCCGATGTTATCGAGACAAATACTTTCAGCGCAACGACGATTGGCTTGCACGACTTCTTCTTTGCGGAGCAGGCAACAAACGGCCGAAAGGATCCGGAGTTTTTTCAGAAGGTCGTGGACGACCCAGAGCTTTGTGCGCTTGCGCGTGAACTGAATACCGCTGCGGCAAAGATTGCCCGTTCTGAGGCCGATACGATTGCCCTCAAAACCGGCGAGCGCCGTTTCGTAGCGGGATCGCTCGGGCCGCTGCCGGTGACTGCTTCGATGTCGCCGGACGTGAACGACCCCAGTTTTCGCGCGGTGACGTTCGATCAGCTGCAAAAAGCGTACGCGGAACAGGCCAGAGCACTTCTTGCCGGCGGCGTCGATCTCCTGATCGTCGAAACGATTTTCGACACGCTTAACGCGAAAGCCGCCCTCGCCGCCATATCACAGATCTTCGACGAGACAGGGAGCGCCGTTCCACTCGTTATTTCCGGGACTGTTACGGACCTGTCCGGTCGAACATTGAGCGGACAAACCGTCGAAGCGTTTTTGATTTCGATTTCGCACGCCAAACCGCTTGTCGTCGGCTTGAACTGTGCGCTGGGTCCGAGCGAAATGACTCCCTACATTGAGGAACTCGCGCACAGCGCCGCATTTTACACCAGCGCGTATCCGAACGCCGGACTGCCCGATCCGCTCTCGCCCACGGGTTTTCCCGAAACGCCCGAATCACTTGCGCCAAAGCTCCGTGACTGGGCGAAAAACGGCTGGCTCAACATCGTGGGCGGTTGCTGCGGCACGACGCCCGATCATATCCGGGCGATCGCCGACGCGGTGCGTGATTGCGCGCCGCGCAAGTGGAACAGAAGGATGTCCCCAATGCCGTCGAGTAATAATGGGACGCCACGGAGGGCGCCTCTCCAATTATCGGGCCTCGAACCCCTTAACATCACGGCCGACATGGGCTTCGTCGTCGTCGGCGAACGGACAAACATCACCGGCTCACCGCGATTCTCGAAGCTGATTCTAGCGGGCGACTTTGACGCCGCCGTCGCGGTCGCGCGCCAGCAGGCGAAGAGCGGGGCCAACATCCTCGACGTCAATGTCGACGAAGGAATGATCGACTCGGAGGCGACGATGACTCGGTTCCTAAACCTGATCGGAAGTGAGCCGGAAATTTCGCGCGTGCCGATCATGATCGACAGCTCCAAATGGAGCGTGATCGAAGCTGGTCTGAAGTGCGTCCAGGGAAAGGCTGTCGTGAATTCGATCAGTCTCAAGAATGGCGAGGAAGAATTTCTGCGGCAGGCATCACTCGTTAGGCGATATGGCGCGGCGGTGATCGTGATGGCCTTCGATGAATCAGGTCAAGCCGACAATTTCCAGCGTCGGGTTGACGTTTGCTCGCGCGCTTACAAGCTCCTTACTGAACGGGCGGGCATTCAGCCTAACGACATAATTTTTGATCCAAACGTCCTCACCGTTGCCACGGGCTTGGATGAGCACAGAAATTACGCAGTCGATTTTATCGACGCGGTTCGATGGATTAAGTCGAATCTTGCCAGCGCTCGGACGAGTGGCGGGATCAGCAATGTCTCGTTTTCGTTCCGCGGGAACACCGCGGTGCGCGAAGCAATGCACGCGGCATTCCTCTACCACGCGATCCAGGCGGGCCTGGACATGGGCATTGTGAATGCGGGACAGCTTGCTGTTTACGAAGAGATTGATCGAGAGCTGCGCACGCGGGTCGAGGACGTTCTGCTCAACCGACGCGACGATGCTACGGAGCGGCTTGTTGATTTCGCCGAAAGCGTAAAGGCGAAGGACAAAGCGCCCATCGAGAAAGAGGCGTGGCGACATGCGCCCGTGGCGGAGCGTTTATCACATGCGCTGGTCAAGGGAATTGTCGATTTTATTGAAGCCGACACGGAGGAGGCGCGGCGTGAGAGCAGCCGCCCGCTTGACGTAATCGAAGGTCCTCTCATGGCAGGCATGAGCATCGTTGGCGACTTGTTCGGTGCGGGGAAAATGTTCCTGCCACAGGTCGTAAAAAGCGCGCGGGTAATGAAGAAAGCCGTCGCGTATTTGATGCCCTTTATGGAGGCGGAAAAGAGCGCTGACGCCAAGCCTCAGGCGCGCATCGTCATGGCCACCGTTAAAGGCGACGTGCATGACATTGGCAAAAACATCGTTGGGGTAGTCCTGCAATGTAACAACTACGAGGTCATCGACCTGGGCGTAATGGTTTCGGCGGCAAAAATTTTGGAAACGGCGCGCGATCGCAAAGCGGATGTCATCGGTCTCAGCGGACTGATCACCCCGTCGCTGGACGAAATGGTGCACGTTGCCCAGGAGATGGAGCGCGAAGGTTTTTCGCTGCCGTTGCTAATCGGAGGCGCGACCACCAGCCGCGCACATACGGCCGTGAAAATTGCTCCACATTATCGCGCCAGCACCGTTCACGTGCTCGATGCATCGCGCGCCGTGGGCGTCGTCAGTAATCTCTTAAGCGACGAGCTGAAAACCAATTTCGAAAAGACGACACGCCGCGACTACGCACGTTTGCGCGAGGAACACGGCGCCAAATCGCGCGAGAAGAAATTGATCTCGCTCGAACGGGCACAGGCAAATCGCACGCCGATTGAGTGGGCTGATTACGATGTTCCGATTCCGGACTTCACGGGCGTGCGCCTTTTGCGGAGCGACATGACGGACGGTCGCGACGACGAACGCGTCACGCTCGCTGACCTGATCGGTTACATTGACTGGTCGCCGTTTTTTCACACCTGGGAACTTCGGGGCCGCTATCCGGCGATCTTCGACGATCCCGTAGTGGGGCCACAGGCGCGCGAATTATTCGATGATGCGCAAACTCTCCTTGAGCGGATCCGCGCGGAACAGTTGCTGACGGCGCGCGGAGTTTACGGTTTCTGGCCGGCAAATTCCATAGGAGACGACGTGGAGATTTATTCCGATGAGAGCAGGCGGGAACGGCTCGCCACCTTCCATTTTTTGCGTCAGCAAATGCACAAACCGGCAGATCAATGGAACCATTGTCTGGCGGATTTCGTTGCGCCGAAGGATTCCGGAAAATTGGATTACCTCGGCGCGTTCGCCGTCACCGCCGGCATCGGCGCAGATGAACTCGCTGCGAAGTTTGCCGCCGATCACGACGATTACAACGCTATCCTGACAAAGGCACTCGCGGATCGTCTTGCCGAGGCGTTTGCGGAATTTCTGCATCAACGAGCCCGCGTCGCGTGGGGTTTCGGTGCTGCCGAAAATCTTTCGCACGAGGAACTGCTGCGGGAACGTTATCGCGGCATTCGACCGGCCGCCGGCTACCCGGCGTCGCCCGATCACACCGAGAAGAGCACGTTATTTCGGATGCTCGATGCGCAAAACCTGACTGGAATTTCACTCACAGAGTCGTTTGCGATGCATCCCGGGGCGAGCGTGAGCGGTCTCTACTTCTCGCACCCAAACGCGAAGTATTTTGGCGTTGGCAAGATCGGCGACGATCAGGTCCGCGATTACGCCACGCGTAAAGGCGTCAGCGTTGAGTACGTCACGAAATGGCTCGCGCCCAATCTCGATTACTGACTGCTCGGCGATTCTGAACGATTCGCGTTCAGGCTCGGGTCCTGGATTTGCGCACCGAAAAGCAGCAACGCTCCCGCCTGATCTGCGGAAACAGGGTCAACTGCCGTGTCCGCGTCGGGCTTTGGCCAAACAACGTTCCAGGCGAGTCCACATTTCTCGAGGGTCCATATGACGTAACGCGTCAGGTCGAATTCCCACCAGCGCAAACCGTGCGCAGCGCAGCGCGGCTTGGCGTGGTGATTATTGTGGTATCCCTCCCCGAATGCTCCGAGGCCAATCCAGAAATTGTTCTTGCTGTGATCGGTCGTTTCGAAGCTGCGATAGCCGAGCTTCGGCATGTGACAGATCGAATTAACCGCCCAGGTGAAATTATAAACCACGAGCATTGGCACGTAGAGACACCAGAGCAATCCAGTGCCTCCGAGTGTGAAATACAAAAGCGCTGCCACGCACAGATGCGGTATCACATACAAATAGGGACGCTCCCACAGCCGACAGTACCAAATCTTCCGAACATCGGCCGCGTATCGAAGTGATCGATCGCGAAATCCCGGCGGTTTACGCACCAGCCACATCATGTGCGCGTAGGGAAATCCGTGCACCGGGCTGTGAATGTCTTCGTCGGTATCGGATTTCAAATGATGATAGCGGTGGTCGCCTACCCACGTCACCGGGTCGCCCGAAAGCGCAACGGCCGATCCCGTGGCGAAGAAAAATTTCAACCACGCCGGCATCTCAAATCCGCGATGGGTAAGATATCGATGCAGGTAGAGAGTGGTGCTGATTCCCGCCCAATAGTAAATCGCCAGCATGATGGGCAGATATGTCCATTGGAAACGGGTCCAAAGCGCGACTAGGCCCAGGACCTGCAGGCCGATGAGAACAAGGAAGAGAAAAAGATTGAGTTTGTCGTGCTTAAACATGAGGCAAATGCGGGCCGCAGCGCGCGGCCGGGGGAAAAGGAATTCGAGCAATCAATCTCGTCCAAAACCGCACAGTCGCAAGGAGTATTCGAAACGCGCGAATATTCGGATGCGTTGGCTCCCTCCCCGTGTTACAGAAGCGCGCCGCGCGGGGTGTAGCTTAGCTTGGTAGAGCGCCTGGTTTGGGACCAGGAGGTCGCAGGTTCAAATCCTGTCACCCCGACCATTTCGATGAAACAATCCAAGTTTGTTATCTCTGTTTTTGCCATGGCGCTTGGCTGTAAAGTTTTAGCGCAGGAGCCCGCGTTGCCAACGCAGCCGACTTCGCCCCCTGACCAGAACCAGGAAATAAATTCGTCGCCGGCACCATCCCCATCATCCCCTCCATTGTTGGCTCCAATCATGGCGCCGGGTCCGGCGCTTGCCGCGCCCATGCCAGCAATCGCCCCCGATTTGAATCAACTCGATGCTGCCTTCAAGCGATCTCCCCTGAGCCAGCTCTCGGAAGAACACCGATTGCACGTTGAATGGCGACAATTGCAAAATCGCGTTGTGAATGATCCACGAATGATCGAAGCGAAAGCCGCCGCCAATCGGGCCAAGACGGATTTCGAAAAACGCGAACGGCTCCGCGCTTACTACAAGGTGTGTTATGCCCGAATGGGCGCACTCGCCTCTTCACCCGAGATGAAAGTTTATCTCGAACGCAAGAAGGACGCGCATCTCACGATGCTCGCGCAACCAAAAGTGCGTCCGGAAGGGGCGCCCGTACCACAGGCGAGGTCGGAGCCCACGCGCTAATTTCTCGCCTAACGAGTGCCTGATCCAGCCGCACCCCGGGCTTGCCAAAATTGGCCTCGGCACTAAGATTTTTAAGAGTGACGGCGCATTCGTCTAGTGGCTAGGACACAGCCCTCTCAAGGCTGGTGCACGGGTTCGATCCCCGTATGCGCTGCCAAACTACCTCATAGGTAAACTTGCCTGTGACGAAAGATTTACCTTCTAATGGAATGGCTGCGGGATTCGAATTCGTTTGCTCCGGTTGTAAGAAGGCAATCGAAGCGTGGGACGAAGGAGACCCGTATTATTTCGACGCCAAGGGCCGTAAGAAATACGCTTACCATCCCGAGCGAGATCGGGATTGTTGCGTTGGTGTGGATTCACCGTACCTGTGCCTGGCTCGGCGCAGAAATTGCGTGGGTTCACTTTCATTGCGGCGAAGCGTCTTTCGGC
>JBDUAZ010000128.1:0-33483 GCA_040004385.1 Chthoniobacterales bacterium | reverse complement strand
TGCTTCGCCGTTAACGCGACGAAGACGTCCTCGAGCGATGGGCCGATCACGTGCACATCAACGTTGCCAATGCCCACGCCGCGGAGCCGCTCTTCGATTTGCGCGCGCTTGATCGCTTCATCGACGAGCAAGTGCATCGACTGGCCGAATACCGTGGCGCTGTGGACGCCTCGGACATCGCGCATCGCTTGTAGCGCCTGCGTCACGTGGTCGCATGTCACATCCAGACGACGCGTGCCGGGCGGGTTGACCTCCGGCATCTTCTTCAAATCATCTGGCTCGCCGCATACTATGAGCTTCGACATATAAATGTAGCCGACATGATCGCAGCGTTCCGCTTCGTCCATGTAGTGCGTCGTCACGAAAAGCGTCATCCCCTGTCCCGCAAATTTGAAAAGCAAATCCCATAGCTCGCGACGCGCAACCGGATCGATGCCGGCGGTCGGCTCGTCGAGAAAAAGAACCGTCGGTTTGTGCATGAGCGCGCAGGCCATCGCGAGCCGCTGGCGCCAGCCACCGGAGAGCAACGCCGCACGCCGGTCGAGGTAAGGATCAAGGTGCGTGATGGCGATCAGTTCACTGCGGCGCTTTTTGAGCGCGATTCCGTTCAAGCCGTAAAGCTTGCCGGAAAATGTCAGGTTCTCAGCCACGGTGAGCTCGTCGTAGAGCGAGAACTTCTGCGACATATACCCGATCATCTCTTTGATCGCCTCGCTCTCGCGGCGCACATCGTGCCCGTCGATTCGGGCTGTCCCGTCACTCGGTTCGAGGATACCGCAGAGCATGCGGATGACGGTCGATTTGCCGGAACCGTTCGGGCCCAGGAATCCGAAGATTGAACCTTTCCCGACAGAAAAACTCACGTGATCGACCGCGGTGAAATTGCCGAAGCGCTTCGTTAGCGCATCGCATTCAATCATCGTTTCACTCATCGCAAAACGTTTGGAAAGAAAACGTCCGCCGACATGCCAGCGCGCAGTTTATCCTCGTGATTGTCGAGACGAATTTTCACACCGAAAACCTGCCGTATCCGGTCTTCCACCGTCTGCACGTTGCGCGGCGTGAACTCGGCCTGTCGATTAATCTGCTCGATCTTGCCGCTGAAATCTTTGTCGCGAAACGAATCGACGCGCACACGCACGGCCTCACCCAGCTTAATGAGTCCAAGCCATGGTTCGGGGATGTAAACGCGCACCCATAATTGCTGCGGCATAATAAGCGTCGCAACCTCGCGGTTCGGTGGCAGCACATCGCCGATTTTCACGTTTAACACTTCAAGGATCGAATCGGTCGGCGCGACAACTTTCATCTCGCGCAGTTGCGCGTCCATCTGCGCGACTTGCGCACGCGCCTGTTCTACGCGCATGCGCGCAGCCTCCACGTTTTTCGTCTGTGTCTTCGCCGCGCTTGCAGCCCGCTCGGCCTCGCTCGGAGAGACGGTATGATTCTTCAATAAATCCTGCGCTCGCTGCGCATCCGAACGCAAAAAATCCAGCTGTGCCGCCTGGGCGTCAACATCGCGCTCGGCGGTGTTCAATTGCGCCGCCGTAACGTCTCGCTGGGCGCTTAATTCGGCTGCATCCATCTCCACGATGAGGTCTCCGAGCTTCAGGGTCTGCCCTTCCTCCGCGTAAATCTTCGCCACTCGGCCTCCGGAACGAGGAGCGACGTGAACTTCGTCGACTTCTATCGTGCCCGAGACCGCATCGCTCCTATGACGACAACCGCTCGAGGACAAGCAGATGCCCGCGAGAACTGAAGCGCAAAAAAATGTGCGATACATTAACGTTGTTGGGAGAGACGAGCGACTTACAGAACGGATTTCGCTGGAAATCGCAACAGGTGTGAAGATTAAACTACGAGGCGATGGCAGGATATTCGGGGACGGCACTCGTAAAAAAACTCGGCATCCGGCCGGGGGAACCGGTGTGCGTAATCAATGCGCCGGCGCACTATGCGCAGCTCCTGGGCAAGCTCCCGGAGGGCGCGGTACTCTCGCAGGAGGTTTCTGATGGAGTTGCGTTTGTTCACCTGTTTGTCGCAAAACGCTCGAAGTTAAAAACTCAATTGAAACGTTTGCGGTCGAAGCTTGCCGACGCCGGTATGCTTTGGGTTTCGTGGCCGAAGAAAGCCGCGCGAGTCCCGACGGATGTGACAGAAGACGTCATCCGAGCGGAAGCATTGCCGTTGGGGTTTGTCGACGTAAAGGTATGTGCGGTCGACGAAACATGGTCGGGATTGAAGTTAATGATTCGACGAACCGAACGCGGCAAAAAGCGCATATGAAGCAGCGTCGCTATTTCGATCACATCGATCTTCGCGTGAAGAGCCGCGCGAGGGCGCAACACTTTTACGCGGAATTGCTCCCGGCACTCGGTTTCACTTCTGATGGTAGCGGCCAGGAATGGGGACAATTCCAAACGCCCGAACGGAGTGGTGTCGCAACGGAATTCTTTGGATTCACCGAAGATCGAAATCATCGGCCTAACGAGTCGCGGATTGCGTTCTGGGCGGAGAGCCGGGAAGAAGTCGATCGCGTCGCGCAAGTGGTGAAGAGCGCGGGGGCGCTCAACATAGAAGGTCCGCAGATCTGGACCGAATATACGCCCGCTTATTATGCCGTCTTCTTCGAGGATCCAGACGGAAACAAACTCGAAGTCTGCCATCGGGAGCGACCGGTCGTTGCGGAGTGACCCGCCTTCGGCGACAGGTCTGCCCATGACGAGAACACCGGACGGGCCGCGAATTTTGCAGCGGCCGAATCGCGTCCGCTACCTCAAGCTAATTGCCGTCTTCAAAATCCTCAAAGGCGTGCTCTTACTCGTCCTCGGCGCGTCGCTCTTGTTCTTGAATATGAGGACGCGATGGCTGGATGGCATATCCGACTGGGCCGACGACGAACTGCTGCTTTCGCATAGCAAATCGGTCACCTTTCTGCTGAACAAGCTGCAGGAATGGCTTGCGGGTGGGCATCTGCGAGCCACGGGTTTTCTCGCGCTCTTCTATTCCGGCGTGCTTTTCACGGAAGGCATCGGCGTTTATTTGCAGAAACGCTGGGCGGAATTGCTGATGGTTTTCGCTACCGCTGCCTTGATTCCACTCGAAGTGCGCCACATCTGGCATCGCCCGACCCTGGGTGGATTTGGGATACTGGCCGCGAATTGTTTCATCGTTTGGTTTCTTTATCGCGTATTGCGTCGCGACAAGGGGCGCGAGCCATACCGAGCGCGCGAAACCGAGGTCGCCGCGACACTTTGATTTCCTTTCGGGTAAATCGCGAGCGCCGCTAGTGTTCTCATTGTTTCTTCCATCGGCAATCCGATCACGTTCGTGTAGGATCCTTCGATTCGTTCAATGATCTCCGCTCCGTAACCTTGCGCCGCATACGCCCCCGCTTTATCGAGCGGATTCACCTTCGCGATGTAATCGGCGATTTGTTGCGCGCTCAGTGCGCGAAATTGCACACGGGAGACAACGTGGAAACTCGCTCGCCACCAACCAGCCGACCAAATCGAAACCGCAGAACAGACTTCGTGCGCGCGCCCGCTCAGCTGTCGCAAAATCTCAGCGGCGTGGGCAACGTTATCGGGTTTGCCGATTATCTCGCCTCGAACCGCGACCAGTGTATCCGCCGCAAGGATCGTTGCGTCGCAGTATGTGCGCGCGACCGCCGCGGCTTTGCGGGTCGCGTTGAGCACGGTGATCTCGCGCAGCGTAAGCCAATTGTTTGACGCTTCCACCACTGCGGGGGAAACCACTTCGAAGATGTACCCAGCGTCTTCCAATAGTTCGCGTCGCCGTGGCGACCCCGACGCAAGAATGAGCCGTGGAGCCATACGCGTAGAGTCTCCCACTCTCCCTCCTAGATCAGGTCACGCAACGGACCTCCCAGCGACCGACTGTCTGCCGCAAATCTTGGAGGATCTGCAACGTATACCGCTCTTTGCTACCGCGCGATTCACGGAAAACAACCCACAGGTCACGGTTCGCTAAGGCTTTATGCTCGGCGCCGCGGAGGGTTTGGCGCCGAGCATCGTCTCGATATTCGGCATTTTCATTTCCTGGAAATCCGACGGCACCTCGAACTCCGAGTCCGCCAACGGGTCCTGCTTGACCGCAGTGAGCGTGGTAATGAGGTCCTTTCCGTCAATCTTCATACGCGTCCGCAATGGCAAGCCTGGAAAATCGTGAAAATCCGGCATCCCTTTTACCGCGGCGCCCCAAGCCGCCGGCGTCATGGCCTGGAGTTGTTTTAAAATTGCCGCTCCGTCTGGATACTTCATCGCGATCCAGTAACTGGCTTTGAATGACGGCGCGTCGTACGCGTATTCTTCGGTTTCGTAACCGTTAATTGACTCCTTTTTTCCAGTCGGAGTGAGGTTCGGTTTTGTCGCAGTCGTTGCGGGCTCGGTCGCATATTTGCTCGCCATTTCGGCAAACGCTTTCGCCTTGTCGCCAGAGATACGCATGAATTTCTTGTCCTGATTCATCAGAGTGAGCATTTCGCCCGTCTTGCTGTCCAGGATCGTGGTGACTTGCGGGGCCGATTCGATACGCGCCTTATCGCCTTTCATTTTCACGGTTATTTGATTAACCGGCCCGCCGCCCTCCACTTTCTGCACGATAGTAAGATCACCTCGCGCGCTGGCGAGTGAGTAGGCGATGACAAACACCGCCGGAGTAATGAGTTTCATGATACTTGGTTGCTACAGATTAGTCGGCAAAAACGCAAGACCAATACGAGTGAACAGCACAAGAAAAGGACTTGGCAGCTGCGGACTGCCGCGTCAGCTTATGCCGCGACGCGGGTGTAGCTTAATGGTAAAGCTGTAGCCTTCCAAGCTACTGACGAGGGTTCGATTCCCTTCACCCGCTCTCTTTTTAGTTCGAACTGATGTTCCACACCTTGCGGTTACGGCTTCGCGCAAATAGCTCGACCGCGAAGCGTCGGCTAACCCTTCGCACCATATCACGATGAAGCTACTATTTCGCCGATACGATCTACAACTCGCTCACAACTGGATGGTCGCGAGCAGTCAGGCGTCCGGCGGTAAAATGATTTATCCGGCAGTGCTGATTGAGCTGCGGGACGGCGACGGCGTTGTTGGCTTTGGCGAAGCCGCGCCTTCACGGCGTTACGATGAAACGGCAGAGACGTGCATGGATTTTTTTAACCGCATTGATGCGTCGAAGCTTACCTTCGATGACGTTGCGGCGAGCATGCGCTATACCGAATCGGTTGCGCCGGGAAATTTCTCGCCAAAAGGGGCGATCGATCTTGCTCTCCTCGACGGCGCGGCGAAAAAGGCCCGCCAGCCGTTGCACTCATTTCTCGGACTCGAATTCCGCGAAGGGAAGCATATCACCTCGCTCACAATCGGACTCGATTCACCGGAAATGATCCGACAGAAGGTGCGCGAGGCGGAGGCGTTTCCAGTTTTGAAGTTGAAAATCGGCGCTCCCGATGACGCCGCTAATCTCGCTGCATTACGCGATATCGCGCCGCTCAAATGTCTGCGCGTGGACGCAAACGAAGCGTGGCTGACCAAAGAGGAAGCGCTTCGGCATATCGAAGGTCTCGCGAGCGACGCGCACATCGAGTTCGTGGAACAGCCGATGCCTTCCTCGACCCCACCCGCCGATTTCACCTGGCTAAAGGAACGATCGCCGCTGCCGATCGTTGGCGACGAATCGTACCACAATTCAGCCGATGCGACGCGGTGCGCGGATTGTTTTCATGGCGTGAATGTGAAGCTTTGTAAGATGGGCGGAGTATCGCGCAGCTTTGAAGCGCTGGCCGCAGCGCGTAAGCTGGGTCTGGAAACAATGCTCGGCTGCATGATCGAATCGAGCATCCTTACTTCCGCTGGCGCGCACCTTGCGGAGCTGGCTGATCGGCTCGATCTCGACGGCAATCTGTTGATTACAAACGATCCCTTTGTCGGTGTAACATCACCGGGCGGCGTGATGCAGTTCACGAACGCCCTCGAGCAATTCGGCCTGCGGGCGTCGCCTCGCCAAGCCGGTCCGTGCTAGATCGCTCACTCGGTGGTCGCGATGACGTCACGGTGTCGCCACGTGTAGAGAAGCCCGGAGTAAAGCGTTAAAATTATCGTTACCCCCACGAGCAAGGCCCCTCCCTCGTTCCACGCTCGCAGCCACCAGTACGTCCCTCGCTCCGCGTATTTCAATTCACTGATGGTGAGCAAAATGAGGAAAAACAGCACCGTAGTAATCTGCCACGACGTCTTGTGTTTCCCCAGGCGTTCGGCGGGAAGAACCTGTCCGCGCGCGCTCGCCATAAGGCGCAGGCCCGTGATCAAAAAGTCGCGTGCAACCACAGCCGTCGCTGCCCAGGCCGGAATAGCTTTTAATGGAACGAGGGAGATGAACGCGGCGGCCATCATGATCTTGTCGACAAGGGGGTCCATCAGTTTTCCGAAGTTCGTCACGGCGCCATAGCGGCGCGCGACTTCGCCATCGACGTAATCGGTGATGCCAGCGACAATAAAAATCAGCAGCGCGCTCGTGTGGCTGTAGCGCCACTCAGAGTTCAACGCGACGACGAACACGATCGTGAGGGCGAGTCGGCTCAGAGTGAGTCTGTTCGCCCAATTCATGCGATATTCGCTGACAACTGACCTGAGTTCATCGAGACGACATCTGGGTTTTTGAATACCGGCCGCTTCCAGATCGGAACACGGCTCTTCAGTTCGTCCATGATCCATTGACTCCCGGCGAACGATGATCCGCGGTGTTCGCTAGCTACTCGCAGAAACACCGACGCCTCGGAAACCGCGACGAAACCGATCCGATGACGTATCTCCACGCGCGCAAGGCCGAACGTTCCCGCCGCCATTCGCGCGATCAGTGAGAGCTGATATTCGGCCATAGCACGGTGCGCCTCGTATGCGATTCCTGCGATTTCACGTCCATTCTCGAGCGCGCGGACGATGCCAAAAAAATCAAGCACCGCGCCTGCATCCGCCTGCACATCATTTAACACTACGAGCGGCGATTCGCTGATCGAAACCTCGCAAAGGGAAATTGCCATGCTTCGTGATTACCCAATAAGATTAGACCGCCAGCAGTCGCCGTCGTAAGCAAGGAGATATCTAAAATGGATACGAATCAATGTGATATCGGACTGATTGGTCTCGCCGTGATGGGCGAAAATCTCGTTCTCAATATGGAATCGAAAGGCTTCCGTGTCGCGGTTTTCAACCGTACGACGGAGGTGACAGATAAGTTCCTCGGCGGGAAAGCCAAAGATAAAAACATCCAGGGCGCGCAAACGATGGAGGAATTTGCCGGCGCGCTGAAACGTCCGCGTAAGGCTATGATCATGGTGAAGGCCGGCGCGCCTGTCGACGCCGTCATCAATCAGCTCGTTCCATTTCTCGAAAAAGGCGATGTCATTATCGACGGGGGCAATTCGCTTTTTACCGACACGCAACGTCGCTACAAGGATCTCGAAGATCGCGGGTTACATTTCGTCGGGTGCGGCGTTTCCGGAGGAGAAGAAGGCGCGCTTAAAGGGCCGTCGCTCATGCCTGGCGGCTCGCGCGAATCTTGGGAAATGATTGCACCGATTTTCCGCAAGATCGCCGCTCAGGTGGATGGCGAGCCGTGCTGTCGTTATATGGGACCGGACGGCGCCGGGCATTACGTGAAGATGGTGCACAACGGCATCGAATACGGCGACATGCAGTTGATTTGCGAGGCCTACGCAATTCTAAAAGGCGTCCTCAAACTCGAAGCGGCAGAGCTCGCCGACATTTTCACTGAGTGGAACAAAGGCGATCTCGATAGTTATCTCATCAAGATCACATCACAGATCTTTCGCAAAATCGACCCCGATACTGGCAAGCCACTCGTCGACATGATCCTCGATAAAGCCGGACAAAAAGGAACGGGACTTTGGACGTTGCAGTCGGCGCTAAACCAATCCGTGGTCATCTCGACGATCAACGCGGCGGTCGAAGCGCGCGTCATCTCTTCGCGAAAACAGGAGCGCGTCGATTCGTCAAAAATTTTACCACAGGCGAAGGAGAAGGTGTTTGCGGGCGATAAAGCTCGATTGATCGAAGCAGTTCGCGATGCGCTTTACGCTTCTAAAATTGTCTCTTACGCGCAGGGCATGGAGTTGCTGGGCGCGGCCAGTCTCGGCTCACATTGGGACCTGAACTTCGGCGACATCGCCACGATCTGGCGCGGCGGGTGCATCATTCGCGCGAAATTCCTGAATCGAATCAAGGAAGCTTATGAGCGCAACGCGCAGCTCCATAATTTGCTGCTCGATCAATACTTCACGGGCATCATCGAGCGGACGCAAGACAACTGGCGCGTCGCTGTTTCAACCGGGGTCGAGCACGGCGTGGCGGTGCCTGCGTTCAGCGCGTCACTAGCCTACTTCGATAGTTACCGGCAGGCGCGTTTGCCTTCCAACCTGCTCCAGGCCCAACGCGACTTTTTCGGCGCGCACACCTACGAACGCATCGACAAGCCGGGCGTCTTTCACACCGAGTGGATGGAATCCGGCGATCAACCGAAGGAAAAAGCGGCGGCACCGAAAGAGCAGTCGCGCGCGGCGGAATAGATATGCCAATTTACGTTTACGAAACCACCGACCCGTCGAAGCCGCTCCGCCGCTTTGAAGTGAAGCAGAGCATGAAGGACGAACCTCTGCATGTGGATCCCAAAACCGGCGAGCCGGTCCGCCGCGTAATTTCCGGCGGCTACGGCGTCCATGTCCCTGGCGGATCGACTGGCCCTTCGGTCGGTTCCGTCGGTTCGCACGGGTCTGGCTGCGGCTGCCACTAGGCGATTTGTTGTTTCTGCCGTGAGTGGGCACGCCAGACAGACATTCAATGAAAGTCATGCGAGTCGCTTCCGACGAGCTGCTCGTTCACAAGCGGCATGATGTTTTCCGCTTTAATCAAAACGACGCCCTCAGAATTCTGCACCGTGCCTTCAATTAGCAGAAACGGCTCTTCCGTTATAAGAAGCCGCAACTTCTCGAACAAATCCGGCGTCACGATCGCATTTGAAACGCCGGTTTCATCTTCAAGGCTGATAAACACGAATCCCTTCGCTGTGCCAGGTCGCTGGCGACAAATTACGTTACCGGCGATTTGAACGGTGTCGCCGTGCCGCGCCTGCGCAAGATCAGTCGCGCGCCAGACATTCGGTAACTGATCGCGCAGCAGCTGCATTGGATGCGGACCGGTCGTTAGGTTCATTCCTTCGTAATCGGCGCGGACACGTTCCGGCATTGTCATCGGTGCGAGCGGCGAATCTCTCTTTTCGGGAGCGCACGCTTCCAGCGTCTTGGCGACGACATCCTGTCGTCGCGAACTTCTAAAAGATTGTTTTGGCAGAATGCCGAAACCAGCACGCGAGACGCGTGCGCTCCCGAAAAGATCATCATGTCGTATTTCCTCCACCTGCCACATCGCATTTCGCCTGTGTTCACTGAAGCAGTTGAACGCGCCAAGCAATGCGAGTGTGCGCAGTTCTTCTTTTGTCGAGCTGACGCGTCGTCGGAGATCATCGAGTGACGTGAATGGCGTCCGATTCCGCTCCGTCACCAGGTCTCCGGCATATTCCCTCCGTAATCCATTCACGACACAAAATCCGAGCCGGATTGTGTCATCCGAGACAACGCTGCAACGAACATCGGAGCTCATTACACACACCGGTTCTACTTTGAGTCCGTGCCGTCGCGCGTCTTTCACGATCGTCGCCGGCGTATAAAAGCCCATCGGCTGGTTATTGAGCAGGCTGGCGTAAAACTCCGGCGCGCGATGCACCTTCAGATATGCGCTGCCGTATGCCAGAATCGCAAAGCTGATCGCGTGCGATTCTGGAAATCCATAAAGCGCAAAAGACGTAATTGAGTGAATGATCTTCTCGATCGTTTCCGGCGCGACGCCATTCCGTCTCATGCCGTCGCGTAATTTGATGCCGACTTTCTCCATCCGTTCCTGCGAACGATGAAAGCTCAAGGCCCGTCGCAGTTCCTCCGCTTCAGTGCCGGAAAATCCAGCCATGATCATCGCGATCTTTAGCAGTTGCTCTTGAAACAGCGGTACTCCGAGTGTGCGACCGAGGACTGGTTCGAGCCGTGGATCGAAATAAGTCACTACTTCCTTGCCCGCCCGACGTGCGAGATACGGATGCACCATGTCGCCCTGGATTGGCCCCGGTCGAATGATCGCGACCTCGATGACGACGTCGTAAAAGCATTTCGGCTGCATCCGCGGCAGCGTCGCCATTTGCGCGCGGCTCTCGATTTGAAACACACCGATCGTGTCGGCGTTCTGCATCATCTCGAACGTCGCTCCGTCATCTTTCGGAATGTGCGCCAGATCGAGCGGCCGCCCGCGTTCGCGACAAAGCTCAAACGCATCCTGCATGACTGACATCATGCCGAGGCCTAACAAGTCGACCTTCACGATGCCGAGGTCTTCACAATCGTCCTTATCCCACTGCGCGACGACGCGGCCAGGCATGGATGCGTTTTCCAGCGGGACAAACGAACTCAATTTTCCCTGGCAAATGATCATACCGCCGGAGTGCTGGCCGAGATGGCGTGGTAATCCGTAGATCGCCTGATATAAGCGGATGAACGCAGGCATCCGCGGATGATTTTTCGGCAGGCCGGCCTGCTCGATTTGCGATTCGAGATCGAGCGTGTGAGGAAAATCGCCACTTGCGAAGAGGTGCGAAAACCGGTCGATAATGCTCGGGGAAAAGTTGAGCGCTTTCCCGATTTCACGCGCCGCACTCCGCCCGCGATAGGTGATGACATTCGCAGTCATCGCCGCGCCGTGTTTGCCATATCGCCGATAGACTTCCTGGATCACACTTTCGCGCCGGTGGCCGCTTGGCAGATCGAGATCAATATCCGGCCAGCCTCTGCGGCTTTCGCTCAGGAAGCGTTCGAACACGAGGTGATTGCTTACCGGGTCCACCGGCGTAATCCCGAGGCAAAAACAAACGGCGCTATTCGCCGCGCTGCCGCGACCTTGCACCATGATGTTGTGTTCTCGGCAAAAATTGATGATGTCCCAGACAATCAGGAAGTAACCGGAGAAGCCGAGTTTGCTAATCAGCGCGAGCTCCTCCTCGAGTTTGCGTTTCACCGCCGTGCTGATCGCCTCATATCGCTGCTGCGCTCCAAACCACGTAATCGTGCGCAGAAACGAATCCATGTTGTGGCCATTCGGAACTGGGAATGAGGGGAATTCGTAGCCGATGTTTTCCAGAGAAAATTCAAGGCGTTTTGCGAGGCGCGCGGTGTTTTCGATTGCGTCGAGTCGATCAGCAAATAACGCCCGCATTTCGGCGTCGCTTTTCAGATGCCGCTCCGCGTTTTTCGCCAACAATTTTCCCGCCAGATCGAGATGCGTGTGCTCGCGAATGCAGGTGAAGACGTCTAGCACCTGCCGGCCGCAAGGCTGCGCGTATCGCACGCCGTTCGTGGCGAGCAGAGGCAAATCGTAACCATCAGCCAGATCGACCAGCTCCTGATTGATTCGATCTTCGCCGCGAATAAAATGACGTTGAATTTCAACGTAGACGTTTTCGCGACCGAACGCATCAATCAGAAACTGCGCGCGATCAGCGAAATTCTGAGAAGCGCAGGCACGTGCAGAGTTTAGCGCCTCGCTGAATGGATTCGATCGCGCCAAAGCGCTCCCCAATCCAAACAGCGCGATCAATCCCTCTGCAAATTGCGGCAACTCACTCCATTCAATCGCGCACGTCTCCTTCTCGCTGCGCAAATGCGCCTGCGTCAGGAGTTCGCAAAGATTTTTGTAGCCGTCAGCGCTTTGCACGAGCACGGGAAGAATCGCGCCATCCTCCATCGTCAATTCGCAACCGACAATCGGCCGAACACCGTGCTCGCGTGCAGCCACGGCAAACCGTTGCGCGCCATAAACGCCGTTGCGATCCAGTAATGCCATCGCCGGCATTTCGACGCCGGCTGTGGTTTCTGCTAGCTCTTCCGGAAACGAAGCTCCGCGCAAAAAACTAAAAGCGCTGCATGCATGTAATTCGATATAAGACATACCGCGTTGTCTTAGTCATACACGCCATCCAGCTGCCACATCCTCTCGGTCGAATGAGCTCGGCAGAGCGCGCCCGTTTTCAATTCCAAATCCCATTCGGCGCGTTCCCAGCGCGTGTTGTCCCACCAGTTTCCTGACGCGAGATACGGGCCACGCTGATCAACCACAGCCGATTGAAGTTCTGCGGCGCGCAGATGAACCGGTTTGCTCTCCGTGAGCAAGACAGAGGCCGGGGCAGGAAAACGAAACCGGCGCAGGGCGCACGATGGTAATGACTTGGCATCCGCCGGTTTATCGGTCGTTTTCCATGAAAAGCGCTCCATCCGAAAACTGTCCGGCCGATGTGTCTCTTCCAAGACCGGTGTGCCAACGCGATCTTCCCCAAGCAAACCAGTCAAGCGAGCGAGTGTTTCACATAGCTGACTGGGATCGCGTAGCGCTGTTTCAAATAAACCAAATTGCTGTGGTGCCGGTTTGGCGGCGCGAGCTTCGAGCGCCACCGCAATGACCGGCGATATCGATGTAAAGTTTTCCAGATGCGTGTGGAGCATCCGAAAGAGCACTTCAATGTTGTTCGTCGGCTCGGGAATTTTGAATTGATGTTCGTAGTGCGTCTTGTCGCTGAAAATAATTTGCAATTTTAATTCCTTCGCCACCCGGTAAAGCGCGTCCAGGCGAACGCCCAGGTTCTGCAGAAATCGTCGCAGCATGAAAAGCAGCGGATCGATCGTTTCGATGTCGTTTTCGAATTCGAACGCTTCTGCCAAAGACTCCTTTGGCTGCACGAGCTTTAACAGGCGCGTTCTTTTCGCATTCGCCCGCTCCCATAATTGCATTGCGAGGGGCCCCAGCCGTTCTCCTACCGCTTGCTTATCTAAGGCCGCCAGTTGTCCTAATGTATGGACGCCCCACTTATGTAGGATCTCTAAGATATGTAAAATCTCGGCGGACGAATCGCTTGCTGCCTTGGTTTTGTTCTTCTTCGACTTCGCTTTCACTTTTTTTGTGCAAGCAGCCGCGTTTTTACTTCTTCCGGTAAGGAGGAACTCCGGAGCCAGGCTGTCGCGCGACTCGGATCTGTTCGCAGCCAGGCTATCGCGATTGATTCGATCTGACTGTTCCGCGTATTTTCGTTAGCGATCGTATCGGCCCATTGCACCGCGGCCTGAGGATCGGAACTGACGATACGTCGCGTGAAAGCAGCGACGGCCGCATCGCGTGATTCGCCTTGCGGTAAATTGCCGAGCCATGCGCCCGCGGCGTAAGGATCGCTTTGCGACCAGCGATTCATCAGGCTTTCGACGACCTGCTGACGATTTTTGCCTTCAGGAAGGGACTCGGCCCACTTGCTCGCCGCCTGCGGATCGATGCCGCCCCATTGCCACGCGACTGAAGCAGCTGCGGTCGCCTGCGCTTCTCCTTCAGATAATCGACTGACAAGTTTTGCTGCCTCGCGCGGATCAGATTCTGCCAGGCTGGAAATAATTCCCGGCAAAACGGCATCGCGCGTTGCCGGCTCCGATAAATTTCCGGCCCACGTTAATGCCGCTTGCGGATCGTTCCGCGCCCAGGCGCGGGAGACATTTTCCAGCAAAGCTTTCCTGCCGTCAGCCTCGCTCGCGCGCATCGCAAAATTCGCTGCGGCTGGCGGATCGGCTTCACTCCACTGCGAAATAATATTGATCAATGCGTTTTGCTTCGCCGGACCTTCCGGAAGTTTTTGCGCCCAGGCGACGGCGCTCTGCACATCACTGTTTGCGAGTTGCATCGCGATGGCGTTGGTCGCGTCTTCCTGCGCTTTACCCGATGGCAATGCCGCGACGTAGTCGGCAGCGGCCGCGGGTTCTGATTGCACCCAGCTCGCCAATGCATAACGAAGCGCCCCCCGTTGTACTTCGCCTGCCGGCAATTGCTCGATCCAGGCCACGGCTGCGCGCGCATCCGCCAGCGCCCATTGACGTGCGACGTTTCCGATCGATTGATCGCGTGCCGCGCCTGGTGGTAACGTAGTGATGATCGAAGCCGCGCGCTCAGGATCCTTGTTTGCCCAGCTCGACAAAATATTTTGCAGCGCATTATTGCGCCCCTGCCCCGGCGCTAAAGCATTCGCCCATGTGAACGCAGTTTCCGGATCCTGATTCGCCCAATTCGTCCCGATGACCTGCAGTGCCGTATCGCGATTCGCACCGGCGGGCAGCTGCATCGCGCGATCCGCGGCGGCAGTGGGGTCGGTCATCGCCCAGCGGCTAAAAATTGGCCAGTAAAGACTTTGGCGACGTCTTCCAGCAGGCAAGGTGTCTAGAAACGAAAGTGCGGCCTGTGGATCTTTGTCAGCCAACGCCGTGACAATTGTTTGCATCGCCTGATCACGCGCCGGGCCAGGCGGAAGTTGTTGTGTCCAGGCTGTGGCCGCGGCGGGATCGCGCTCTGCCCAACCGCTCACCGCGCTAGTCATCGCCCACGTTCTCGACGTTCCCACGGGCATACTTTGCGCGTAGGCCACGGCCGTTGCCGGATCGAGCTCTGCCCAGCGTCCCACGATGAGCGAAATGAGCATGCTTTTTTCAGACGGCTTCGGCAGCGTTTGTATAAACGCGAGCACTTCGCGTGCATTTTTTTCATCAACCAAATCGGCCAGTTTCGTGAAATTGGCGTAGGTGTGACGGCTGCCGGAATGGGCGAGCGCCGCTTTGATTCCCGAAATAATGTTTTCACTGGATGAACTCGTGACCTGCTCCGCCGCTTTGCTCGGAGCCGGTCCGTTTCGCGGGGCGATGTCTGGATTAACGGAATTTGTCACAGGCTCAGGTGAGCTCGGCGCGTGAGTCGGCACGGGCGAAGTGCGCGACACAGGAATCACATAATGACCAATGGCTATGCCGCTAAGCAGCGTGGCCAGTGCGATGAAAATCAGGAGGATGGATCGCTGCACGTGGTGATTTTAAGCCTGAAGCCTTAATATGTTCAAGTGAACTTATTTATATGATTTTTAGCGGACAACGCGGCAGCGCTTTCAAAAATGCCCGCCCGTATGGCTTCGTGACGATGCGATTATCCAGGATCACGACAATACCGCGATCGCTCTTCGTCCGGATCAAGCGGCCTATGCCTTGCCGCAGCTTCAAGACCGCTTCGGGCAGTGAATATTCCGTGAACGCATCTCCGCCGCTCGCCTCTATCAGCTCCAGTTTTGCTTCAATCAATGGATGGTCCGGCACGGCAAATGGCAATCGTGTGATGATGACATTCGAAAGCGCGTCGCCCGGGACATCCACTCCCATCCAGAAGCTGTCCGTGCCGAAGAGAACACTGCGTGGCGTCGATTTAAATTGCTCGAGCAACCGGCCGCGCGGCGCGCCTTGACCCTGCACGAGAAGATTCATTTCGCGCTCTTCAAAAACCGGGGCAATCTCTTCTGCGAGCTGCTGCATTGCACGGTAGCTGGTAAAAAGAACGAAGGCGCGGCCCTCGGTTTCCTCGACGAAATGCGCGACCCAATGCGCCAGCGCCTTTGCGTAGCCGGCATCCCGCGGATCCGGCATTTTTTGCACGATGAACAACTTCATCTGGCGTTGGAAATCGAACGGACTCCCGAGCTGCAACGGCGCCGCCGCTCCGCCGCCGATGCGCTCGCGAAAATACGCGAGGTCGGGGCGGCCGACGGCGAGTGTCGCGCTCGTCATAACGCAGCTGCAATCGTCACGAAAAATCATGCGGCGAAACACAGGCGCAATGTCAATTGGCGCCGCATTGAGGGTTAAAAATTGCGCGACCTTTCCTGTTCGCTCGATCCAGTAGACATGCCCTTCAGCGCTCTGTTCGAGAAAAGTCACGATGCCGACCCGCGCATCACGAATCCGACGGCCGAGTTCTTGTAGCTCTGTTTTTAGAAATTCGTCATCGAGCCGTCTTACGACTTCCGCGATACGTGCCTGCAACGCAATCAGGTGTGGCGAAATACTGTCCGTGACGAAGTCCGGCTCGCGCACGCGCACTTCACGAGCCTTTCTGAAATCACATCTCTCCTCGATTGCGTGGAAAAATTTATCAACATCATCCACAAGCGAAGCGGCAAGCGTCACTCCAGCCGCGTCGCGTGTAACCGTGAAAAGCCCTTTACGCGTCCGTGCGTTGTAAAGCCTTTGAATTGTCGCACGCAATCCGTACTGAGAAATCCCGAGACCGATCTGCCGGGACGCAATCTGTTCGATTGTGTGCGCCTCATCGAAAATGATGAAGTCATTCGGGAAAAGATAACCGCTCTCGCGCTCCGCTTGCTCGTCCGGTCTGCCGAGGAGCATGAAAAGCAAGGTGTGATTAATAACTATTACGTCTGCTGCGAGCAGACGTTTGCGCGCTTGCTGGAAAAAACAATTTGATCGCTGGCCGCATGTTTTTGCAGTGCAAATGTGCGCCTCACTGCAAACCTGTCCCCACACCTTCGAATCGGGCTCCACTGCGAGATCACTCAGCGAACCGTCAGTCGTCTTCTGCGCCCATTCCGCGATTCTTTGTAGCTCGCTTTGCTCGGGACCGGTAAACAGTTCGGTCGCCTGCTGCATCGCCCGTTCGAGGCGGCGCGGGCAGAGATAATTCTGCCGGCCTTTCATGAGCGCCGCCTCGAACTCGATCGGCAGCACTTTCTTCAAAATCGGGATGTCCTTATAGAGTAGCTGCTCCTGCAGATTGATCGTGTGAGTAGAGATGATTGCCTTTTTCTTTTGCTCAACCGCATAGAGGATCGATGGCGTTAAATAGGCAATCGATTTACCGACGCCGGTTCCTGCCTCGACAACGAGATGGCGTTCCTCTTCAAGGGTGCGCGCGACGGCCATCGCCATCTGTTGTTGCTCCGGCCGGTACTCGAAATTCCGCGCTTTTGCCAGGGCTCCAGTCTCGGAAAAAAAGGCGTGAACCTGAGCTACGAAGTCGCCGCCGAGAGAATCCTTAAGCGCAATCATTGTGAATCAGGGGGCACAGTAATGCGGCGACCGTTCGGCCGTGTCGGGAGCATCTCTCATAAGATGTTCGGCAGTATTCTGAATCGCCGCGCTGGATTGATCGCAAAACAGAGAGAGAATAGCGCAACTCTACCGCCGTGAGACTTCTCGATCGCTACGTTCTCCGCAATTTTGCGCAGGCCTACCTGTACTGCATCGCGGGCTTTTTCTCTATCTGGCTGGTCTTTGACATAAGCGATAATCTTTCAACTTTTCTTGATGATCGCATCTCGCTCGGCATCGTCGCCCGATACTATCTCACGCAGATCCCGCAGATCATCGTCGTGCTCCTGCCGGTCTCGTTGTTGCTGGCGTTCCTGTTTTGCCTCGGCCGGATGTCGCGTGCGAACGAAATCGTCTCGATGTTAACGGCTGGAGTGAGCGTGCCACGAGTGCTCGTGCCGTTATTCGTCGTCGGTTTACTTTCGGCAACCGGCAGTGCCGTGTTGAATTATTCGCTCGCCCCGCATGCTGAGCTCGCTCGTAAGAGAGTGCTTGAAGATCCGCGGTCAAGGCGCAGCGAAATTCCCATCAACGGCCAGATTTTTCGCAATCGTACCGACGATCGGACATGGTTCATTCAACAGTTTAAGCCCGGCGAGAACGAATTTACGACTGTACAAATCCTGCAGCAGGACGCGCAGGATAACATTCGAAAGAACTACCTCGCCACCCGCGCATTTTATCGTCCCGAAAGCAAGGCGTGGGAGTTGCAGCAGGTAAAAGTCGTTTCCTACGATGAGCCGGGAAATATTGTGGATATTCAGGATAGTAATTCGCTCGTGATCAGCAACTGGAGCGAAACGCCGTTTCGTCTTATGAGCGCGAACGTGCGCGCTGAATATCTTAGTGTCCCGGAGCTACGCGATTATCTCACCTATAACTTCGATTTTCCGCCGGCGCTGCTCGCTCCCTTCGTCACCCATTTGCATTACCGGCTGGCGTTGCCATGGACTTGCCTGGTGGTCGCTTTCATCGCGGCTCCGCTCGGTATCGGCTACTCACGTCGCGGAACTCTGGCCAGCGTTGCGGTCGCAATCGTGCTCGTCTTTTCGATGAACTTTTTGACGCATCTGTTTCTCGCGCTCGGAGAGGGGGCGCGCATCGCGCCGTGGATGGCAGCGTGGGCGCCCAATGCAATCTTTGCAGCGGTGGGATTTATTCTCCTGTATTTCCGTTCCACAAATAGCGAGCCGCCGCGACTTTTTTCGTTTGGCTCAGCCGCTACG
This sequence comes from Chthoniobacterales bacterium, assembly GCA_040004385.1. Taxonomy (GTDB): domain Bacteria; phylum Verrucomicrobiota; class Verrucomicrobiia; order Chthoniobacterales; family UBA10450; genus JBDUAZ01. The sequence goes on along the minus strand of JBDUAZ010000128.1, from coordinate 15,177 downwards.
GTTGCTCGATGAACCCGCTCGCGAATGACTGGCCTATCAAGCATCGTGCGGAGGCTTGCGCCATCACCCACCGATCCTTTGCGCCGGGCGAGCAATTTTACACCCTTCTTTTTCGCGAAGGGGACGGATTCCGTCGCGAAGATCTGAGCGAAGAAGGCTGGTTAAAACGGAACGAAAACATCCGTCCGTTTTCGTTTTGGAAAACGCGATACGAGCCGCCCGCGCCGCCACCGGCGGAACCACTCGCGAAAAAAAGCGCAGAAGAATTGCTGCGCCGGCTTCTCGCGGCAAACGATGCGGCCCATGCCAACTCCTGTTATGTTTTGGCCGCGATGCTGGAGCGAAAGCGCATTTTAAAACAGGTGAAAATTGATGAGCCAACCAATCGAGGGGTTGTCTTGTATGAGCACGTAAACACTGGCGATGTGTTCATTATCCCCGAGGTCCATTTGCGTCTCGATGAATTGGATTCCGTGCAGAACGAGGTCGCGCATCTACTGAAAGACGCGACCGCGATCGGCTAAGCGATGAACTCGTCACTGCCATGGTTCCGGCCGGACACCTTCCCTCTTTATCTCGCGCCGATGGCCGGCGTATCCGACAAAATCTTCCGGCAATTCTGCAAGCAACGCGGCGCCGACGTGCTCGTCACGGAGTTCGTCTCTGCGGAAGGGGTGTTTCGTCGCAACGATCGCACGCGTGAGTATCTCGATTTTGACGAATGTGAACGGCCGATAGGGGTGCAGCTTTTCGGTGGTAACGCCGAACACATGGCGGAGGCGGCGCGGCATGTTGTCGATTGGGTTCAGCCTGACTTCATCGATCTGAACTTCGGCTGTCCCGTAAATAAGGTGGTCGCGAAGAATGGCGGGTCCGCGCTGCTCAAGGATTGCCCGGCACTCGCGGCGGTTGCCGAGGCAGTGGTCGCGGCCGTTGCGCCATTGCCGGTAACGGGCAAGATTCGGATCGGCTGGGACGCCAGTTCCATTAACGCTCCGCACGTCGCCCAGATCCTCGAGGAAGCCGGTGTCGCGGCCCTCGCAGTGCATGGCCGGACACGGGCGCAGGGATATTCCGGCGCGGCAGATTGGAACGTCATCGGCCAGGTCGTTGAGGCAGTTTCGATTCCAGTGATCGGAAACGGCGATCTCGCCACACCGGAAGACGTTGCGCAACGCCGGGCACAAACCGGAATTGCCGGGGCGATGATTGGGCGCGCAGCGATGAGTTCCCCCTGGATCTTTCAACAAATCAAAAGCTACCTGATAACGGGAGAACACCTTCGCACTCCGGACGCAGCAGAGAAATGGCCGCTCGTGCTGGAGCATTGCCGTCTGGCTGTAGCCGAATGGGGCTGTGAAGACAAAGCGATGCGATCGTTGCGAGCGCGCTTGATGGCTTACTCGAAGGGTTTTGCTGGCAGCAAATCGCTACGTGAAAAGTTCCAGCAGGTTACGTCGATCGCAGAGGTCGAACGTATTGCAGCCGATCATCTGGCGTCGCACGTGCAGCCGGCGTGAGCCGTTCTGTTGCAGCAGTCTGCGCATCCCGTAGGTTCCCGCGTGTCCGAAACCGCAAACGCTCCCGCGCCGATCAATTACAAAGTCGGCAACGAACGGCTGATCAAAGTCACCGATAACGCGTCGCGTAAACTCGTTTCGCTCTTGGAAAAGCAGGGTCGCGCGCACGGCGCGTTGCGTGTCGCCGTAATTGGGGGCGGTTGTTCCGGATTGCAGTACAAGATGGACCTGGTGGATGGCCCTGCGAATCGTGACATCATGGTTCAGTCATCCGACGTCCGCGTGGTAGTCGACCCCAAAAGCGCGCTCTTCGTCAGCGGCTCTCTGCTTGATTACAGCGATGATTTGCAGAAAGGCGGATTCAAAGTCACGAATCCGAATGCTGTCGCTCATTGCTCTTGTGGCGAGAGTTTCGCTGCATGACCGATTATTTTGCGCTCCTCAATCAACCGCAACAGCCCTGGCTTGATGAACAGAGCCTGACAAGCGCGTACCATGCAAAAGCATTATTAATCCATCCGGATACAACTGCGCGGGCGAACGACTCGCACGCCTTCGCGACTTTAAACGAGGCGTATCAAACGTTGCAGGATCCCAAACGGCGGCTGCACCATCTTCTAAGTTTGCACGGCCATGCGCCGGAAGCGGCCCGCCAAACCATTCCTGGTGAACTCGCCGATTTGTTTTCAACGATGATCTCCCTTATTCAAAAAACCGATGCGGTGCTGGAGTCGGCACGAAGCGCAACGAACGCTCTCACGCGTTCACTTCAGAAACCTGCTCTCCTGGAAATCGATTTGCAGATCGCGGCGCAGTTACTACGGCTGTCGAAGCTTTACGACGGGACGATTGAAGAACTGAAAGCGCGGAACAGCGCCTGGATCGCAGACGCCGGCCAGGAAATCGACCGTCTAACTCAACTCTATTTTCGATTCGCATATCTCGGCCGCTGGATTTCGCAGGTCGAAGAGCGGCGCGTGGAACTCTCTCTTTGCTAGAGATTAGGTTGCCCGTGCTGTGGATGTTCATTTGAACTTGCAGTTTAGCGACTGGAGTCGAAAATGTTCGCGTGCTCACTGAGCGACAACGCGGCATTTTGGAATTTATCCAACTCGAGCAACGAGAGAAAGGAATCACGCCGAGCACGCGCGAAATTCAGCAACACTTCGGATTCGCGAGCCAGACGTCGGTAATGCAGTACCTGGCAACGCTGGAACGAAAAGGATTTCTCGACCGGCATGCGCGAAAAGCGCGCGCGCTTATTACTCCCGTGCAGAAAGTTCGGATCACAGATATCCCGATCTATGGCCAGATTCCAGCCGGCATGGCCACACTCACGGAACAGACGATTGAGGGGCATGTTTCCCTCGACACACGGTCTGTGAACGCGTCCAGGAACGGACGAACGTTTGCCTTACGGGTCCGCGGTGATTCCATGATCAACGCGCATATTCTGGATAGCGATATTGTGATTCTGGAGGATCGAAAAGATGTCCGAAACGGCGATATCGTCGCGGCGTTAATTGACGGAGAGACAACGCTGAAGCGCTACGTGACGGAACATGGTCGCCCGTATTTAAAAGCGGAGAATCCTTTCTACCCGGATCTTGTTCCTGCCCGCGAACTGCTGATTCAGGGGGTGCTGGTTTCGCTGGTGCGGAAGCAAACGGGGGCGCAGCGGAAAAAGCGAGTTTAAGTTCATTTGAACATCAAGACAGAAATGCCATACTCCCAGATATGGGTATCCGTAGTAAGATTGTGGAGTCATCTCCCGGTTCGTTCCCCTTGCGGGCTGTTCCTTTCTGTCGCTCGGCTCCCCGCCTGAGGGGGACAGCCATTGTCGATCTTCGCAATCTTCTCGCGGAACGTTTCCCGCAGCCGATTACTACTCCGGTAGCGCACCTGGTTACCGGCCTTCCTGAATTTGATCAAGCGATCGGCGGCGGATTGCGCAAGGGAGCAATTACTGAGCTCGTTAGCCCGAATATCAGCGCCGGCTCGGCGTTGCTGATTTGTGCGCTTTTAGACGCTGCTCATCACGCGGGCTATTTCCTTGCGCTAGTCGATGGTCGGGATTCGTTTGATCCTGCGCCCGTTGGAAACGCACGGTTATCCAATCTTCTCTGGATTAGATGCGCAAAAGCGGCCGAGGCGATAAAAGCTGCTGATCTTCTACTGCGCGATGGAAATTTTTCGTTAGTGATTCTCGACCTGATTCTGAATGCGGCGGACGAATTGCGCAGGATTCCACAAACAAATTGGTACCGCTTGCAACGTCTTCTAGAACCTGCGCCGACCGTATTTCTAGTTCTCACTCGCCACAGCATGATCAGCAGCGCGCAATGCAAAGTCGTGCTCGAGAACAAATGGAGCATCACAGACCTCGAGCAGGACCACAACGCGGCGCGCTTTCATGTTCGTGTGGAACGCGTTCACGGCGGCAGACAACGAATCACGGGGACCGGCTGATGTTTGCCACGATTTATTTGCCGAACTTTTACCTGCAAGCGGCGATCCGACATCAACCGCAACTGCAATCGAAACCCGTTGCATTAATCGATGATCAGGAGGCAAAGGCGCTCATCATTCAACTAAACCAGACAGCGCAAGACGCAGGCGTTCGTGTCGGGATGGCACCGAGCCAGGGCTTGGCGCGCTCTCTTTATCTCGTGGTGAAAACACGCGATCGCGTACAGGAAAAACTTCTCAATGCAATCTTGCTCGACTTTGCTTTTACGCTCGCGCCTTACGTGGAAGCAACGGCGCCCGGCACTTGTACCGTGCAATTTACCGATGCACGAAACCTGGAAACGAAGCTTCTGCGCGTGATCGAACAACTAGCGCAGTTGGAATTGACCGCGCGGGCTGGCATAGCGTTGACACCCGATGCCAGTTCCCTTGCGGCTCATCTCGCAAAGCCGGTCTTGCTCGTCGAGGACGCAAAAAACTTTTTTGCGCCGCTCCCGATTGAAACGCTGGCGATGCGCTAACGCGTTTCCACAGACACCGGCGCTTCGACAACTGGATCGCGCTCGATGAAAATTCGGTAAACAAAACCGGCGGCCGCCCCGCCGAGGAGCGGTCCGACCCAATAGACGTAGTGCGCTTTCCAGAAATTGGCGGCAACCGCAGGACCGAAAACCCGCGCCGGGTTCATAGCGGCACCGGTGAGCGGGCCACCGAATAAAATATCGAGTGTGATCGTAGCGCCAATCGCCAGACCCGCCACGCGCCGACCGCGTTGATCAACGGCGGTACCGTGGACAACGAAGACAAGGAAGAAAGTCATAATCGCTTCGAGCACGATCCCCTGCCCCCCGGTTAAGTTGATCGCCAATTGTGGAGTGCCGGTGACAATGACATCCCGGCCAAACAGGGAAAGGCAGATTAGTGCGGCAGCGATTCCGCCCAGAAGCTGAGCAATCCAATAACGGATCGCGGCTGCCCACGACATGTGACCACCGCACACCAAACCGAAAGTCACGGCCGGATTGAGTTGCCCTCCTGAAATGTGCATCGTCGCGGACGCAAACGCGGCGATCGTCAGGCCATGCGCGAGCGCGACGGCCAATACGTCGTGGCCAGCCGTTTTAATCGCGCCAATCCCAACGAAGATCAGAGCAAACGTGCCAATAAATTCTGCGATACAGGGACGAAGCTTTTCCATCGGGCAAGCTCACCAAAACGGCAGCGCTCTGGCAATGCTTAGTTACCCGCCAGCGTAGTCAGGATACCTGTCGTGCAACTGCTTCGCGACGCGATCGGCCTCCTCCTTCTTCCCGGCCTTTTCGTATGCGCTCGCCGCTTTTTGCAAAGCTCGCGGCGTAATCGCAGGATCGTCGTAGAGCAACGCCACGCCCATAAAGGCTTTGCCGGCGTCATCAAAATGCTGGCGTTCCAATTGCACGTCACCAGCGAGGAGGCGCGCCTCGGCATTCACGCGCCCCTCTGGTTGAAGCGTCATGATTTCCTGCGCGATTTTCTCCGCGTCATCGGGCTTATGCGCGGCAATCTTGGTCGCTCCGAGCGCGAGTAATGTTTTCGCCTTCGCCGCCGGATCGGTCGCCACCTGTAGATATTTTTCGTAAGCGGACTCGGCGCCGCCGAATTTTTGCTGCTTCGACCGTGCGTCCGCGAGGTAGAACCAGAAGTCGGGTTTTACCGTGCCGAGGTTTTCGCTTTTGCTTAGTAGATCGAGGTATTTTTCCGCAGCCGCGTAATTTTTTTCATTATAGTACTGAAGTCCGACCCACTCGAGAATATCGGCGGGAACTTTCGTATTTGGACTGGTTGCAACGTAAGTGTTCAATTCGTTCGTGAGTGCAACCCGATCCTTCAAATAGAAGTATGATGAGATGATCCGCAGTGTCGCGAAACTGTAATATTGTTCCTTGTTCAGCTGGCGCGCGGCATCGAGCGCGGGAATCGCGGCCTTGTAATCCTTTGCTTCGAAAGCCGCTTTGCCGATGTAGTAATTAGCCTGGGCGGCGACGGAACTTTTCGGGAACTCTTTTAGTAGCTGACGAAACGCGTCTGCCATCGCCTTCGAATTTTCCTGCTGACCGTAAATCAAAGCCTTCTGTTGCAACGTTGCTTCACGTTCGCGGCTCGACGGATAATTCGCCAGCAACGCGTTCAAGTCTGCGATCGCCGCATCGTAATTTTTCGCCTCCTGATAAGCGAGGGCACGCTGCGTGAGGGCGGACGGCGCCTGTGGATTATCGGCAAAAGTTTTTAGAAAATAACTGAACGCCTCGATCACCCGCGCGCCGTCTTTCAGTTGCACGTAGCTCCAGCCAAGTTTGTAAGCAGCTTCCGCCCGCAATCGAGGAGAAAGCTGCGAGGCGCGCAACTCCGCATAAATCGACGCGGCTTCGGCAAAGTGCTGTTCCTTGTAGAAATGCTCCGCCTTTAACAACTTAGCCTGGTCTGCTCGCTCAGCCGTCGGATTCGACTTCAAATAGTCATCAATTTCAGTGAGGAGTGAAGGAGCGTTCGAATTATAGAGATTGATCAACCGCTGATATTGCGCATCGCGCGCTTCATCGCGGTTGGGATATTTCGTCACGATCTGGCGGTAGATTTCATCGGCTTCCTTAGGATGCCCGAGCTGGCGCTGGCTGTTCGCGGCGATCAGCATCATCTCCGGCCGAACTTCCTCGGGAATTTCGTCCTGACTGCGCTTGTACTCCGCAATCAACGGCGCGTACTGGCCCGTCTGGTATTGCAGCCGCAACAATCCAACTTCCGCAATTGAATGCCAGCGGCCCGCCTCAGGTAGAGTGCGCCCTTTCTGCAAGAGATTCATCGCTTTGTCGGCCATGCCCTTGTCGATCTTGCCCTTCTCGGGCTGCATCAGATCAACCGCCACCATTCCCGCGCGCACCGTCGCCTCCGCCTTTAACGATGCTTTCTGCGTTTCGTTTGCAAGCGCTTCATAGTTGCGAAACGCATCCGCTTTGCGTCCGCGGCCGAGCGCAATCGTGCCCGCCGCCATTCGTGCATCTTCGCGATACGGGTTCGGATTTTTTGCGTCGATTACCTGCTGGTAAACGTTTAGCGCGTCATCCTTGCGATCGAGATTCTCGAGACACCGCGCTTCGAAATATCGAGCTGACAATGCGAGCGGCGCCTCCTTCGATTTCGCCGCGGCCTTATGGAAGAGCGGGAGTGCGCCTGCGTAATCCTTTTGAGTAAAGACAATCTCCGCCACTCCGTAGGCAGCCGGGCCTGCGAATTCGCTCTCGCCATGGTTGTCGAGAATGCTTTGAAAACTCGTGCGCGCCGCGGTGCCACGGTTCAACGCGCGGTAGCATTCGCCCAGGTAAAAGTATGCGCTCGCGCGGCCCGACGCGCCCGGGAATTGGCCAAGAAACTTTTCATATTCCGGCACAGCGAGATCGTAAAGTTTACGGGCAAAGAGGGCGTTCGCGTAATCGAGTTGCCGTTTATCCTGCGCTTCTTCTTCGGCGGCCGGCGCCTGCGATTTCGTTGTGTCGCTGGAGGATTCTTCGACAGGCGGCGGACTCCGTCGTGCGCGCGGTGTTGGCGCAGCCGTCGGCTCGTCGAAAGGAACGGCGCGCGCGACGGGCGGATCTTCCACCGGTTGGGCGCGACGAACTTCCGCCGGGCGCTGCGCGAATGCGCTACCGATGGCGATTAAGCCAAGGATAGGTGCGACGAGGCGCGATGTACCGCGCGTGGGGTTCATTTGGCTGTCGCGAACGCTACGTTCGTGACACCAGCTTCACTGCAAATATTAAGAACTCCCACGACGTTCTTGTAAGCACCGGTCTCATCACCGCGAATGACGACGGCCTGTTCCGGGTCGAGCTGGACAAGGCCTTTCAGTAAATCGCTCAATTCAGCTGCGGCAAGCGTGCGATGATTGACCACAACATTGCCGTCCGCTTTTACGTTCACCACGACGTCCCCAATCGGCGCAGTTTTCTCTTTCGCAGCTGCTGCCTTCGGCACTTTTACGTCAAGCTCGTTTTCGTTGCGCGCCGCATTCCAGGTCATCAGGAAAAAGATTAAAAGGAGCAGAAGTACGTCGACGAGCGGCGCGAGCTGAATGCCCGGGTGGTGAAGAGCGGCATGGCGACGCAAATTCATGCGGAAGCGCGGAATTTAAAAAATGAAGCAGCGGGAATCTTGGACGGGCGCACGGCCTCAAAATTCATCTTCGAGGAGAACCGGGGCGCGCTCTGTTCGCTTCGAATACTGCAATGAAAGGAGAGCAAGCACGTGCGTGACCGCGGCTTCGAGATCGGAAATAAGTTTCTGCGCCCGACCGCGAAAAAAAGCATAGAAGATCATCGCTGGAATCCCGATTGCGAGACCGGCCGAGGTGTTGATAAGCGCTTCGCTGATGCCTTTTGAAAGCAGCGCATAGCGCGCGGTCCCGAGATCCGCGCCCAGAGCGCCGAACGAGCGAATGATTCCGATAACGGTGCCGAGCAATCCGATCATCGGCGCGATCATGCCGATGTCGGCGAGCAGGATCACGCGGTTGTTCAAACTGGACGCCACGCGCGTGCCTTCGGTTTCGGCAATCTCGCGCACCTGCTGGAAATCGGCCGACGGATTTTTTGTCGTGAAATCGAGCATCTTCTGAACGACGCGCGCGATCGCTTCGCTATGACGATTCGAGACGGCGAGCAAGCCGAGGTAATCGCGTTTGCGCAACAACGCGTCAGCCGTCGCCATGTAACCGCTTGAGACCACCGCACCGCGACGAATTGTTAAGATATAAACGATCACCAACATCACGGAAAAAACAGAGAGAGCCAATAACGGGATCATGATCGGCCCGGCGGCGATCATGGCGTCGAGAATCGATCTGGTGTTGGGCAGATCGGGTGGCGCAGCAGTCTGCGCGAGGAATGGCGATGCGCTCGCGAGCAGCGCTGGAAAATTTTTCATGCCAGGGAAGTGCGGTATGATAGGCGGCTGCGCCGATGGATGCAAATCGTGAGCGCGTTGCGGGACTCGGTGCTCTTATTCACAAGGGCTATCCCGTCCAAGGCCGTACCCGCAAGATGTGTGCGGGCTGCACTTTTGGATCGAGCTCGACGTAGTTTCGCACGCCGCGCCACATGTAGCGCTCGTCCGTGAGCAAATCCTCCACCTCATAAACGTCCGCACCCATCGTGCCAAATTCTTCCGTTGGCACATCCACCATCGAGTTCTGTCGTCGAAATGGATCGAGGTTTACAACGACGAGAATGATGTTGTCACGCGCCATTGTCATTTTCGAGTAGAACAAAATCGCGTCGTTCTCAGAGTGATGGAACCGCAGGTTTCCATACATCTGCAATGCCCGGTTTTGCTGCCGTATCCTGTTGATGCGCGTAATCCAGTCCTTGATGTTACCGGGGCCCGTCCAGTTGCGCTCTTTCAGCTGATATTTCTCGGAATCGAGATACTCTTCGCGGCCTGGCAGCGAGGTGTTTTCGCACAGCTCGAAACCGCTGTAGATGCCATAAGTGCTCGAGAGCGTCGCCGCCAAAACCGCGCGCGCCATGAACGCCGGCCGGCCTCCCTGTTGCAAATGCAGCGGCAAAATATCCGGCGTGTTTGGCCAGAGATTGGCTCGGAAGTATTCGCGCATCTCAGTCTGCATCAGCTCCGAGAAATATTCGGTGAATTCCTGCTTGCTGTTGCGCCACGTGAAGTAGGTGTAACTCTGGCTGAACCCCGCCTTTGCCAGCGTCTTCATCATTTTTGGTTTCGTGAACGCTTCGGAGAGAAAAATTGTATCAGGAAACTGATCGCGCACTCGCGAGATCATATACTCCCAAAACGGAACCGGTTTCGTATGCGGATTGTCGACGCGGAAAATCCGTACGCCACGCTCCGCCCAGAACAGGATGATGCTCGTCATCTCATTCCAGAGCTCCCGCCAGCTTCGGCAGCGAAAGTTCAGCGGATAAATGTCTTCGTATTTTTTTGGTGGATTTTCCGCGTATTTAATTGTGCCGTCGGGGCGCTTATAAAACCACTCCGGGTGTTCCGTCACATACGGATGATCGGGCGAGCAGTTGATCGCGAAGTCGAGTGCTATCTCCATTCCGCGCGCTTTGATTTCGCGTTCGAGCCACTCGAAGTCCTCGAGCGTCCCTAGAGCTGGTTCGACGTCTTTATGGCCGCCGCCATTCGGAACGCTCGCTAATCGATTGCCAATCGCATACGGCACGCCCGGTTCGCCTGCCTCGCTCGCGACGGAATTGTTTCGGCCTTTGCGGTTTGTGACTCCAATAGGATGGATCGGCGGAAAGTATATAACGTTGAACCCCATCGCTTTCGCGTCATCGATACGCGGAAGGCAATCGCGAAACGTCGAGCCGCGATCGGCGCGACCTTCGGCGGACCGCGGGAAAAATTCATACCAGGCAGCGGTCCGTGCCTCGAGGCGATCGACAATTACACGCGGCGGCGGCCCGTATTGAGTTGCCTCAGAACGATCGGGATATGTCCCCATCAGAATGTCGAGCTCGCCGGAATGGCCGATCGCGTTTGTCTCGACCGGCAGTCCCGTGCGCATCTTCCCGGCTATTTCCTGCAGCCGCGCAGCATCGGCCGGATCAGCGCGCTGTGCTGCTGCGTCGACTAACGCGGCGCCTTCTAGGGATTCGCTGCGCAGCTCAAGAATTCCTGCTTCGAACTTCGCGGCAAACTCCTGCTGCCAGCCGCGGAAAGCATCGCCCCAAGCCTCGACAGTGTACTCGTAAATTGCGTTCTCATAGAGCGCGCACGCGCCCCGCCAGCGATCATTATCCACGTGGGTCATCGCAGTCTCGTGCCAGCCCGGCTCGCCAAGCTTGCGCCATTTCAGCAGCGCCGCCACGACATCGTGGCCCTCCTTGAAGACATCTGCTTCGACGACAAGATCTTCCCCCACGACCCGCTTGACCGGATAACGCCCGCCGTCGACCAGAGGCTGGATGTTTTCGATTACCGCGATCGGAAAGGCCCGTAACATGGGCCATCAATCAACCGTAATTCGCTCGACGCGAAAGAGAAAATCCGCGCCGCCCGAATTTCTCGCAGTTAAACCGAGAAATAAAACGCGCACTCGTACAAACCCGACGTGCGCGATTCTTCACGGCGCACGCGGGTGCCGAGAACGCCTTCAAACAAATCGCCTTCAAGTCGACCGACGATCGGATACTGATCGAGCAGGTTCGTAATTGGCGAGTGGCACTCGAGGATTTGCGGGCCGCCTTCCTTTGCGTTGTCGACGTATTGCGACATGAAACCTTCTTTCTCGCGCTGCGCCGCCAGCCATTTCGCGCGCTCGACGACTGTGGTGCCTTTTACCTTTTCCTTGAGCGCCGCCGTCTTTCGCTCGAAGACGCTGAAGAGAAGCTTATCCGGCGCGTTCGACCCGTGGATTTCCTGGATCGATTTTAGTAGCTCGAGGGTAAAATCGTTGCTGTCGCACGGGAAGAGGTCGTGTGTCCTCCGGGTTAGCCGATAGACCATTTCCGGGCGGCCCATTTTTTGCGGGCGTCGCCAAGTATCCAGATAACCGTCACGCTCCAGCGTCAGGCAATGCTGCTTGATGCCCATGTAGCTCATCTTCATACGGGCTACGAGCTCGTTGACGGACAGGCCTTTTGTCCGCTTTAACGTGTTAAGAATTTCGAGCCGCTGGGTGCGGCCAATCTCGGAGAGTAATTGTTGGTTCAACGGGGTGGTCCTTGGTGGAAAAACCAAGATTATCCGCGGCGGACATGGAAAGGCAACGAAATTCGCACAAGATTCACGGGGGACGAAAATTATACCGTTTTTAGGCAATCCGGAGCGTCGTCGCTGGGTCGAACAAATGCACCCGCTCGCGGTTGAACGCAAAACGCGCGCGATGCCGGGCCTCCCCCTCTTCGAAGCGTTCGGACGTGCGACAGATCAGCGGGTGCGCGCCGGTGTGAATATAAAGATTCGTTCCGGCGCCACCGGGTTCGACGAGATCGATGATCGCGGGAAATTCTGCAACTGCCTCGCGCCGCTCCGTAGTGGACTCGGAAACGCGAATGTCTTCACGCCGGATGCCAAGTATAATCGGCTTCCCGACAAATTCTTGCAGCTCGGAGCCCTGAGATCTCAGTAAAGGCAGCTGAATTGTGCCGCCTTCCGACTCAGAAAAAACGAACCCCTCGCGATCTAGTCTCAGCGTCCCGTTGACAAAATTCATTCCCGGCGCTCCCAGGAACCCCGCCACGAACAAGTTGTGCGGTAGGTCGTAAATTTCCGCTGACACTGCGAGTTGCTCAATAACGCCATCTCTCATCAACGCAATGCGGTCGGCCAGCGCCATCGCATCTCCCGGGTCTCGGGTCGCATAGATGAACGTCGCCTGGAGATGCGCACGTAGCCGCATGATTACGGCCCTCATCCGGGCGCGTGAGGCTGCGTCGAAGCCAAGGAGCGGCTCGTCAAACAGCACGACTTTCGGCTGCATGACAGCGGCGCGAGCGATTGCGACCAATTGCCCTTGTATCGCGGTCAGCTCGTGTGGCTGGCGATCCAGTAATTCAGTTATCCCGAGAGTCTCCGCCGTGCCGTCGATCCTTTTTCTTGCCTCCTTTTCAGAGAATTTTCGCATCCGCAAACCGAACGCGAGATTGGCATGGATCGACATGCGCGGGTAGAGCGCGGCTGTCTCGAAAATCATTGCAACGTCGCGCTCCTTCGGCGCGAGGTCAGTTACGCGTCGGTCGTTAATGAACACCTCTCCTTTGGAAATGTGTTCCAGCCCCGCGATTGCTCGCAGGAGCGACGATTTCCCGCATCCTGTTGGCCCGGCGATCACGACCAACTCGCGGTCAGCAATTTCAAGATCAATACCGCCATCGTTTGTGGCGCTGCCGGCATAAACAAGCTGAAGATGTTGAACGCTGACCTTGGCCATAAACTTGCGCCGCCCGCACACCCTCCGGGCGAGCGGCGGCGTGAAACTACGGTCGGCGAGAACGCTAGGTCAATCAGCTTCGCCGGCCAGGCTGCAATCGAACGGCAACGCGACGACCTCGACGGGAACACCAACGTTTACGTCGCCAATCTCAGCCCCCGGCGCGAGCAAACGTGTGCCGACGGCGTTGAACCCTCTCTTTACAAAGCCGAGCGCGATCTCTTTCTTCAATCGCAGACTGAATGTCGCGCTTGTAACCCAGCCGACTTCTTTTCGTTCGGCATCCATTGCGAAAAGCCTGGATGACGTCGCTATCGCCGCGCCGGAAAGCGAAAGCAATCCGCAGAGGCGCTTATTCTTTTGTCCGGACATTTTCATTCGCGAAATAACCTCCTGCCCGATGTAGCAGCCTTTCGCGTAATCGATCGCGCGCGCCTCCAGATTTGCTTCTACCGGTATGATTTCTTCCGACAGCTCGCAGCCCCATCTGGCAATGCCGCGTTCAATCCGGAGGGTTTCTGCGCGCGTCCCGTCCCACATGGGAATGGCGCGACCCAGTTCGTGGTACGCCCGGTCGTGATCTCCGATCGCGAACCACAGGTCAGACCCGTCAAACCCGAATCGGTCGCTTCGAACCTTTTTTAGCACTCCATCGATCTCTGGAGCTGGGGTCGCGATAACGTGAAACAGTGCAAACGCTTCTGTTACGTCGCTGATCTCGACATCATCGGCGATAACATAACGCTCGAGCCGCTGAGCGAGACTCTCCCGCAGGGCGGGATCGGCATCCACCAGGAATGAATCAGGCGTGGCGCAGAGGAACACGTGCGCGTTCATCCGCCCCTTAGCGTTCAAAATTGACGCCTCAATCGCCGCGTCGGAACCCGCCTTAGCGACGTCGTTTGTCAGTTGACCGTTTAGGAATCGCACGCGGTCGCCGCCCGTAACCTGGAGCTTTGCGTGCTTCGACAAATCAAACGCGGCAACAGCTCCCGCGCTCAATCTTTGTCCCCGTGCCGTCACAAATGACTCAACAATCCACGGCGAACTTCCGCTTATCACTGCCAGTCTTCTTCGCCACAGACTCCGCTAGTCGGGCCACAGTTTCATCGCCGACGAAGCCGCCAGGCAATCGACGTCGTGCCGGCCTCGATGGCCGCCTGTTGTTCCTCAGCGGGCAACGGCAATGCCAGGCTCGTTTCCAAGATTGCTTGATTGTCTAGAAGATCAGTTTCAATTTCCCGCCCGGCCGTCGAAGCTTCGGATACTGCTGAATATTCCGCGAATTGGTCAGCGGAAAAATGGCTTGTTGCATCGTTTTCGGCCGCAAGCGACGACGGTTCTTCAAGTTTCGGCGCTGCGAGAGATACCGACTGCGCCGTGCTCGAACTCGGATCGCTCTCGATCGGTCGCCCGTCGTCCGCAGCGGCGGTAGACGAAGGTGTTCCCAGAACCTCTTCGGGCATCTCCGCTGGCTTCGGCGGGGCGCCTCTTTCAGCCCCCGTGAGATCGAGCATCAGATCTACTTCTTCATCTACGAGCGCGTCTCCCTTCATCGCTACCGGAATGCCCTCCGGAAAATAGTGCCTCATTACCGAGCAGTAATCAGCGTCCCCGTGGCCTGCGCGCGCTTCTTCGGCGAGGCACCGCCGGGCGGCGTCTGTCGCGCCGAACTCTAATCCGAAGTTTCGCGCGAGCCTGGTCGCGATTTCGACATCTTTTAGCATGTGCTTCACAGAAAAGTGCGGCTCGAAATTTCCCTCCAGCATCAAGGGCAACTTCATTTCGAGCGTCCCGGAATTGCTGCCGTTGCTGCGCATCGCGATCGCAAACTTTTCGACCGACAACCCGGAATTGTGGAGGACTGCAAGGGCTTCCACCGCGGCCTGCACCGTCGCGGCAGTGATCATGTTTGTCGCTACCTTCATTGTCGTCGCGTCGCCGATTCCGCCGATCTCGATAATCTCTTTGCTGCTTGCTTCAAGCACCGGACGCGCCTCGCGCAAGACCGCTTCATCGCCGCCGATGTAATAAACGAGCTCGCCCATTTCTGCCGCATTTTTACTGCCTGTAAACGGCGCATCTAAAAACTGTGCTCCGCGCCGCTGCACCATTTCCGCGGCCGCACGCATCGTATCCGGCGAGACAGTGCAATGCGCCATCACGATGTGTTGCGGCGTGAGGGCCGTCTTGATCCGCTGAATCATTTCGAGGAGCGCTTCGTCGTCGGCGACGAATATCTGC
>JBDUAZ010000160.1:0-10817 GCA_040004385.1 Chthoniobacterales bacterium | reverse complement strand
GGAACAAGCGGAGCGCACGATTCTCAGAATGACAGCTAATCCTTACCGTCCAAATTCTCCGCCGGCGTTCGTCACCGCCGGAAAAGCGAAAGGAGAACAGTCAGTACAACGCTGACGAGAATGCAGGTGACGATCGGGAAGTAAAAAACTGAATCGCCCCGCACGATGCGAATGTCTCCGGGAAGATGTCCAAACCAACCGGCGCCAAACCCGTTCCACAATAGAATGCCGACGACGATCAAAACGCCGCCGAAAATAATCAAAATTTTTGCGAGTTCGCGCATCGGCTCAATCTTGT
Organism: Chthoniobacterales bacterium; assembly: GCA_040004385.1. Classification (GTDB taxonomy): domain Bacteria; phylum Verrucomicrobiota; class Verrucomicrobiia; order Chthoniobacterales; family UBA10450; genus JBDUAZ01. The sequence continues at coordinate 10,519 of JBDUAZ010000160.1, read as the reverse complement.
CCGACATTCCGCGGCGCATCAACTGCAAGAAAAAAGGCGGCCGTTTCCAACCGCCCCTTCCGTACTACGTTTTGCTGATCTGTGTCATGCGCCGTCGGCCTTTTTGTCGGCGCGGTTCATGTGTTCGTCCACTTTGGCATCGAATTTCGCCGCCATTTCCTTCAGCTTGGCGACCTGTTCGGGAGTCAGGATTGATTGGACGCGTTCCGAGATGTAAGCGCGTTTCACTGCGACATCCGCCTCGATTTGCGCGACCCGGGCTGATTGCGCGCGGATCGCCGCTTCGTTGACTGGTGTTGAGTGGATCGCTTTGCGGAGCGCGCGGCGTTCCTGCACGAGCTGTTGCCGCAGTGGCTTCATCGCCGGCCGGAACTCACGCGCAATTCCACGGATCTGCTCTTTTTGCGCATCGGTCACTCCGACAGCTGCGAGCCTTTGCATTAACGCGTGGCGGAGCCGATGTGGCCGCGGGGTGTCTGAGTTGTTATCCGCAGCGGTTGCCGCCGCAACGAGACCGATCAGGCCAGCGGCGGACGCGCAAGTGAGGAGAGTAAAATTTTTCATAATTGTTTGCTGGTTACAACACGTCGAGACGCGCGGAGTTGCGCTGTGGTTACAAAATTGTTGAGTTGAATGCGCTCGAGAGTTGCGCCGCGCGTCGCCCGCGCGGAAATTCCGCGATCCCATGGCAGTGCAGTACCGCGATTATTACGAGATCCTCGGTGTGGCGAAAGGCGCGACGGATGACGAAATCCGGAGCGCATTCCGCAAACTCGCGCGCAAACATCATCCCGATGTCGCGAAGGATAAAGCGACCGCGGAGGAAAAATTTAAGCAGATTAATGAAGCGTACGAAGTTCTGGGGGACCCCGAAAAGCGCCGGAAGTATGATGAGCTCGGCGCAAACTGGAATCAAGCCGGTGGGTTTCAGGCACCGCCAGGCTGGGGAGGCGGGCCGGGCGGCGGATTTCGCGGCGGCGATGGCGGAGGAGTAGAATTCGAATTTGGCGGCACTGGGTTCAGCGATTTCTTCGAGGCATTTTTCGGCGGCGGACGAGGCAGATCAGCATTTGGCGGCGGAGGATTCGGCGGCCAGCAATCGATGGCGGAACCGGGCCGCGACGTCGAAGCCGATATTCTTGTGACATTGGAAGAAGCGCTCCATCCGGCGAAGCGCACGGTCTCGTTGCGTCGCGGTAATTCCTCAAAAGTCGAGACGTACCAGGTTACAATTCCGCGTGGTGTGCGCGAAGGTCAGCGGATTCGGTTGAAGGGGCAGGGCGAGGCGGGCGCGAAGGGTGGCAAAAGCGGCGACTTGTTCTTGCGCGTGCGGCTCGCACGCCACCCGGATTTTTCTGTGGACGGCAGCGATCTTGTTCATGAAGCGTTGATTGAGCCGTGGCAGGCGGTGCTTGGCGGCGAGCTTCAAGTGCCGACGCTGGAGGGAAAGGCTCGGCTAAAAATTCCGTCTGGGACGGAAGCGGGGCAGCGTTTCCGATTGCGAGGACATGGCCTGCCAACAGCGACCGGCGGTCGTGGAGATATGTATGTGGCCACGCAGATTCGCATGCCGAAAAAACTTACAGAGCGGGAACGCGAACTCTGGCAGCAGTTAGCGCAACTGCACACATCCTGACGCCTTTGCCTCGACAATTGGCGAGGACCGCCGTTACAACATTGCGATGAAGATCGCGCTCGGAACGGACCACGCGGGTTTCCGCTACAAGGAAGCGGTCAAGCGGCTCCTCGAGTCACTGGGCCACGAGGTTCAAGATTGCGGCACGTTCAGCGAGGAACCGGTGGATTATCCGAAGTTCATTGCACCCGCGGCCGAAGCGGCGGTGCGCGGTGGGTGCGACCGCGCGATCGTTTTTGGTGGATCGGGCAACGGCGAGGCGATGGCAGCCAACAAGGTGCGGGGTGTGCGTTGTGCACTTTGCTGGAACGAAGAAGCGGCCCGGCTTTCGCGTCAGCATAACGATGCCAACGTGCTCTCGATCGGGCAGCGCATGATTCCAGAAGAGCTCGCGCTGCAGATTGTTCGAGTCTGGTTGACGACAGAGTTCGAAGGCGGGCGCCATCAGGCGCGCGTAGATCAACTCAACGCAATGTAGTCAACGGGCGAGAAATCGATCAGCGCAGACCGCCGCGATAAAGATCGCGCTAACGAACGCGTTGCTCTGGAAAAACGCGCGATTGATTCCTGCGATGTCCAGTTCTCTTGCGCTGCGATGCTCGTAGGCGAGGGCGGCCGCCGCCAGCGGTATCGTACAATAATATATCAGGCCTAGACGCGCCGAGTAGCCGAAAGCAACCAGCGCGACGAGCATGAGCAGGTGAAGCCACTGCGCGACGCGTAAACTGCGCGCGATCCCGAGCTTTACGACAAGCGAACGCAGGCCTTCACGCCGGTCGAAATCGTAATCCTGCGTGGCGTAAATTAAATCGAAGCCGGCGACCCAGCAGACAACGCCTGCTCCCAGGATAACTGGCGGCCATGCGAGCCCGCCGGTTTGCGCGATCCACGCACCGGCCGGAGCGACCGCGAGCGCGAGGCCAAGAAAAAAATGCGTGGCGCTCGTGAATCGTTTCGTGAGCGAGTAGAGAAAAACGATCACGATGGCCAGGGGTGAGAGCAGCGCCGTTGTGCGATTGATCAGTCCGCTCGCGATGACGAACGCTGCGACGCTTCCAATGAGCCATGCCCAGAGCGCGCTTTTTGACAGAAGTCGGTGACGACTGACGGTCCGCGGATTCCGCTGATCAATCGACCAATCGACCAGGCGATTAAAGAGCATCGCGGCGGTGCGCGCAAAGACCATGCACAGGATCACGAGGAAAAGCGTGCGCGCTGTCGGCCGGCCGTTCGCGGCCACAATCAACGCCCCGAGCGCGAAAGGCAGCGCGAAAATCGTGTGCGAGAATCGAATGAGGCGCAGAAACCGCGCGAAAGCGTTGCCGGCTTGCGTCATCGCAATTCGCCCTGCAGTAATGTTTTTAATCGGGCGGAAGCGCCGCTGGCGATGGGTGTGCCGTGCGCAAACAGCATTCGCTCGAACGAATAATCGAGAAGCTTCAGGAGCGACGTGCGGAGTTGTTTTGAATCGGAGCAGTATTTCGCGGGCAAGAAACCAAATCCGTGCGGTTCGAAATTGATGAGCGCGTCACCCATCACGACCGTCCCGCCGCCGCTATCAAAGTGTAATGCCATCTCGCCTGCCCCGGCGCCAGGAATCGCGATTACCGTCAGATCGTCAGTTAGTTTGTCGCCGTCGTCGACGGGCGTAATCGAGAGTGAGTCGGGCGAAGCGGACGCGCGGGACAAGGCAAAAATCGGCGCCGAAAATTTTTGCGCGAACGCCGCGGCGTCGCGCTCGTGGTTTTCGTTTGTTAGAACGACTCCGCCAACGGTGAGCTGCGCGGTGAGTTTTTCCAGCGCAGTGCGCTGCAGAGCAATCGGATCGATGAGCAGCAGGCCGCGAGAAGTCAGCAGCGCTGTTGACGAGAGGTCGGCTTTAACGGAGCGGTCGTAGCGGCTCCAGCCATAAACGTCCGGCGCGACCTGGTAGATTTCATCGGTCTCGCTCGACACGGGAACATCGTGTGCGGGGTTGGAGAACATCTCAAGAGTTTGAGGAGCGGGGCTGTGGTGGTTCCGATTCGTTATACGCCGGAGGTTGCCGCGGTTGCCGCTTCAACTCGGGCATACATCTCATGATAGATCCGCTCGATCGCAGCGCCCGGGTCTTCAAGCATCATCGTCTCTTTGATCACGCTCGCATAGATCGCGAAGGAAAATGGCGAGACCGCCGGCAGCTGGCACAGTTTCCATTCAAACGTCTCTACAACGTCGAGGAAACGATATGCTTCCTCTGCATCCAGAAACGTGTGCGTTGCCTGCCGATAAGCTTCCTGGAGCAGCGGGTGCTCCGGCTCGTGTTGTTCGAGGACGCGGAACAGAACTTCAGCGCTCCAACTGAGTTGCTTCTGTCTGCGTTGTTTCCCGGGCAGATTTCGCGGAACCATTAGGCCAGTCTGCGCCACGCCGCGGAACTGCCATTTCACAAGCTCCGATCCGCGCAAGGCAATCGCAAGATCCTCCTCTGCATGCATGCGTCCGAAGCATTCGCGAAGATCGTTCAACGGCAGCTCCTGAAACCTGCGCAAAGTCAGGAGAAATCCGTAGTCGTCGATCGTGACAAGTGCGTTCCCACCGATTCGCTGCTTCACGCGCAGCGCGACGATTCGCGACAACGCGTCGTTCGCGCTCCGACCGATAAGCGAATGGAAAAAAAAGTGCGCGTGATCGCCTTCGCGATATAGCTCGACCAGCATTTTTCGGCCAATTGGGATGTCTGAAATCGCAAGCTGCGCGCGGAACAGCTCAACGATCGCCTGCGCGTTCGCGATCGAGAGGACGTAATTTTCCACCAACCAATCCGCGACCGGCGCATCCTCGGAATGTTGCCTGACGAGTTGATCGACTTCGGTGCGCAGAACGCGAACTGCGCGCGCGAGATTCGAAGTCAGCGGCATTTTCGCTGCATTCCATCGCGGCACTGTAGGCAGGTTCCCGCCGGCCCGTTCCACGTACGCTTCCTGCACGCGCGTCTCAATCAAACGAACGACGCGCCCACCAAGCACGAAGATGTCTCCGATTTTGAGCTGCTTCACAAAATTCTCTTCGACCGATCCCAGCCGGCGGCGGCGCAAAATCACATCGATGAAACCTTCCGAATGAATCGTGCCGATATTGACGAGGAATTCGCGCACGATCCGCGAATGCGCGATTGAGATCACGCCTTCCTCAAGGACGATCTTGCCGAAGACGCCGACGTATTGTTTCTCGAGCGATTCGCCGCCGCCTTCGAGATATTGCACAATTCGATCGAACTCGGCGCGGGTCAGTTCGCGAAACGGGTAGGCGCGGCGGACGATCTCGAATGCGTCGTCCACCGCAATCGGTCCGATCGCGGCCATGCCCACAATGTGCTGCGCAATAACGTCGTACGGTTTGCTCTGAATACGGACGGGATCGAGTGCGCGCTCGCGCACCAGTTTTGCAGTGACCGTGGCTTCAACGAGATCGTTGATATTCGTCGCGACGAGAATGCCGTGACTGCTCCGATTGAGCGAATGACCTGAGCGGCCGATGCGCTGAATCGCACGCGATACTCCTTTCGGCGTAGCGACCATGACCACAAGGTCGACCGCGCCGATATCGATACCCATCTCGAGGCTCGTCGAGCAAACGACGGCGCGCAGATCCCCGTTCTTCAAACGATCTTCGACAGCAAGGCGTACGCTGCGGTCCAGTGACGCGTGATGGATTTCGATCTGGTCGTCGAGTTCCGGAAGAAGCTCCTTCAAACTCAACCCAATTTGTTCCGCCGCGGAACGGACATTTGTAAAGACAAGAACTGATTCCCGCGTGCGAATCAGCTCGGCAAGCTCCGCATACAAACGCACACCGGTGAAGCCGGCGGGCGGATACGGCTTTCGCCGGATCGGTGAGAACACTTCAACGATCGATTTTTTTTCCACGCGCGCTTCCGCGATTCGACAGGAACGCTCTGCGCCGACGAGGAACTGCGCCAGCACGTCAAGTGGCGCGGCGGTAGCAGACAAACCGACGCGGCAGAGATCCTCTGCCTTTGGGTTGGCGACGCGGCGTAAACGTTCGAGCCGTTCGAGCGAAATCGTAAGATCGGCGCCGCGTTTGTTCCCCGCGAAGGAATGGAGCTCATCGACGATCACGAACTGGCAATCGCTCAAATGCGCGGCATAGCTTTCCTGCGCAAGCATTACCGCCAGGCTCTCTGGTGTCGTTACCAGAATATGGGATGCGCGGCGGCGAAATTTTGCGCGATCGGCTGCCGTTGTATCGCCCGTCCGAGCGTGCACGACCAATTCCTTCGAAAGACCCATTCCCTCGATCGGCGCGCGGAGGTTTTTGCCGATGTCGTAGGCGAGCGCACGAAGCGGAGAAATGTAGATGCATTGGACAGAAGTGCCCAGAGTGCCGGCATCGAGTTTGCGAAGGAGGAAATCGAATACGCCGAGAAAACCCGCGAGCGTCTTACCGCTGCCGGTGGGCGAGGTCAGCAGGATAGACTGGCGGTCGAGAATTGCTGGTACACAGAGAAGCTGGGCGTGAGTGAATGCCGCATAGGTGTCCTGGAACCAATCTACCAGCCGCGGGTGCAGCCGGCCTTTTAAAGCCGTAGGTGCGACTTCGCTTTGCGATGACATTGCCGGGACCTTATGCGCCCGCTAGACGCGTCTAGCGCTCGGGGTTCACCGGAAAATGTTTGTTCTTGAGCCGCTCCGGCACGCGTTCCGTTCGCTCGGACTCGATCTCTTCCGCTGCGGCGCCCAGTGCTTCGTACGCTTCCCGGTTCTTTTTGGCGCGACACATGTAGGCGGTGGCGTGGGCGAGGGGAATGCGCGCTTCCGGCATGCCGATAAATTCCACCGCTTGCTGTGCCGCAATCGCGAGCGGCAGCGCTTCCGGATCAGCGAGCCCCACGTCTTCACTCGCGAAGATCACGATTCGACGAGCGATAAAACGGAAGTCTTCTCCGGCGTGTAGCATCTTTGCGAGCCAGTAGATGGCCCCTTTCTCGTCGGAAGCGCGCATGCTTTTAATGAATGCGCTGATCGTGTCGTAATGCGCGTCACCCGCTCGATCGTATACGATCGCTTTCTGCTGGATGCTTTGCTCGGCGACTTCGATGGTGAAATGAATCACGCTGTCGTTGTAGCCGCGGTCGCTGGCCGCGGCAGGTGGAGGACCGGTCTTAGCACCGCGGCGGCCGGCGACGGCAGCTACAGGCGGGGTCGTGAGCACGCCGATTTCCAGCGCGTTCAGACATTTCCGTGCATCGCCATCGCTTATCTTTGCGAGGTGCCGCCGCGCGTCCGCTTCGAGTGTGACGCGGTATTTTCCGAGCCCACGCTCCTCATCTTTCAAAGCGCGATCGATCAGATCCTCAAGCTGCTCGACCGTCAGTGGTTCAAGTTGAAAAACCTGCGAACGCGAAACCAGCGCGCTGTTCACATAAAAGAACGGGTTGTAAGTCGTCGCTCCGATGAGTCTCAGGTTTCCGCTTTCCACATCCGGCAGCAGAATGTCCTGCTGCGCCTTGTTAAAATGGTGGATCTCATCGACGAACAGAATCGTTTTCCGACCGGATGTGCGGAGCCGGTTCGCTGCTGCCACGACCACGCGTCGCATCTCCGCGACGTTGCTTTCAACCCCGCTCAGCTTTTCAAATTTGGCGTGCGTGATGTCCGCGATAATCTGCGCGAGCGTTGTTTTGCCGGTTCCGGGCGGGCCGGAGAGAATCACTGACGGCAGCCGGTCCGCTTCAATCGCGCGCCGCAGAAGTTTTCCCGGCGCGAGGATGTGACGCTGACCCACAAATTCGTCGAACGACCGCGGCCGCATCCGCGCGGCGAGCGGAGCGGCAGCATCAACCGCAGCTTCTCGCTCTTCGGTGTCCGCGTCGGGAGCAAACAAATCGTCCACTGGGAAAAAATACGAAGCGAAATTAGTGCCGCACCTTATATTCGCGGCCAATGTCCAAGGCTTTTTTCACTCTCGTTTTAGTTCTGTTCACTGTTGCAACTTCCTTTGCCGAGTCGCGCCTGCCGCTCTCGACGACTTTCAAGGGACGCGATCAATTTGATCGGCTTGCGAGCGAGGCGAAGGCGAATAACTGGTCGGCGTTACCCATAGGCGAACGCACCGCTGCCGTCGGACGTGCGATGGTGGGGACACGTTACAAATCGTACACGCTGGAGATCGATAATCGGATCGAGGCGCCCTCGGTGAATCTCACCGGTCTGGATTGCTGGACATTTTTCGAAAGCGCTCTCGCCTTCGCGCGAATGTTGAACGAGCCGCAGGAAAATTGGACACCCGAACGCATGCTGCATTACATCGAGGTTGATCGTTATCGTGGCGGCGAATGCACCGGCGAATATCTTTCTCGTCTGCACTACCTCGAAGATTGGCTGGCTGATAACGATCGGCGCGGTCTGGTGCAGGACCTGACGCGAAGTCTTGGTGGCGTGAGTGTGCCGCATTCCGCGCGTGAAATGACTGTCGCCTGGCGGCATTACCGCTATCTCGCGGCGAACCGTTCCCTCCTCGGCCCATTGCGCCAAATGGAAGCGCGTGTTTCGAGTCGATCGCTCTACCAGATCCCCAAGAACCGCGTCTCTGCCATCGAACCTAAGCTGCGCAGCGGCGACATCATCGGGATTGTCTCGCGCGATGGTCCTGGACGTTACGCCACATCGCATGTCGGTCTTGCGCTGCGCGGCGCCGATGGTGCGCTCCATTTCATGCACGCCTCCGCTCCGCATAACTACGGCAAAGTCGTGATCGATTCACGGCTGACCGATTACCTGAATCGTTACCGGACGGATTCGGGCATCCTCGTCGCCCGGCCGTTACGATAGCGTCGCTCGATGCGCGGATCGTACCGCGATGCGTTGGCCGATATGAACTGTGTGGAAGACGAATTAGGACGAACGCCCCCGCTCGCAACGGTCAGTAGCCAAATTCCGGCGCAAGCTTTCTCATGATCTTTGCGGAGTATTCCTGGTCTTCCGCGGAAAGATATTCGCGGTGTCCGCCGATCTCGCCGCGACGCACTTTGAATGATTCCGGATCGCGAACGTCGCCCGCTCGCAGGATCTTGGAGTGAAAGGCGCCGGCGGCTTCCATTTTCTTCATGTTTTCAAATTCGGAGAAGGCGAGCGCGTCTTCGAACGCCCGGGGATCTGGCGACGTTTCCTCGAGAGCTGCCAGCAACGCGCCAAAGTATTTAGCCGGCTGCTCCCGGAGCGATTCGTAACGCGCGAGGTGGAAATTCGCGCGACCCGAAAACTCCGCCAACCAGGAGTTCATCACCGTTACAATCGATTCGATACCGAAGGCCCGATCGCGGAGCAGTTCCGACGCACTCTTTTGTTTTAGTGCATCGGGCGTTTCGCGCGTTCGGCGGGTAAGTTGCACATGCAATGAAACGAAAGCGTCACGCGGATCGCGTGCGAGCAGGATGATGCAGGCGCGATTCAATTCCCGTTGCGGAATAAGATACTTCCCGCGCATCCGCTCCCACAGGTCGGCTTTCGTGCGATGTTCGAACAAATCGTGGGAGTAGATTACGCGCGGGATGCGCTTGTCTTCGTATCGTTCCGGCTCGAGCGAGAAATCATGGTTAAAGCGCTGGCAAAAATATGCGCAGAGAAATGTACGCACCCACGTGCGGCCGCTCTTTGGGATCGAAATAACGAGCGCATCGCCGCCCGATAATTCGCGCGCGCGGCTGCTGAAATTCCATCGTGCCGCTGGCATTAAGTCATGAGATCCAGATCGAGTTTTTCGCCTCGCAATGCAGCCAGTTTCCGTTGAATTTTCCGTTGAGAAATAGCACGCCGGAGCCGTCGTAGAATCGAATAACTGGAATACGTGGAGCGGTATCGCGGTTCGAGACGCACGCCGTTTTGGGAGCATAATTCAATCGCTTCAGGCATCCAGAGGCCGCGCACGATCGCGGACATGAGGTACGGAATCGGTGCGTTATGACGAGCGCCGTAGGACATCACAAGCATGTCGCGTGTGCGATCGCTGCCCCGTGCCTCCATTTCCCATCCGCTCTCTCCATCGCGCAAAATCGAAAGCAATTTTGCGCGGTTCCAAAGCGTCACCTGGCAGCGGGTGCGCCCGTCGGAATCGAGCGGGACAATACCGAAACGGTCGTTGAGCGGTTGGAACATCGGTTCGATACGGCTACGCGAGCGGAAGCAAAGCGAGTCAGCCTTCCGGCTCATTGCGTCGCCGAAATCGACGGCCAGCTGCCGGTTATCGACCAGGCCGGTCAGGAAGTAATCCTCCTGCATGTAGAGAATGTGCGTCTCGCTGATTTGTTCGAGCGCAAGCTTGAGGTTCGATGCCCATCCGCGGTCGGGTCCCACAACGAGCGGTCGGATTCGCTGCGACTGAACTGATAGTTCATTGACGATCAAAAATGTTTTGAGCGGACAGTCTGGCCAAAACCGCCGGAAAAAATAGGTAAACGGCCGCCAGACATCGAAGAAGGCGTCGCACGTTGAAACGACGATCGCCACAGAGCTGGCGAAATCTTTCAGCTCCGGCATGCTTTACTCCCGCTTGTGCTCACGCTCGTTGATCCTAATCGTTTTCCTCTTTTGAACCATCGATTACGCGCACGATCAGAAGCGCGAGTAGATGCGGGTATCGCGCTTGAAGGGTCGGGCTCTCTGTTGTATTATTCGCGCGTTAGGGGGCGCACTGGTTTCGACTCGTAGTTTGAAGCACAGGCGGCATGCCGAGGATGGTTCGTTGGCCTCGTTAAAATCCGAACCAAAAAAAATAAACGCAGATCACCAAGATCTCGCTCTCGCGGCTTAATTGACCGTGATGTTTCCGGCTGGACGCCTGCTACGGCCGGAAACATGGATAGCAGGCTAATCGGACGGCGGA
>JBDUAZ010000076.1:0-10907 GCA_040004385.1 Chthoniobacterales bacterium | reverse complement strand
CGGATGATCTTCGATGTCAAGCGACGGATTTGATGAAGCCGACTGCTTGGGTCGCTTGCGGGAGCACGATCAGCTGGCCGCTCGGGCCCTCGTCAAGCGTTTGTATCCTGGAGTCATTCGAATTGTGTGGGCCCATTTGCCCCCCGACCCGACGCGGAGAAAGAATCTGCGTGCTGACGGTTGGACAACCGCTCTCGCGCCGCGGTTATTGCTCTGAATGTTGCCCGTCGAACACAACGACCCAATCAACGAGCAGATCCTCGCGATTGCGGAAGACAAGATCCCAGGATTCGTCCGCGAGCCGTTCGATGAAATTGCAACGCGCTCGGGCGTGCCGGTCGACGTGGTGCAGGCACGGCTCGCCACCATGTTGCGAGCGGGGACAATCCGGCGCATTCGACAAACACTTCTTGCGACAAATCTTGCCGATGGCGCGCTCGTCGCGTGGAAAGTGCGACCGGAGAAAATCGACGCTGCCTTTGATTACATGTTCCAGCGAGATCCATTTTCCGGCCACGTCGTATTGCGCTCCACAGACGCGGTCACGCCGGGTTCCGAGTACAAGCTTTGGACGACGCTAAAGGTGCCGCACGGCTTTTCCCTGCAACGACATGCCGAACTGCTCACGGGAAAAGTCGGTGCGGAACATTTTCGTCTCATGCCGGCGAAAGGGATTTTCACTCTCGGGGTCGGTCACGTCCGGCGTAAAAGCATTGAACCGGGAGACAAAGCGGACGGCCCCGCAGCGATGGCGGCAACCCAGGTTGTAACGCTGAACGAGTTAGAATGGAAGGTGCTCCTTGCGCTCAAACGCGAGTTCACGCCAGAGGAGATCCGCTCATCGCCGTGGCTACCGCGAGCCGCAGAAGCTGGTGTAACACCAGAGGAATTTTACCGCATCGCCGAATCGCTCGATGCGCGAAAGGTCATCGGCCGGTTTTCGACATTCCTGGAACACGTCAAGCCGTCCGCGGCGGGTTTGCGCGTGACGCGTTTCAATGCGCTGTTCCACTGGGCTGTGCCGCCCGGCCGTGAGGTTGAAGCTGGCGGCGAGGTCGGCCGGCACCTTGTGCTGACGCATTGTTATTGGCGCGAGGCTGGCCCGGAATTCAAGCACGTCAATATCATGGCGGTCGCGCACGGAACTGACAAAGCGCTCCTCCTCGAGCACAAACGCGCAATCGATCGCCATCTCGAGGTGTGTGGCATTCCGGTTTCGTACACGAATGTTTTCTGGGGCGGTCGCAGCGAGATCAAGCCATCCGAAATCTCCCCGCAGATTTATAGGCAATGGCTGCGCGAGGCAGAGAGCGAGCCGGCGCTGGTTTGACGGTATACTCCGAAAGTTTCGCTCCATGAAAGCGCTGATCGACAAGGTGCGCGCCGGCATCGACCTGAATTACACGGATGTCGCTCGCGCGGTCGGCTTGCTCCTCTCCGATGAAACGGACGACAGTGGGAAAGCTGATTTCCTCACGATGCTGCATCGCAAGGGTGAAAGCGCGGAGGAGATCGTCGCATTTGTCCGACAGCTAATTGACCGCGCCGTCGACCCGCTCATCGAGGAGAAAAATCTCGACGGCCCAATGATCGACGTATGCGGAACAGGTGGCGCTGGGCTCGATTTATTTAATGTTTCGACAACGATCATGTTCATCCTCGCGGCCGGCGGAGTGGTCGTCGTGAAGCACGGGAACAGAAGCGTGACTTCTCGCTGCGGAAGCGCCGACGTGCTCGAGCAGCTCGGCATTCGGTTCGACATGCCTCCGGAGGATCTACGCGAATGCGTCGCGCGACACGGCCTTGGATTTATTTTCGCGAGAAGTTATCATCCGGCGTTTCGCGCTCTCGTGCAGATGAGAGAACGGCTCGCGCGCAAGAAGACACGAACAATTTTCAACCTGCTCGGTCCGCTGCTCAACCCGGCGCGGCCGTCGCGGCAATTGATTGGCGTTTACGCGCCGCGCCTAACGAGTGTATTCGCGGAAGTGCTGCGGCAACTCGGTCGCGAACGAGCATGGGTCGTGCACGGTCTCGCCGAAACCGGCCAGGGAATGGACGACATCTCGACAGGCGGACCAACGACGCTGACCGAGCTACAGCACGGCCGGGTGATCTCCGGCCTCATCAATCCGCGGTGGCTAAATATAGCGGGGAGCACCCTCGACGAACTCGCCGGTGGAAATGCGCAGGAAAACGCCACGATTCTCGAGGGGATTCTCAGCGGAGAGGTGAAAGCCGCGAAGTGCGAGCTTGCGATAGTCAACGCCGCCGCGGGTTTCGTTGTCGCGGGGCTCGCCATGGACATGGCGACCGGGATCTCAATGGCTCGTGAGCAGATCGATAGCGGCCGGGCGCTGCAGAAGTTGCGCGCGTTGCAAGGCTTCGGACGAAGTTAGTTTGGCAGAAATCCCATCTGGGGGTAGCTGCCATCTAAGGCGCGAAGTAATTCCACTGCAAGTTCAGCGCGCAAGATCGCGTGCCCGGTCGCGAGACACACGGATGTCGCTGTTTCGCGTAGCTCGTCGGGAAAATCTTCTGACTGGTGGTTCAGGTTGATTCCAATACCGGCGATTGCTGCGTGCGGTTGGCCAGGAAGGGCTCGCATTTCGACTAAGACGCCACCGACCTTCTTTTCGCCGAGGTAGATGTCATTAGGTTGCTTGACGACCGGGGCCAGGTCGAACTCCCGTGCGATTGTGCTGGATACCGTGCGCGCCAGCCAGTCTGTCAATCGCGCCGAATGAGCGAGCGGAAGGTTTGGTCGCAGCAGAACGGAAAACCAGAGACCTTTTCCAGCGACCGAATTCCAGGCGCGACCGTATTGGCCGCGACCGGCCGTTTGTTCTTCCGCGAAAACAACCAGACCTTCTCGCGCACCCGCGCTCGCCGCGTTCATCACCACGTCGTTGGTTGAACCAGTTCGCTCGAGAAAGACAATTTCTCGGCCGATGAGCTGGCCCTCAACACACGCGCGTATCGCGTCCGCGTCCAGCGCCCCACCGTCCTCAATTTGCGGCATGGGTCAGTTCCAGCGAGAAATCGATCGCCGGCGCGGAATGAGTGAGCGCGCCGACGGAAATGTAGTCCACGCCGGTGGCAGCGATCTGCCGAATATTCTTTAAAGTTACCCCGCCACTCGCCTCAAACTTCACGCGTTTGCCCCTTCGCAGCGCGACTGCTTCCCGCAGCGTAGACGGTTTCATATTGTCGAGCAGAATTATGTCCACGCCCGCGATCTCCAGAAATTCCCGGACCTGTTCGAGAGTATCGGCTTCCACTTCGATCCGAATCTCACGGTGTTCCTCCCGTATCCGTTTGATCGTATGCGCGAGCTCGGAAAGCCCGTTAATTGCCGAGAGGTGGTTGTCCTTCACCAGTACCATGTCGTAAAGGCCGCGGCGATGATTCACACCGCCTCCCGCGACGACTGCCGCTTTCTCCAACTCGCGCAGACCCGGAGTCGTTTTTCGCGTATCAAGAATCTGCGCGTGACCGCTGGCAGCCGCCTCGACGAATTGCCGCGTGAGAGTCGCGATGCCGCTCAAGCGCTGCAGAAAGTTCAGGGCCACGCGTTCTGCGATAAGAATGGACCGCGCTTCGCCGTGCACCTGGAGGATCGTCTCGCCGCCCGATAAGACCGTGCCGTCGGCCTGAAGCACTTCGATGTGCATTTTTGAATCAACCCGCCGGAAGACCTCAGCCGCGGTTCCCGTGCCCGCAATCACCGCGCGTCCCCGCGCAACGATACAGCCGAGCGCTGGGAGCCCACTCGGCACGAAATATTGCGTGGTGATATCGCCCGGGCCGATGTCTTCCCGGAGCGCGATATCGATCGGATCAGGCGGTGTTTCGTTCCTCATAAACGGCCGAGTTCCCGCACTGTAACGAGGGCCGGGCGGACGTCACGACATTCGCCAGCATCTTGGCTGACCGAAGAAGGATGATTCGCTTGAAAAGCGTCTCCGAAAAAAGATTCGGGCAGCGCACGCCAGGAGAAACACAAACACGAGAAGCGTGCCGCCACCCGAATCGCCTTAACCTGTGAGATTCGACAGCCGAATCGGTGGACCGTTCGAAATTTCTTTCGTCGCATGACCCGAATTTCACCGCTCGATGAGGCAATCCCGCGCATCCAAGCTACAGAAGTAGCTCGGATTGATGGGCTCCTCCTGCTTTCGCAGCCTCGTCTTTGACCTCTTGAAGCATCGACTTGAACTCGCATTTTTCGAGCGCAGCGGTCAGGGCCGGGTAATCGGGCGTGATTCGCAGATCATCAATCGGGAGGGGAAGGTCGGTTGCACAATCCAGTTCGACCATTTTGCGGTTCTGCAGAATTTGCTCACGCGCTGCGGAAAGCTTGTCACGGGTCCGCTGGCTTTTCACTGCCTCGACGTTGTTCAGCAGTGCCTCGAGCCCGCCATGTTCCATGATCAATTTTGCCGCTGCTTTGCGTCCAATGCCCGCGCCGGGAATGTTGTCTACCGAATCGCCCGCGATCGCCAGCACGTCACCAATCAGGTCCGGCGCGACGTCCCATTTCGCCGTCACCTCCGCTTCGCCGAGCAACGCGAACGCGTCCTTCGGCGAGACGAGATCGGCCTTAGCCGTCGTGTAGACTTTCACGCACGGCCCGACGAGCTGGAACAAGTCTTTGTCGTTCGTCGCCAGCACCACTTCGATGCCGCGTTTGCACGCAGCCATCGCGTAACAGCCCATAAGATCGTCGGCCTCGGTGTTCGGCAGCGAAATGTTTTTGAAGCCGAGCAGGGCGGTCAGCGTCTTTTGGATGAAGTCGAGCTGGGGAACCATTGCCTGCGGCATTTCCTTACGCGTTTCCTTGTAGGCCGGCTGCAGCTCAACGCGCTTTTGCGGCAGGCCTTCATCCCAAAATACTGCGCCTAGCTCGGGCTGCAGATGCTTCATCATAAGCCGCAGTGTTTTTGTGAATCCGAAGATGGCATTCGTCGGCTCCCCGCGTGAGTTCGACAGATTTTGGATCGCGAAAAATGAACGGTAAACGTAGTAATGGCCGTCGATGAGGAGAAGCTTCACGCGATCAACCTAGCGAAGGTTGTCGGGCGTTCATCGTTTTTCCGCAATCCCGACAGTTCCCGGCCGTTGCTAGTGTTTAGGCCGAATCGCATTTAAATGAGCCGGATGGCAGACGAATGGATGGTGCGTGTCGCTGGTAAGGAATACGGACCGGTGGACCTGGAAACGCTGCGTGAATGGCGCGATGACGGCCGGCTCATTCGTGAAAATCCGGTCCAGAACAGCGCCGAACAAAATTGGATCACGGCCGGCGAGATTGACGGCCTCTTTCCCGTCGCAGCCGTCACGGATGAGCGTATTCGCGCGCGCACACTCAGTGAAATCATGTCTGAAACTCTGCGAATTTACTGGCGCGGATTTCCTCAGTTCTTCTGTCTCGCACTGCTGGTTGGCGTTCCGTCGCTCGTCCTAAAATTAACTCTCGCCTTTGTGAACGTGTCGAACGACGCGTCACCGCGCGGGCTGCCGCTCGCCATGAACGTGATCGGCGTTGTCGCCTTCGCGTGCGTGCTATTTGCGTGGCCAATCTTCATCGCCGGTTTGCAGCTTGCAGTCGCCCACATTGCCGATGCGCGGCCGATCAATCTTAGCGATATTATTCGCCGTGCTTCAGCCCTCTGGCGGCGCATCGCGAGCCTCTCCGTCGTGGTCTACGCGAGCTATATCTTCTGGACGGTGATTCCCGTCCTCGCGATTTTAACGCTGATCTCCGGCACCCCGTCGATTATTTTACTTTTCGTAGCTCTCGCGATTCTGGGGTTTCAAGTGTACATGGCCGGCCGGCTTTTTGTGAACTTCATGTTCTGGCAGCAAACTGCGACGCTCGGGGGCCTTGAAGGCATCGAAGCGTTGCGCGAAAGCAAAGAGCTCGCGCGAAGCAGGCCGGGCGCGCCACGTTTGCATCGGCCACTTTATCGCGGCGCGATTCTTGCCTCCGCCTGGCTCCTTATTTTTCTCGTCCTGAGTTCGGGTGCGGAATTGCCGTTTGTGCTCGTCCGCCTGCAGGGCATCACGAACCTCGACGACGCACGCACTCTGATGCAAAGCATGATGAACGCGGCTGCGCCCGATGCGATGACGATCGCGAGCTATGTCATTACAACCTTGATCCACGCCGCATTGCGGCCGCTGCTCGGGATCGCATTCGTCGTTTTGTATTTTGACGCGAGATCAAGCCGTCCAGACACGACCCCCGATGAAAATGCGTAATCGCGCGTCATCCGTCATCCTGAGCCGCGGAGACGCCGAAGGACCTCTCACTCGGTGCTTTGTCCCACGAGTAGCCGTGTGTTAGCTCGGCTGCCTGTGTGAGGTCCTTCGCTTCGCTCAGGATGACAGCGTGGAAGACACGCGAGCTACAATCAATCGAGCGCGAGATAGGGCAACAGACCGTGAAGACCACCTTCGCGACCGAAGCCACTCTCCTTGTACCCGCCGAACGGACTCGTCGGATCAAATTTGTTGTAGGTATTCGCCCAGACGACGCCCGCTCGCAGTTTGCTCACGATTTTGAAAATCTTGCTGCCCTTCTCCGTCCAGACGCCGGCGCTCAATCCGTAGGCCGTATTATTCGCGCGTTCGATCGCTTCTTCCGGTGTGCGAAACGTCATCACGCTCAGCACTGGTCCGAAGATTTCTTCCTGCGCAATGCGATGTGAGGCGGTGACGCCGGTAAAAAAACTCGGTGGATACCAGTACCCTTTCTCTGGTAATCGGCACCGCGGTTGCACAAGCTCCGCGCCTTGTTTCAGTCCGCTGTCGACCAATTCGCAAATCTTATTGAGTTGCATCCGCGAATTAATGGCGCCGATGTCTGTGTTCTTATCCAGCGGATTACCCACGCGCAGCGTCGCTATACGATCGCGCAACTTGCGAATCACTGTCGGGAAAACGCCTTCCTGCACGAGCAACCGCGATCCAGCGCAACAAACGTGCCCCTGGTTGAAATAGATGCCCGAAATTATCCCTTCGACCGCCTGGTCGATTGCCGCGTCTTCAAAAATGATGTTCGCCGCTTTGCCGCCGAGCTCGAGCGTCAGCTTCTTGCTCGTTCCCGCGACCGCTTGCGTTAGTATTTTTCCGACAGCGGTCGAGCCCGTGAACGCGATCTTGTTTACGTCCGGATGATCGACTAGCGCTTGGCCGGTAGACCCCGCGCCCGTCACGATATTCACCACGCCCTCCGGCAACTCCGCTTCCTGCAAAATCTCGGCGAGATGCATCGCGCTGATGCTGGTGGTCTCCGCAGGTTTCAGCACGCAGGTGTTCCCGCACGCGAGCGCTGGCGCGAGCTTCCATGCCGCCATTAACAGTGGAAAATTCCATGGGATAATCTGTCCTGCCACACCCAGCGCGCGTGGCGTTCGCCCGGGAAACGCGTATTGGAGTTTGTCGGCCCAGCCTGCGTAGTAAAAGAAATGCGCAGCAACGAGCGGCAAATCGATGTCGCGCGATTCTTTGATAGTTTTGCCGCCATCCATCGTCTCGATGATGGCCAGTTCACGCGATTTTTCCTGGATCAACCGTGCGATGCGATAAAGGTACTTTCCGCGCTCGCGTCCCGGCATTTTGCTCCAGACATTTTTGTAAGCGCGGCGCGCAGCTTTGACGGCGAGATCGACGTCGCGCGCGTCCGCTGTCGCGATTTCAGCGAGTTTCTCTTCCGTCGCGGGGTTGATCGAAGCGAAATATTTCCCTGACGACGACGCGACAAATTTTCCGCCGATGAAGAGCGAATACTTCGGCTTCAGTTTGATATGGTCGTTGGCTTCCGGCGCTGGCGCATAGCGCCATTTATCACCGAAATTTAATCGGCGTTCTCTCGGCGGCAGTGCCGAAGTGCGATGATCGAGCGACTTCCCATTGCGCAGGACAACAACTTCGGCACGGCGAGACCGTTTCTTAGGCATTTGGTGGGTTGGGTAGAACTGGAAGCGTAAATTATGGGAGCGAGAAATAGTCGCTGCTCTGATAGTTGCCGTCGACGATCTTGACGATTTGCATAAGCACATCGTTAGCCAACGTGCTGGCCCCAAAGCGGAACAATTCGGGCGTGAGCCAGTCGTCGCCAAGTGTCTCCTTCACCATCACGAGATAGGCTAGTGCTTGTTTGGCGTGACGAATGCCCCCTGCCGGTTTCATCCCGGTGCGAATTCCGGTTTCATAAAAATAATCGCGAATCGCCTCGAGCATCACGAGTGTGACCGGCATCGTCGCTGCCGGCGATACTTTGCCGGTGGACGTTTTGATGAAGTCCGCGCCGGCACGCATCGCGATTTCGCTTGCCCGCCGCACGTTGTCATACGTTTCCAGCTCACCTGTTTCCAGAATTACTTTCAAATGTGCGTCGCCACACGCTTCTTTGGTGGCGGCGATTTCATCGGCAACGCGATCATAATTGCCGGAGAGAAAAACGCCGCGGTTGATCACCATATCGATTTCGTTCGCGCCATCGCCAGCGGCACTTCGCACTTCCTGGAGCTTTAATCGTAGCGGCATCAGGCCGGTGGGAAATGCAGTGGCGACGGACGCAACCTTCACGCCGGAATTTCCGAGAAACGTCTTCGCAACACGGACAAAATTCGAATAGACGCAAACCGCAGCGCACGGCGGAACGTCGTAGCGATCTTCGAGCGGCTGCATCGCTTTACGACAGACAAACGCAATTTTCCCCGGCGTGTCTTTTCCCTCGAGGGTTGTCAGGTCCATCATCGAAATGACAAGCTTCAGCCCGTGCAGCTTTGCCGAAGTTTTGATGCTCCGTTTTCCGAACGCAGCGGCGCGTTCTTCGATCATGATTTGATCGATAGACCGACTCACCGGCGCCGATGCTTTCGACGGTTTCGAAATAACCATAGCCTTCATTCGGACGCACTTGGGCTGGTATTTGCTTCTGCCCGCCATTCCGCTCGCGTCGCCGAAATTAACGGCGCCAACTGGGCGAACGCACGGATCACGTAAGCGAGGTAAACTACAAGGCCGAGACCTTGGAGCGTGATTAAAATCACATGCCCTGAGCGTGCAAGAAAGAAGTCGGGCCTGAAGTAAATCAGGCAGGCACAAAGGACATTAAAGACAAATATCAGTGGGATCACGCTCGTGATGTTGAGGCGCTGATCGCGTTCCACCATTGCGTATAAACGGCAGCCGGTTGCGCCCGCGCTGTCCGCATTACGCAACCGCACGATGCGAAGATCGTAAACGAACAACGCCCAGACGAGGACGGCGTAAAGTGCGGTCAGCACAAACCACATCAGCGGATCGGCGAGACGTGTGAAAGCGAGCGCTTCCATCAAGGCGCACGCGATGTAGAAAAAATTATGGACGAACTCGAGCGGCCAGCGAATCAGCGTGAGCGTGTGAATCAACGATCGTGACCAGAAGAGGAGAATGATTAGCAGTCCGACGGCGATATACGGCCACGCCACAATCTGGCCGCGGGAAAGAACTAACCGCGCGTTATCCGCCAGGAAGTAGAGCGCTACGCCCTGAATGATACTGCATAGAGTAAGCTCAATGCCGACGACGATCGAATCGAGCTCGCTGCGAGGATTAGCTGGCGAATTCAACGCCGGGACGGTAGCGCAAGGTTCAACCTCGCGCACCATTGGTTGCGTGTCGCCGCGTGCCTCTAAATCCGCGTTATCGTGCGAGCACGACGTCTTTTTTTGTCCAGTTATGGACTTGCTGACAATGCGGGCACGTCAGCTTGTGATTTTTGAGCGGCGTGTCCGCGTAAAGATCTTCGTCGATCGTCATGCCGGTGGGCGTGAGTTTCGCGGTCGCGGGACATCGGACTAGTATTCGTTTAATCATCGGGGTTTTCTTTTCGGTTGCCGCTGGGGTTGTCATAAAAAAATCCTGATCAGAGTCGGTAAACGATGCGCGCTTTGTCGACATCGTAAGGCGACATTTGCAGTTTTACCCGATCGCCGGTCGTTAGGCGAATAAAACGTTTTCGCATTTTTCCCGAAATATGCGCGAGAACGAGATGATCGTTCGCGAGTTGGACACGGAACATTGTGCCCGCGAGGACGGAGATAATTTTGCCCTCAAGTTCAATAGCCTTTTTTGAATCCATAGAGATTGCTGGACCGGCGCCGCATTAAGGAGACGCCGGTCCGCAGAATCAAAAGCGCTTACCAGCGCGAACCAGCCGACTGGCGCGGACGCTCTTCACGAGCGCGCGCTTCGTTGACGGTCAAGGTGCGTCCCTGAACTTCCTTGCCATTGAACGCCGCGATGGCCGCGTTGGCTTCAGTCGTGTCACCCATGGTGACGAATGCAAAGCCGCGTGAGCGACCGGTCGTGCGATCCATCATCAGCGCGACTTCGGATACTTTGCCGTGTTTTTCGAAAAGATCCTGAAGATCGTTTTCAGTTGTCTCAAAAGAGAGATTACCTACGTACAGTTTCATTGTTATTTTTGGAGCAATAACTGCCAGCTACAGAGCCGTTCCCGAGAGCCGGGTTTCAAATCACCACTGAGGAAATCTCAACTGACGATCTACCACGCAACGAACAAAACAGAACTTAATCCAATAGACGGCGACACTCGTCCATATCGGGAGGAACACAACCCGAAGATTTCAACCGGGTTAAAAATGATCGGGGCGCGTGCCTGGAGGGATTCGAACCCCCAACCTGCTGATCCGAAGTCAGCTGCTCTATCCGGTTGAGCTACAGACACACTGCGACAAGAACATCGCTAGCCCGGAGCTATTGCGACATTCCCGCATGATCGGGCTATTTTATTGCCGTGGATGTTTCTAATTCAAGCCTGACAAAGCCACTTTTCGTCCGCACACATTTTGTCCGGGCCCGAAACGCTTTGCTTGCGCGTGCAGATTTCG
>JBDUAZ010000141.1:0-10961 GCA_040004385.1 Chthoniobacterales bacterium | reverse complement strand
GATGCTGTCGACCTCCTGCGCCGCGAGGAGACGCCGGAATTTCTCGGCGTTGAAGCCTGGGCCAAGCATTTTTTCGACACCGAGTTCGAGGCAAAGCTGCTTCGCGACGATCTTCGCGGTCTGCGCAGCGCGAGGCAGCGGACTCGTAAAAATCAGACGCGGTTCTGCGCCCACTCGCCGAAGGAATTTCGCCACGCGTTTGACTTCTGCCTTGCCGCGCTTCGTCAGAGGTCGCTCGTCGTCCGATTGGTCCCAGTCCGGCCAATCAGCTTCGCCGTGGCGCAAAAAGTAAACGTGTTTAGTCACGACGGCACCTCTTGGCCAACCT
Source organism: Chthoniobacterales bacterium (assembly GCA_040004385.1). Classification (GTDB taxonomy): domain Bacteria; phylum Verrucomicrobiota; class Verrucomicrobiia; order Chthoniobacterales; family UBA10450; genus JBDUAZ01. Next base: position 10,633 of record JBDUAZ010000141.1, on the reverse strand, counting down.
CAGATTAGGTTCCATTTTTTTCGCCGGGTGAGCGCATTCGTCTGCCATAGACGTGTCCCGCCGAGATAAGCATTGCGATTATGCCCCAGCTCAACGCCCTCGGGCAATGAATCGAGGAGCTTCGCGTTGCCGCCACCGAGCACGACGTAATTAGCAACGAATGCCAGCTTCAGCTGCTTCACGACGGCTTGAACCTCGTCGATCCAATCTTTTTTGCCGAGGCGCTTCAATCCGTCCTTGCCAAGGCGATCTTCGAGGGTTCCACCATCGACGTACGGAAGGTCGCTGAGCTCGAGCGGCAGCACGTTTTTGTCCCACACCAGGGTGGATCCGAGTCCCGTGCCGAGTCCCAGAAACAACATCCGGCCGCCGTGGTAGCTGCCGAGCGCCTGCAGCGCAGCGTCATTGATCAACTGGACCGGTTTGCCGATTGCCTTGCGAAAGTCGAATCCGGTCCAGCCCGGTGCAAGATTCTTCGGCTCTTTTACGATCCGGCCATTATATATTGGCGAGGGAAAACCGATGGACACCGCGTCGAACTTCCAATCTTTGATTTCAGATTTAACTCCGGCCATCACATCCCTGGGTCCCATGTCGGAGCCGGAATCGAACTTTCGTTTTTCGCTGCGTGAGATCATCAGTTTCACGTGCGTGCCACCGATGTCGATGACGAGAATTCGTTTCAAGAACGCTCCTTTCGAGCGGTGGTGATCGGCACCAGCTTGACTGCTGGTGCGGCTTGCGATTCGGTCGCCTGGCGCGCGTCGCGTCGAGCACGATTTCGGAAAGTGAGCTGTGCCTGCGATTTTGCCGCGCTGTCGTGTGGGATCAGCCTCACATAGGTTCCATCGGCCTGCAGCTCCCGCGCTTTGACACGATCATTCAGGAAGGTTGGAAGGACTTCGTTAATAATTTCGTCGCGCAGCGCCGGCTGCTCGATTGGAAACGCGATCTCGATCCGCCGCACGAAATTGCGCGGCATCCAATCTGCGCTTGAGAGATAAACCTCCGGGTCGCCGTCATTGGCGAAATAATAAATCCTGCTGTGCTCGAGAAAACGGCCGACGATACTGACGACGCGAATGTTTTCGCTAAGTCCTGCAATGCGCGGCCGCAAACAACAAATACCGCGCACGATCAGATCGATCTTCACGCCGGCACATGACGCTTCGTAGAGTTTTTCGATAATCTCCTCGTCGACGATCGAATTCAGCTTCACGATTATCCGGCCTTCCTGGCCAGCACGGGAATGATCGCGTTCACGCTCGATCATTGCGATCACGCGCTTTTGCAGATCGAACGGAGCGACCATCAGCTTTTTCGCGCCAGGATAACCAGCGAGGCCGGTAAGTGTATTGAAGACGATCGCGACTTCGTCAGTCAACTCCGAGGCGGTCGTGAGCAGGCTGAAGTCGGTGTAAATGCGAGCGGTCCGCGGGTGATAATTGCCCGTGGCGAGATGCACATATTGCCGCAGCCGATCCGTGTCGCGACGAATAATCAGGAGCGCTTTGCAATGCGTCTTCAAGCCAACGACGCCGTACACAACGTGCGCGCCTGCTTCCTCAAGGCGGCGCGCCCATTGAATGTTCGCTGCTTCATCGAAACGCGCGCGCAGTTCGACGAGCGCCGTGACTTGCTTGCCGGCGTTAGCAGCCTCAATTAGCGCCTCGACGATCGGCGAATCACCGCTTGTGCGGTAAAGCGTGATCTTCATAGCGAGGACTTGCGGATCCTCGGCTGCGCTTTCAATCAATTCGACGATCGGATCGTAGCTCTCATACGGATGATGCAGCAGCACCTCCTGTTTGCGCATGACCTCGAAAATATTCGAGCCACGCGGCAACGCCGCGTCGCGCGCCGGTTGGAAGGGACGGTCTTTGAATTTCGCAAACGCGTCATTGGCGACAAGCGGCGCGAGATGCGTCATCGAGAGTGGGCCATCGAGCCGATACAAATCGAGTTCGCCGAGGTCGAAAAATTCCAGGAGCAATTCCCGGAATTCTTTCGGGCAATTCGCTTCCACTTCCAGGCGCACCGCATCGCCCCGACTGGACCGGCGAAGTTCCTGCTCGATGCTGCGTAACAGGTTCTCGGCCTCTTCTTCGTCGATGTAGAGATCGCTGTTCCGCGTTACGCGAAACGCGTGCACGCCGTCGAGAATCATCCCGGGGAAAAGATCGGCGATGTGCTGCCGGATGAGCGACGCCAAGTAAATGTAATCCCACGGCTCGTCGTCCCCTTTGCCGCGCGGCATCAAAATCAAGCGCGGTAGTACCCTCGGCACCTGAACGATTGCATGCAGCAACTCAGCGCCACGTTCGACTCGCGCGCGCACGAGCAGGTTGTGGCTCTTATTAAGGAGCTGGGGAAACGGATGGCTCGCGTCGACCGCAAGCGGCGTTAGCATCGGAAAAACTTCCTCCTGGAAATATTTCCGCGCCCATGCGGTGCGTTTTGCATTGAGTTGCGCGACGTCGTGGAGGCGAATGCCGTTTTTTGCCAGCGTCGGCAGCAGTTCCTCATTCCAGAGCGAGTATTCGGTTGCGACCAGCTCGTGTGCGATGCGCTGGATGGCGTTAAAAATCTCGGTGGGACTCAACCCGTCGGGCCCGACATCGCTCGTTTCGCTTTCGATCTGCTGCTTAATTCCCGCGACGCGGATCTCGAAGAATTCATCGAGATTCGAGCTGAAAATTGTGAGGAATTTTACACGCTCGATCAACGGTTGTGTGGCGTCCTGCGCTTCCTCCAGCACGCGACGATTGAATTCGAGCCAGCTCAGTTCACGATTTATGAAGTTCTTCGGATCCGAGAAACTTACGGGCTCGCAACCCTGATCGGCGATCGGCGACGCGTCTTCGTCTGTCGGTTGGGCTTCTGCAATGGGGGAGGATTGTGGCACAGGACGCGAAACGCGGTCTCGCCGCGCACACCTATTTAACCACTGGGCTTCGCCGTCGGCAACGCGCCGCGGCGTTGTCACAGAATCGTAACATCAAAAGCGTTGAATAATCGGAGCGCTTCGCATGGGTCGAACGCTATGATTAACGCGACCCGCGGATTGTGCCACGCTCACCTTTACGGTTCCGTTAAACTTTTTCTCGCGACTCGGACCCCGCGGCCTCGTCTCCCTTAAAGATATAAAAAAGGAAGTAGAGCGACGGTAGCAAAATGGCCGAACCAGCGATGAGCGCGATGAGTAACAAACGGAGTGTGATCGCCGGGGCGGCTGCGTTCGGAATGGTGACGTCGGGAACGATCAGGTAGGGAAATTGCGCCAGACTCCAGCCGGCAAGGACCAGTGTGGCAGTGCCAATCGCTGCGAAGCGCGCGAGGGAAAATTTCCGCCACCAGAGACTCGCCAGAGCCACAAGTGCGAGGCAAATCGTGAGGCCGATGAGCGGCAGTGCCCACCACTGCGTTAAGCCGGCAAAGATTTCGGGCGCGCCTGTCTTCGCGACGAGGAAAGCGGCGAGCGCGATGGGACCCAGCGCCGCTCCAGAGCAAAGTGCCCGGAGTCGAAAATCATTTTGCACATCCTGTTGCTCACGTGTGTCGTTCGTCATGTAGGTCGCTGCCAGGAACGAACAAAGACCAAGGGCAAACACTCCGCAGAGAAAAGCAAAAGGCGTTAACCATCCGGCGAGAAAACCGGACGTGAGTGTGCCGTGCTCGACGCGGATTTGCCCAGTCGCCAAAGCGCCCAGCGTTACGCCTTGCACGAAAGGGGTGAAGAAGCTGGCCGCACCAAAAAGCGTGCTCCAACGGTTCTGCACATTTTCCGCCCGCGAATCGTATTTACGAAAGATAAACGCCGACCCCCGAAAAATGACCCCGATGAGCATGAGGGTGACCGGAATGTAAAGCGCGGTCATGATCGCTGCGAAGGCGCGCGGGAAGGCGGTGAACAAGACCACCACGACGAGGATGAGCCAGACATGGTTCGCCTCCCAAATTGGACCGATGGCTTTTGCGATCGCGCGCCGTTGCTTCTCGGCACGTGGTCCGCTCGCGAGCAAATCCCACATCCCGCCGCCGGAATCCGCGCCACCAGTGACGGCGTAAAAGATCAGCGCCAGTAATAGAAAACCCGCGACGGTAAACTCAAGCATGAGTCGGCAGGCGGGCGTTTCCCGGCTCGGCTGTTTTCATGAACTCGCGGCGCAGAAGGTAAACAACCATGAAAGCGAGGAAGAGGTAGACGACGGTGAAGAGCGCAAAAGGCACGGCGATACCGCGCATCGGAGTGACCGCTTCCTGCGTTCGCATAACGCCGTAGATAATCCACGGCTGGCGTCCCAGCTCGGTCACCATCCAGCCTGCTTCGATCGCAATGAACCCGAGCGGTCCCGCCGCGACTAACGAGCAAAGAAACCACCGGCGATCGGGGAGACCGCGCCGTCTCCACCAGAGCCAGCCGGCCGCGATCGACAATGCGAGAAGGGCGAAACCCGACGCCACCATGATGTCGAAAGACCAGTGCACCAGGCGCACGTTCGGCCAGTCGCTACGGGAAAATTCTTCCAGGCCGGTGATCTTCGCGCCCGGATCGCGCATCGCGAGAATACTCAAACCGCGCGGGATGGTGATCGCGTAGTCAGCCGTGCGCGCGTCGTCGTTCGGAATTCCGCCAATCAGAATGGGCGCGCCGTTTTGCGTCCGGTAGGTCGCTTCCATGGCCGCGAGCTTGGCCGGTTGTATGCGAGCAACAGTGCGGGCGCTCAAGTCGCCGCTCCAGATTTGGAGCGGGACGCTGATGCCGCCCACGAGGAGTGCAATGGCGAGCGCATTCCGGTGGAAGGCGATTCGGTTATCACGCAGGAGAAGGAAGGCGTGCACGGCCGCGACCGAGAAACCGGTCGCGATAAACGCGGCCAGCACCATATGCAGCACTTGATGAAGACTGCCTTGGTTCAACATCGCCGCGATCGGATCGATGTCAGTGATTTTGCCGTCGACAATTTTAAAACCGGTCGGCGCATTCATCCACGCATTCGCCGTCACCACAAAAACCGCGGACATCACGCCACCGATAACAACCAGCACTCCGCTGATCCAATGGAGAAACGGCGGCAGGCGATTCCAGCCCGAAAGATAAACGCCGAGGAAAATGGCCTCCGTGAAGAATGCGAAGCCTTCGAGCGAAAACGGCATTCCGATGATCGCGCCCGCCTTTTCCATAAACCCGGGCCACAAAAGACCCAGCTCGAAGGAAAGGACGGTGCCCGAAACCGCCCCGACCGCGAAGAGAATGGCGCTCCCGCGCGCCCATCGTTTTGCCAGTTCCAAATAGACGGGCTTGCGCGTCCGGAGGTAAGTGCCTTCCGCGATCACCATCAGGAGCGGCATCCCGATTCCGAGGGCCGCAAAGATAATATGAAAGCCGAGCGACATGCCCATCTGGGAACGGGCAAAGAGAAAATCATTCACTTAGCGCTCTCGGCGACGACTTCGCTCCGTTTGCGCAAGAGGACCAGCGAGATGACCAGCGCCACGATCAGGAATGTCAGGACCACGAGCTCCACGATGAAGCGCTGAAACACCTCTGTCGATTTCGCCTGCACTTGCGCCATCTCCGCAGTCAAAAGCAGGACACGCCGAATCCCCGCGATCAAGCCGATGAGAAGGAACGGTTCCGGCACCAGGCCGTGCTCACGGAACGAAACTTGAACAGTGTAAAGCAGCTCCACCACCAACAAAATTAACAAGGCTCGGTCGAGCAGCGCGACGATGTTCGTAGCTAACGAACCGGCGATGACATTCTCTCCGAAACCGATCAAGCCGGTGACAAGCAACGAGATCGAGATGCCAGCCAGAAGCAGTCCCAGCCCGATGTAGACGACGTCCTCTACAACGGTAAATGCACGCGCGACCCATTCCCGTTTTGGTTCCTGGTTCTTCATCGCCTTTTCGCTCCCAGCCCAGCCTAGTAGGCCGCGCGGAAATCTCGATGAAAATAAAAGCAGAAAGCGCGCGATCGTGATTGAGCCTCCGTAAAAAGGTGGCTGCCCCGGTTGCGCTTTGATTCAAGATGCGCTTGAAGCTTAGCGGGCTGCAGATGAAAACTAGAGGAGGCCCATGATAAAAATCGCACCGTCCATTCTTTCGGCAGATTTTGCCCGCCTCGGCGCGCAGATCACCGAGGCTGTAGAGGGCGGCGCGGATTACATCCACATCGATGTGATGGACGGCCATTTTGTGCCGAACATCACGATCGGGCCGCTCATCGTCGAAGCCATCCGCCCGATGACATCGCTCCCCTTGGATGCGCATTTAATGATCGAAAACCCGGAGCGCTACATCGCCGCCTTCGCGCGGGCGGGTTCGAACATCATTACGGTCCAATTGGAAGCCTGCCCCCACCTTCACCGAGTGGTGCAGGCAATCAAAGAACTGGGGGTGAAGGCCGGGGTAGCGATTAATCCAGCTACGCCCGTCTCGAGTCTCACGGACATCCTCGCCGATCTGGATCTGGTGCTCATTATGACCGTGAACCCAGGTTTCGGCGGGCAACAGTTCATTCCTCATTCCATTCGAAAGCTGCGCGCCCTGAAACAGATGCTCGCGGAACAAGAGGTCAGCTGTGAAGTTGAAGTAGACGGCGGAATTAATGCAGAGACAGCGCCCGCAGCAGTCCACGCAGGGGCCCAGGTCCTCGTGGCCGGCTCTGCCATTTTCAACCGAAAGGCCACCGTGGCCGACAACATCGCGGCACTGCGCAAAAGCTGCGCGGCGTAACGAATTGAACCGAGAGATGATTTACAGCCAGCCACGCCATGTCCGTTGAAACCATTCCTCCACCAGCCGGACCTTTCACACGTCGAAATCCATTCCCAGCGCGGACGCTGGTGAACCGGCGCCTCAATCCCGGTTCGGAGAAAGACACACGGCACATCGAACTCGACCTGACTGGCTCGGGGTTGAGCTACGAGGTCGGTGATTCGATGGCGGTCTATCCGAGCAACGATCCGGCTCTCCTCGACGAGATCATCCATGCGCTCGGCGCGACGGGCGATGAGATGGTTACGCTGGATGGCAAGGGCGATCTAGTCCCGCTGCGGGAGGCGTTGTCGCGCCACTACGGCATCACGCAACCGACGCCGAAGTTTCTGAAGGCCATTGCGTCGCGCGCGCCGGGGACCTCTCTGCTTCCTGAGTTGATGCAGTCAGAAAGAAAAGCTGATCTCGCCAATTATCTCTGGGGTATGGAAGTGATCGACTTCCTTGTCGGACACCACGCGATTCATTTCGAGCCGCAGGAATTCGTCGGTCTGCTCGCGAAATTGCAGCCGCGGCTGTATTCCATCGCCTCCAGCCTGAAGGCCTTTCCGGATCAGGTACACTTCACGGTCGACGTCGTGCGTTATGAAAGTCACGGCCGCCAACGCAAAGGCGTTTGTTCGTCCTTCATGGCGGAGTGTGCAAACGGCTCGATGCCCGTATTCCCGACCACCTCAAAGTTTCGCATGCCGGAAGATCCGAACACGCCCATGATCATGGTCGGGCCGGGCACCGGCATCGCTCCGTTCCGCGCCTTTCTGCAGGAGCGAAAAGCGATCGGAGCTCGCGGGAAATCCTGGCTCTTCTTCGGATCGCAACGCGAGAAATGCGATTACTTTTACCGGGATGAATTCGCTCAGCTCAAAACCGAAGGCTATCTCACGCGAATCGATTGCGCCTTCTCGCGAGATCAGGAGCACAAAATCTACGTGCAACATCGGATCGAGGAAAACGCCGCAGAAATTTGGAAATGGTTTGAAGAAGGTGCGCATTTCTTCGTCTGCGGCGACGCCAAGCGAATGGCAAAAGATGTCGATGCGACCTTGCGCCGGATCGTTGAGAAAGAAGGCAACAAGAGCCCCGAGGCTGCGGGCGAGTACGTCGAGAAACTGAAAGCGGACAAGCGCTACAAACGCGACGTCTATTAATCGGAAGAACGTATCGGAAAAATGAACAAATTTAAACTTGCGTTGTCCGCGTTCGCGGAAGCAGGATGCCGCTCAATGCACCAGCAATCTGATCAGCAATTCAAGAAGGCCGCGTTCGCTCAGGCGAATCCTCGGTCACTTTCGAAAATTCAGCCGTCATCGAAATTTGCATTCTTTACCGTCGCCTTGCTCGCGATTGGTCTCGCGCAGGCGCTCCAAGCCGGAGACGGGAAATCCATGCCGGTGCAAATGACCCCGGCGCCGGATTGGCGGGAGTTTGCGATCTCGCCGGTTTCGAATCCAATCTTTTTCGAGGATCCACGAATTCGAACGGAAGTGCGTCTTGTCTTTTTGTATAACCGGGTTGGCGATGATTTCGGGCTCAGGCTCCCGGGCGGCGATTTAAACCTTGGTGGCGCTGATATCTATGCCTACGGCGCTCAGATTCGATACGCGATCACGCCTCGCCTTGCTATCATCGCAACGAACGACGTTGGGATTTACTTCGAACCGGACCGTCCGATCGAAGGGACAGGGTTTCAAAAATTTACTGGCTACTCCGATCTCGATGTCGGTTTCAAATACGCGCTCGTCGACAGTCCCGAGCATCAATTTCTCTTCACGCCAATCCTGACCTACGCCATCCCGACTGGGGCACGCCGCGTTTTTCAGGGAGACAATTCGGGCATCTTTGACGTGGCGTTTTCTACCGAGAAAGGCTTCGATAAGTTCCACCTCATCGGAAATGCGGGAGTTCGGATCCCGGTCGATACCGACAGGAACAGCACCTCGCTCCACTACAGCCTGCACGCGGACTACTATGTGTGCCGATATTTCGTTCCATTGGTCGAATTCAATGGGTGGACTGTGCTCGATAGTCCGAGCGGACGAAAAGGACCGTTAGGGGTGTTTAACACGGCGGTGAACACGGAAGGCGCGGACCTGATTAACTTCGGGGCATCGAATCTCGAGGGAAATACTCAGGCGGCAATTGGCGTCGGATTTCGCTCCAAGCTCTGCAAGAATGTTGACTTTGGATTCATCTACGAGCACAGCGTCACGTCACCCAGGGGCGCTTTTGAGCAGAGGGTCACGACCGACCTGATTATCCATTTCTAACTAAGCGCAGAGGCCGGAAAACGTTCAAACCTCCGCTCCGGCGGCGCTAGGGAATTCTTCGAGGAAGAGGTGATTCCCGCGCACGGAATACGACGGCTCGGCTGTGGTTTAAAATCCAGACGAACGTAGAATTTTCAGGCGATTTATTTAAGGCGCCGCGCTAAACCACCGAACTATACTCACTTCTATGGCTCCCTGGTTTTGGTATGCTGTCGTTGCAGCCGTCCTGTACGGCGCGCACCAAATTTTCACCCGACTCGCCTCTGAGCATATCGGCGATGGCTTGGGCGGTTTCGTCGTAGAAGCGACGGCCGCGGTCACCATTCTTCTTTACCTCGTGGCTCTCTGGTTGACGAATCGATGGGAACAGAAGTTTAGCAGCACTGGTTTCAATTATTCGGTATTGACCGGGATCTGCGTCGGCGTGGGCACGATCGCATTTTTCCTCTTATTCCAACGGGGCGGCCCGCTCTCCTCTGTGCCGGCAATCCTCGCTGGCGGCGCAGCGATCATGGCAATCGCCGGTGTCCTGTTTTTTAAGGAACCGATGTCGTGGCAGCGCGTCGCCGGAGTCATCCTCGCAATTACCGGCTTGTTCCTCCTGCGTCGCTGACCCCTATCTACAACCGCGACGTGCACCGCGAACGGGCCAGGATTATTGTGCGAGGCGCGGTCCAGGGGGTGGGCTTCCGACCGTTCGTTTACCGTCTCGCGACCGAGCTTCAGCTTGAGGGCTGGGTCTTAAACTCCGCTCAAGGCGTCTTCATTGAAGTGGAAGGCGCGCGCGATTCGCTGGACCGCTTTCTCCTGCGCTTGGAAAAGGAAAAACCGCCACGCGCCGTCCTTCAGAGCTTCGAATCTTCCTTCCTCGATCCGGTCAATTACAGCGGGTTCGAGATTCGCGAGAGCGAAGAGAGCGGCGAGAAGACGGCGCTTATTCTGCCTGACATCGCCACCTGTGCCGATTGTCTGCGCGAAATTGTCGATCCCACCGATCGCCGCTTTCGCTATCCCTTCACGAACTGCACGAATTGCGGCCCGCGCTTCTCGATCATCGAAGCACTGCCTTACGATCGAGCCAACACATCTATGAAGGGCTTCAAGATGTGCGCCGACTGCGAGCGAGAATATCACGATCCCCGTGATCGGCGCTTTCACGCGCAACCGAACGCATGTCCGCGTTGTGGGCCGCAGCTCGAATTGTGGGACGCGAGCGGCGAAATCCTGGCGCGCGCCAATGACGCACTTGAGCGCGCGAGCGACGCAGTGCGCGCTGGAAACATTCTCGCGCTGAAAGGACTCGGAGGATTCCAGTTGATCGTCGAGGCGACGAACGAAGCAGCCATCGTGCGGCTGCGCGAACGCAAGCATCGCGAGGAGAAGCCGTTTGCGGTCATGGTTCGGTCGCTGGCTGCAGCCCAAGAACTTTGTCGCATCTCGGAGCTCGAAGAGCGGCTGCTACTTTCACCGGAAGCGCCGATTGTCTTGCTTGAGAGAGAAAAGGACGCGCGCCTGGCGCCGTCGATCGCGCCGGGAAATCCCAACCTTGGCGTGATGTTGCCCTGCACTCCGCTGCATCACCT
>JBDUAZ010000124.1:0-3263 GCA_040004385.1 Chthoniobacterales bacterium | reverse complement strand
AGAGCGCCTCAATGGCATTGAGGAGGTCAGGGGTTCGAACCCCCTAGGCTCCACGTTAAAGCCATTCCAGCGCGAACTGCGGCAATCTGCGCACGCGATCTTCGATGCGTTCCCGCTTACGGGCTCCCGGCCGGAAGTCGCCCCGACTTCCAGTCCATCGCCATTCGGATACGTGCACGGCCGCTCGGGTGATCGAAGAAGATGAATTCTTCGATTGGAGTTGGGTCGAGCTTGCGATAGCTGCCGAGTTTTAGCGCAACCTTTGCCATCCCATCCGGCTCGCGCGAGGTGTTCAAGCTAAACGCGTCTGCTTCCCGCTCGGTTACGCGTATGACGGTGTTGTCCAGCGGTGTGAGCACGAAAAACACCGCGCTAAATATCAATGACAGGAGAGGCAAACCCGCCGGATCAGCGATACCACGGACCCCCCAGCGTTCACCCCACTTGCGCACGCTCGCGTCAAAAACCCACCGCACGACAGCGAACCCGAATAGAATAAAGACGCCGAAATAGAGGACGAGTTTTGCGCTGTGGTTCAAAATGTAATGTCCCATCTCGTGCGCCATAACCTGACGGATTTCTGGCAACGTGCATTGCTTGAGCAGATTGTCGTTCAGTGCGATGCGGGTGGTACCAAGAAAACCGGCGACATTGGCGCTCACGCGGTTCGATTGTCGCGAGGCGTCGACCTCGAACACCTGCGTCACCGGGATTTGATTAGCACGAGCCATCGCAAGAATTGGCTCGCTGATGGCCGGATCCTTCAGTGGCTTGTAGCTATTAAATAGCGGCTCGATATAGACCGGCGCGAGCATCATCGCGGCCATCATGAAGAAGACGGCGACGACGGTTCCCCAAAGCCACCAGGTACGCGAGGCGCGACGAAAGACGGCATAGAGAGCGATCAAGAGAAGCGGCATGATGATCAACTGAACGAGCAGTCCTTTTAGCTGCTCACCAAACCACTGCGGAAAATTTTGCGTGGCCAATCCATACGCATGTTCGCGGAAGAAACGTTCGTAAAGGTTTAGCGGGAAGCCGAGCGCCGAAGTCAGCAGCACGAATCCGATTACGTAGATCGTTACCTGCAGCGCTTTGAAACGCGTCGTCCGCTCTGCGAAATCGCGGATGCGCGCGGAAATCCGCGAACTCAGGAGGAAGAGCATAATGGCAGCCTCCATTAAAAAATTCCAGAGGATGAGCCAGTAACCGCCTTCGAAATAGGCGTCCGACCGCGCCCTCTTGTCCGCTGGGACGGTATCCAGCCACGCGCGTGTCGCAGCGGCGGGATCTGCGCTGTTGATCGCGGGCGCAGCCAGGTTGCCACTGGTCGCGGCGGCGACAGGCGTCGGCTCTTGGCCGTAAAGACTGATGGCCGATGCGGCCATGCAGAAGAGAATCAGGGTGCGCAGGAGGAAATGTTTCATCGAGGCGCAGCTTATGGGTCTCGTCCTGGAAATGGAAGCGTGAATGCAGAAGCAAAAGCTTTGGTGCCCCGCTGCGCATCGCGTAAGCTGGATCATGCCCGATCGCACGGTCTGGATCAGGTCGTTAAAAGCTCTTGGCGACGAGTCGCGGCTCCGCATTCTCGGTGCACTCATGAAGCGCACGTTTAGCGTCAACGAACTCGCGGCAAAACTTGGGCTCTCCCAATACAACGTCTCTAAACATCTACGTGTGCTTCGGAGCGCTGGGATCGTCGATCTCCAGGTGAACTTTAACCGGCGCGAATACTTCATTGCCGAGAAGTTCCGCAAACAGCTCGCTAAAAACAAAAATGTGCTCGATCTGGGCTGCTGCACGTTCCGCTTCGACCAGCTTCCGAAGAAGTAGAAATTATTCTTGCATCTCCGCAAACGCATATGCGTAATGCGGCATATGTCCAGAGCGACCAGCCGTTTTTTGCGTCGGAGAAGTATAACTATCAGCCTGACCGGGGGGGCCTTGTCATTGTCCCTTTACCTCTTCGGCGCCGTCACCGCGTACGCGGCCGATACCGAAGCCGATCGATTAGCGCGCCTGGAAGCGGCCGTAGAAACTCTGCAAACGCAGAACGCGGAGTTGAAGCGCGAGGTCGCCGACTTAAAGAAGCAAAAGCCGCCCGCGCTCGCTACGAAAACGACCAAGGCCATTGGTCCGGATGGCAAAACCGTTGTCGAGCAATCGGTGGAGGAAAAGAAGCCGATTTACGTCGTTCCAGGCGCTTCCGAAACAAAACTGGTTTTGGGCGGTTTTGTGCAGGGTCAGTATGAGGTCGGCGACGTGTCGGCGTATGATGGACGGTTCCCGGGACCACTCACTGCGAAAACGAAGGACCGATTTAGACTGCGTCGCGCACGGATCAACGTGAGCGGCGACTTTGCGGAGCAATTCGACTTCAAACTCGAGGGGGACTTTGAATTCAATGACACCGGTCTCAACGTGCGCGATGCGAACGGTCGCACGCTGGCAAACAATACTAATCGCGTATCGTTCGACGCAACGGATGTCTTCATTAACTGGCATCTCCTGCCGGAAGCGAACGTCAAGCTCGGACAATACAAGGCGCCGTTCGGTCTGGAACAGCTAACATCCGATACGAAGCTGTTCACGATCGAGCGCAGCCAGGTTAGCGAAGCGTTAACGCCGGAGAGGCAAATCGGGGTGCAAGTCTGGGGAAAACCGTTCGCCGCAATCTGGCCCGATCGCAAAGATTTGCTGAGCTATTCCGCTGGAATTTTTAACGGCAATGGCCGCAACACCACGACGAATGACAACAACGAATACATGTACGCAGCCCGGCTCGAAGCACAGCTTTATAACGGAAAACTCGGCCGCCAGGATGCCTCGGTCAAAATCGGCGGCAATTACTTCACCAGTCGCGACGACCGCGGCGTCAATGTTTCCCAGACCGGCAATCTTTCCGTAGGGAGCGATGGCTCGCTTTCCTCGTTTGTCCTGCCGTCTGCAGATGAGCGACGCGGCTACGGCATGGATGCATCACTTCATCTTGGCCCGTTCGATCTGGTCGGCGAGTACCTCGACGAGCGCGTACGGCCGCGCACGGTCACGGGGGTACTACCGGCCTTCAGCGAATTCGAGGCGAATGGTTATTATGTCATGGGCAGCTACTTCGTGCTGCCGAAGAAACTTCAGCTGGTCGCCAAGTGGGAAAGTTTTAATCCCGGTCAGATCGCGAACGACGATGTTCAATCAATCACCGGAGGCGTCAATTACTACATCCACGGCGACGATCTAAAGCTGATGGCGGACTACATCCACAC
>JBDUAZ010000127.1:0-11021 GCA_040004385.1 Chthoniobacterales bacterium | reverse complement strand
AATTCATCCCGAGCATCGGCACCCACGGGACGCGGGTGATGGTCGTAAGGGGCGCTGATTTGATGTCGTCGCAGAAGAAGGCGCCAAGACCAATTGCTAATCCCCCCGCTGCCGTGACGAGCGCGATCCAGCGCGCAAACACGCGCGGCAGGAAGAGGAGCACAACTGCTCCGGCGAAGGAGATGTAAATCGTCCAGGCGATCATCGAAGTTTGCGCGTCCGATATCGCGGTGCGCTTTCACGAACATGAAATCCGATCTCGCGAGGCGCCTTTTGCGGCGGCGTCATCAACTGCCGGATCGCGTCGATGATCGCGGCGATTTCGCTGTCATGTTTACCGACACGGCTTTCCAGTTCAGCAAACTTGCGCGCCAGTTCGCGATTTGTTTCAAGCGCCTGGCGTAGTTTTACGAACGCCCGCATGATCGCGATATTCACCTTAACGGCGCGGTCGCTCTTCAGCACGCTGGAGAGCATTGCTACTCCTTGTTCGGTGAAGGCATAAGGTCGCCTTCGCAAACCGCCCCAACTTGAAATCACAAATTGTGATTTCAAGTTTGTAAACTCCTTAGCCGTAAGCTGAAACACGAAGTCCTTTGGAAAGCGATCCGCATTTCGTTTCATTGCCTGCGTCAACGCCCCAACCGTCACGCTGTAAAGCGACGCCAAATCCTGACTCAGTATCACCTTCTGGCCGCGCAGCAGATAAATTGACTGTGCGATTCGAGCCGCCGGAATGATTTCGTTTTTCATCCCGGTGCGGTTAGGCAAGCAGCCGCGTCATCTGAACGACAGTTGTGTTGAAGATGTTGAAGACGAACTGCGGGACGAGGCCGATGGCGAACATCAGTATCGTAACCGGGACAACGACCAGCTTTTCGCTGCGCAGGAGGTCGGGAAAGGCAATGCAACTTTCGCTAAGCGGGCCGCTGAAGAGCGCTTGCATCGCGCGCAGGAAAACGATCGCGGTAAAGAGGAGCCCGAAAACAGCAACGGAGGTGAACGCGGCAGCGAGGGCGAAAGAACCTTTGAAGATGAGGAACTCGCCGATAAATCCGTTCAGGCCCGGCAGACCTAACGAGGAGAACATTGCGACGCTCATCCATGCGCAGAGAATCGGGGAGCGCTGCATGAGGCCGCCGAAGTCGTCGATGCCGCGGGTGCCGCGTCGTTGCTCGAGCAACCCCACGTAGTAGAACAAAGCGGCCGCGGTGATGCCGTGGTTGAAGATTTGCATGAAGACGCCGCTCAAGGCGGCTTGCATTTCGATGAGCGGCCGCGCGGAATGAGCGGTCATCGCGAAGAGGCCGAGCATGCAGTAGCCGAGGTGATTGATGGAGAGATAGGCGACCATGCGTTTGAGGTCGCGTTGTGCCCACGCAGCCAATGAGGCGAAGATTATTGAGCAGACTGCCAACCCGAGCAGCCATGGCCCGACGATTTTGATCTCGTTAGGGAAAAGCGGGAGAAGCAGCCGGATGAAACCGTAAACGCCCATCTTCGAGAGAGCGCCGGTAAGCACCATGGCGACGCCCGTGGGCGCCGCTTCGTAGGCGTCGGGGAGCCAGGTGTGGAATGGAAAGAGCGGCACTTTGATTGCCAGACCGAGAAAGATCCCGGCAAAGGCGAACCATGCGGCATTGCCACTGAGCAGGCCGGTTTTCCCGAGCACTGCGAGGGCGGCGAAATCGAAAGTGCCCTTCGCCAAATAAATCCCAAGGAACGCGAGCAGCATCGCGACACTGCCGAGGAACGTGTAAACAAAAAACTTTGTCGCGGCACGGTCCCGCTTTTCGCCGCCCCAGATTTTGATGAGCAGGAACGAAGGGATCAGGCTCATCTCATAAAATAGAAACCAGAGGATGAAATTCTGGGCGGTGAATGTGCCGTAAAGCGCGGCCTGCGTCAGAAGCATGAGCGCGCAGAAGCCGCGGCCGACGCGTTGCGCGAGGATGGCGAACGGAAAGAGAAGTGACGTCAACAGCACGAGCAGCAGACTGAGTCCATCGATCCCGACGAGGTATTCGGCGCCAATCCCAGGTATCCAGCTGTAGCGTTCAACGAACTGCAGGCCAGCAGCGCCAATGTCGAAGTTTCGCCAGAAGATAATGGCCAAACCCGCGGTCAGGAGATTGAAGGCGAGCGCAATCGCGCGGGCGTGCTTCTGTCGCGCGACGCTGACGAGAAGCGCGCCTGCGAGAGGAAGAAGAATCAGCAGAGTAATCATCCGAGCCAGGCGTAGAGGAGGAGAAGCGCGAGCATGCCGATCGCGATGCCGCCAAGGTATGTCTGGATCTGGCCAGAGTGCGCGGCGGACATTAAACGTCCAATCCCCCGTGTTCCGGTCACGCCCTCATCGACGCCGGCGTTGATTCCTCGTTCGTCGAGACCTTTGGTCAGAATTCCAAACATCTGTCCGAGTCTGCCGAAGCCGCGCACGATGCCATCCCAGACGTGCCGATCCATCCAGTCCGAAACGCTCGCGGCGGCTCGGCTAAAGGCGATGACAGTGTGCGCATACAGTTCGTCCAGCCACATGCGATTCGCGAGAAAGCGGAAGAGGGCCGGCTGCGCATGATCGAGCGGATCGGCCTCTCCAACATGGCGATAGATCAGAACCCCCAAACCGATACCCAGAGCCACGAGCGCGAGTGATACGAAGAGCATTGGCTGGATCAGGAGCGCGAGATTGAAGTGCGCGGTGTGCCCGTTGAGATAGCTGTGAAGCCATGGCCACGCGGGCGTGACCGCGGCGCTGAATGCAACCGTGCAAGCGGCGAGCACGACGAGCGGCATCGTCATCACGCGCGGGCTTTCATGCGCATGCTCCGAGGCAGCGCGTCGGTTGCCGAAAAACACATAGATCATCTGGCGCGTCATGTAGAGCGCTGTGAGAATGACGCCTGCCATCATGAGATAATGCGGCACGTGCGATTTCGGCCAGCGCTCCGTCGCGTGCAGAATTTCCTCCTTCGTCCATGCCCCGGAAAAAATCAGGGGCACGCCACTTAGCGCCATCATCCCGATTGCGTAGGTGAAAAACGTCACCGGCATGAGCCCGCGGAGCGCGCCCATCTTGCGGATGTCTTGCTCGTGATGGAGGCCGTGGATGACGGAGCCGGCGCCAAGGAACAAGAGCGCCTTGAAAAATCCGTGCGCAATCAGATGCATAATGCCGGCAGCGACTCCGCCCACACCTAACGACACCATCATCAGCCCAAGCTGCGAAACCGTTGAGTAAGCGAGGATGCGCTTGATATCGAACTGCGCGATTGCGATCAGCGACGCCATCAGCGCGGTGATGACGCCGATCCACACCACGACGGTGAGAGAAGTCGTGACGCCACCGACGGCGCCTGACGAGAAGAGCGGATAGACGCGAGCGACCAGGAACACGCCGGCGGCGACCATCGTGGCTGCGTGGATGAGCGCGCTCACCGGAGTGGGGCCTTCCATCGCATCGGGCAACCAGACGTGCAGCGGAAACTGTCCGGACTTTCCCACCGCGCCGCAGAAAATCAGCAGCGCGATGGCCGTCGTGCTTGCACCAAGCGCAACGAGCAGCGCACTTTCGAGGCAGCCGCGTCCATCGTCGTAGAAAAGCAGTGTGCCGCTGCTGCCGTAAAGCCAGAGAATGCCGAGGAAGAATCCGATATCGCCGATGCGCGTGGTGATGAACGCTTTTTTTGCCGCAGCGGCCGCGCTGGGCCGCTCGATCCAGAAGCCGATCAGCAGATACGACGCGAGCCCGACAAGCTCCCAGCAGACGAACAGAAGAAGCAAACTGTTCGCGATGACGACGCCCAGCATCGCGGCGGTGAAAAACGAGAGATACGCGAAGAAGCGGGAAAAATTTTGGTCATGGGCCATGTAACCGACGCTGAAGACGAAGATGCAGAGGGCGACGAACGTGATCATCACGAGCATCGCGGCGGTGAGCGGATCGAGTACCCAGCCGATGCGTAGTGCCTGATTGCCGAACGTGAACCAGGTGAAATTGTGGAACGCGCGGTATCCGTGCGTTTGCAGCGTCGGCAGAAACGCAGCGATCGCGAGCATGAACGCGATGGTTTGGCCGGTTATGGCGAGCGACGCTGCGGCGGTGCGTCGCCCCTTGTTCACGCCAAGAATCAGCAATGATATCGCGAGGGGTACTACCGGGATCAACCAAAGGTTAGTGACGATCCAGGATGTCATCTGAGGATTACGAGCACGAGTAAGAGATCAGCCTTTGAGCTGGTCGAGTTTGTCGACGTTCGTCGTGCGGTAGTGGCGGTAAACGGAAATGACGAGCGCCAGACCAACCGCGGCTTCGGCGGCGGCAATTGCAATCGCGAAGATGGCGACCATGACGCCTGTGGGTTCCTGCGGCTGAGGCCCGAAGCGCCAGAACGCGACGAAATTCAGGTTCGCGGCAGCGAGCATCATCTCGATGCCGATGAGGATGAAAATTGCGTGACGCCGGCTGAGCGCAGCGAGCAAACCGATGCAAAATAACGCGGCAGATATGACGAGGAACAATGCGAGCGTCGGAGCCATCAGCGCTTTTCCTCGATGACGAGAACCATCGCGCCAATCAGCGCCGCCGTGAGAAGGAGACCGACGCATTGCAGCGGCCAGACGTAACCGGTCATCAGTATTTCGCCAATTCGTTTCACCGTCAGCGGTTCAATGTTCGTCGGAGGAAGCGAGAGCGATGGCGTTTTGGAAATCGCCCAGAGCAAGCCGGCAAAGACGGCGATTGCTACTACGATGCCGCCCCAGCTCGGGCCACGCGTTATTTCCGCCTCGCGCCTGGTCAACAGAATCGTGAAGACGATCAGGATCGCGACGGCGCCGACGTAAACGAACACTTGCACCAGCCCGACGAATTCCGCTCCCAGCAAAAAGTAGAACGCGGCGACGCCAATGAAGGCAAGAGCGAGCATGAGCGCGGCGTGAATCAGTCGAGTAAACGTGGCGGCAGCAAGCGCCGCGACGAGCGTCACAATCGCAATCACAACGAAGGCGGCGCTGTTCATTCGGCGAAGCGGTAGGTGCGCGGCGCGAATTTATTCCCCGTGCCGATCAAGCGTGCGAGCGCGAAGTAAAAGACCGCGACGACGGCAAGCGACCAAAGCCAGCCGACGATGCCGCGCGAGCCGTAATGCCAAACCGCCGCCGCCAAAATACAGGCGAACGCCATCGGCAGGACAAATTTCCAGGCGAAGTTCATCACGTGATCGACACGCATGCGCGGCAGCGTTCCTCGAATCCAGATAAAGACGAAGAGGAGCGCGCCGAGCTTCGCAAAAAACCAGACGTAGGACGGGATGAAGCCGAGCCAACTGATCGGTGCGTGCCAACCACCAAGAAACAGGGTAACGGCGAGCCCGCTGATCGCGAACATGCCAAAGTATTCGGCGAGAAAGAATATCGCATATTTAAAGCCGGAGTATTCCGTCATGTGTCCAGCCACGATTTCGGATTCGCCTTCCGGCACGTCAAACGGCGTGCGGTTCGATTCGACCAGACCGGAGACGAAGAACAAGACGAACGTCGCTGCGCCCCATGGCGTAAACACGAACCAGTGCGGCACGAAGCCGAATTTATAGCCGCTCTGCGCAGCCACGATCGCGTCCGGCGAAAGCGAACCGGCGATCATCACGACCGGCAGCACAGTGATAATGAGCGGCAACTCGTAGCTGACCATCTGAGCGATCGCGCGCATCGCGCCGAGCATTGAGAACTTATTGTTGCTGCCCCAACCAGCCATGAAGACAGCAAGCTCCGTTGCCGATCCGACAGCGAAGAAGAAGAGAATGCCGCCGTCGATGGCAAACGGCGTCATGTTGCGCCCGTAAGGAATCACACCGAGTGCGAGAATGGCCGGCACCGCGACCATAATCGGCGCGAGGAAATGCACGACCTTGTCCGCGCGAATCGGGACGATGTCTTCTTTGATCAACATCTTAATTCCGTCCGCGAGCGGCTGAAGCAGACCGCACGGCCCCACCCGATTTGGGCCGTAGCGATTCTGAATCCGCGCAAGAATTTTGCGCTCGAGCAGCGACATGAGCGCAAACAACGCCATGAACACGCCGAGCAATGTCGCAATAGTAATGAGACTGGAGACGATCTGCGTTAGCCACTCCGGCGCGTGGGCAAGAGGCGAGAGCAACGCGGATTTCGCGCGAACAAAGATCTGATCAACAAATGCGCCGCTCACCGGCACGAAGCAAAGCGATGCGCGATTTTTTAATCAAGGCAGAATCGACCCGTCGCGAACGGATCAATCAACCCGCTCCGATGCAAGAGGCGTTGGACCGGTCCGCCGACCCGTGAGTTTTGTGGAGAGATTCCGCGGACTTTTTGCTTCTGTCTCGCCAAACCGGGAGTAACCTGCTGCCGGTAATGAGATATCTTGAGCCTCGATTTCTGGCCGGAACCGCCTGGTGAACCTTCGTCTTTTAGGCTAGAGCGCATCGCGACGCCAGTTAGGCATTCTCAACACCGCTAACGCCGAATGGAAAAATCGCTTTCATGAACGAGGACGTTTCGCAGTTGATGGCTGAGGTAAAAGCCAAGAACCCGGCGGAGCCGGAATTCCATCAAGCGGTCCAGGAAGTGGTCGAGTCGCTGGCTCTCGTCCTGGAGCGTCATCCCGAATACCGCAAGGCGAAGATCATCGAGCGAATGATCGAGCCGGAACGCGTCATCATGTTCCGCGTTCCCTGGCAGGACGATCAGGGCGAGATTCATGTCAACCGCGGCTACCGCATCGGAATGAATAGCGCGATCGGTCCCTACAAAGGCGGACTGCGCTTTCATCCTTCGGTCAACCTAGGGATCCTGAAGTTTCTCGCTTTTGAGCAGGTCTTTAAAAACGCGCTAACGACGTTGCCCCTCGGCGGGGGCAAGGGCGGGTCCGACTTCGATCCGAAAGGGAAGAGTGACAATGAAGTGATGCGCTTCTGCCAGGCTTTCATGGCCGAACTTTGCCGGCACATCGGACCTTACCGCGACGTCCCGGCGGGAGACATTGGCGTAGGGGGCCGGGAAATCGGATTCCTCTTCGGCATGTACAAGAAGCTCCGGAACGAATTCACCGGCGTCATGACCGGAAAGGGCCTCACCTGGGGCGGCTCCCTCATCCGTCCGCAAGCGACCGGATATGGCGCGGTCTATTTCGCGGCCGAGATGTTGAAAACCCGCAAGGAAGGACTCGAAGGCATGGCCTGCCTTATCTCCGGCAGCGGTAATGTCGCGCAATACACCGCCGAAAAGCTCATCAACGTGGGCGCGCGACCGCTTACTTTTTCGGATTCGGCCGGCTACATTTATGACGAAGCGGGAATCACCGCGGAAAAGTTGAGCTTCATCATGGACCTAAAAAACGTGCGACGCGGCCGGATCGCCGAATACGTCGAGCGGTTTAAGAGCGCGACTTACACTCCGCATGATCCAACGCTCGGTTACAATCCGCTCTGGAACCATAAAGCGCAGTGCGCTTTCCCAAGCGCCACCCAGAACGAAATCAATGGCAAGGACGCGACCAACCTTCTGCGGAATGGCGTTTACGTCGTCTCGGAAGGCGCGAACATGCCGACCACCATTGAGGGCGTAAATCAGTTTCTCGATGCGGAGATCCTTTACGGCCCGGGCAAGGCCGCGAACGCGGGCGGGGTCGCCACCTCAGGACTGGAAATGGCGCAGAACAGCATGCGCATGTCCTGGACGCGGGAGGAGGTGGACAGCCGCCTGCAAATAATTATGAAAGCGATCCACCGGGTCTGTGCCCAAACGGCCGAGAAATACGGGACGCCGGGAAACTACGTCAATGGCGCGAACATCGCCGGTTTCCTCAAGGTGGCGAACGCGATGATGGACCAGGGCGTCGTATAGCCTCGGATGACGCCGGCGCCCTATTTTTTTCTCGTCATTTTCTGCGGCGTGGCTCTGGTGTTTCCGCTGGCGCCGCTCGCGCTCGCGTGGCTTTGGAGAAAAATCTTCCAACCGCCAAAACCAGGGGCGCAAAAGAATGCGACCTACGAGTGCGGCATCGAATCGACGGGCGAAGCGCACGTGCAGTTCCGATCGCAGTATTATCTCTACGCCATCATTTTTTTGATTTTCGACGTCGAAGCGATTTTCCTCGTGCCGTTTGCCGTCGCGTTCACGGGGTTGCCGGTGGGAGCGTTCGTTGCGTTGCTGATTTTTCTGCTCTTGCTCCTCGAAGGACTCGTTTGGGCTTGGAGCAAAGGATGTTTAGATTGGGCGAGATAAGAGCGGGTTCACAGGGATGAGCGATCTAATCGACGAAGGGCTTCGCAGCGAGCTGCAAAAACAGGGGATCTGGGTCACCTCGATGCAGGACCTTTATAACTGGGGACGGAAGAACTCGATCTGGCCGCTCCAATTCGGGCTCGCCTGTTGCGCGATCGAGATGATCGCAACCGCTGCCTCGCGTTACGACATCGCGCGCTTCGGCGGCGAAGTTTTTCGCCCATCGCCACGGCAGGCCGATCTCATGATCGTTGCCGGCACCGTCACCAAAAAAATGGCGCCTCAAATTGTCCGGCTCTACAACCAGATGCCTGATCCAAAGTATGTGATCGCGATGGGTGCGTGTGCGATTTCCGGCGGGCCGTTCAAGCAGGGTTACAACGTGCTGAAGGGCATCGATCGCTATATCCCGGTCGATGTCTACATTCCCGGGTGCCCACCGCGGCCGGAGGCGCTCCTGCACGCGTTCATGGAACTGCAGCAGAAGATCGACGGACAGAAATTGACCGGCCGTGGCAAGGCCGATTTTCTCGACCCGGCCCAGCCAAGTGAATTCCCGGTGCCGGCCTTCGGCGCGCACGATTTGGAGCCGCCGAATAATCCTGACGTCTTCCGTCCGCCCGCGCTAGAGCGCGCCTAACGAATGGAGTCGCTCGAGGAAATCAAAGCTCGCGCGGAAGCAGCGGTGCCCGGTGCGAAGCTTGAGATCATCGCGAATCCAGGTCCCGCGCGCCAGGATTCGCTTCTGCTTGATAACGAAAATGCGACCGCTGTCGTAAGGTTTTTACGCGATGATCCTGCTCTGCGGCTCGATCATTGCTCCAATGTCACCGGCGTCGACTGGCTGGATCGCACCGTTAAAAAGACCGTCAAGATAACGCAGGTCATCGACGGAGCCGAAAAGGAAGTGGATGAGACGCATGAGGAGCTGTTCCCCGGCTATCTCGAAGTCGTCTATCACCTTTACTCGATGACGCTCAAACATGGTCCGGTCCCCATTCGGCTGCGCACCTCAGACCGCTCAGCAGGCGCGCGGTTGCCATCACTCATGACGGTTTATCGCAGCGCCGAATTCCAAGAGCGCGAAATTTTCGACCTCTATGGCGTCCGTTTCGACGGTCATCCGGATCTCCGGCGCATTTTGATGTGGGACGAATTTGTCGATCATCCGATGCGCAAAGACTATCGTGAACCGGATGATTACGAATACGAGCCGACCCCGCACGACGAGGTGCTGGAGAAGGCGAAACAGCATTACGCCCCGCGCCCCGCGATCGACGGCGCGGAAAACCTGACCGGGCAATCATGAGCGCGACGATGCGCGAGATGATCGAGTCGCCCCCGCCACCGGCAATGACTTCGCGGCTCGACGGCGAGCTGCTCGAAGTCTCGATGGGCCCGCAGCATCCCTCCACGCATGGCGTCTTCCGCATGAACGTGGCGCTCGATGGCGAAATCGTTCGCAAGCTAAAGCCGGTCTTCGGTTACCTGCACC
Source organism: Chthoniobacterales bacterium (assembly GCA_040004385.1). Classification (GTDB taxonomy): domain Bacteria; phylum Verrucomicrobiota; class Verrucomicrobiia; order Chthoniobacterales; family UBA10450; genus JBDUAZ01. The sequence goes on along the minus strand of JBDUAZ010000127.1, from coordinate 1,261 downwards.
GTAATCACGAAAAGATCGGCGAAAACACAAGTTACCTCGGCTCGATGCCTTACACCGATCGGCTCGATTACTTTTGTTCCATGACAAACAACTGGGCCTATGCGCTCAGTGTCGAGAAGCTCGCTGGTATCGAAGTTCCCGAGCGCGCTGAATACCTGCGGGTCATTCTGGCGGAGCTGACGCGATTGCAAAATCACGCCTCGCTCCTCGGCTTTCTGTTGAGCGACATGGGCGCGTGGGGGACACCGCTTATGTACGCATTCCGCGAGCGCGAGAAGATTCTCGACCTTTTCGAGTCGCTTTCTGGCTCACGCATGATGTGTGACTACATGCGTTTCGGTGGCTGCCGGGTGGACGCGGGGGCTGATTGGATGGGACGAGCGAAGACCATCGTCGATAAATTTCCGCGGTTCCTGGATGAATTCGAAAAACTAATCCTCTCGAACGAGATCGTGATCGCGCGCACCCAACACGTTGGCAAACTATCTGCGGAGCTGGCGGTGAATGCAGGAATTACGGGACCAATGCTACGTGCGTGCGGCGTGAACTATGACCTTCGTAAGGTCGATGGGTACGGCTTCTATCCGCGCTTCAAGTTCCGCGTGCCCCTCGGTGATCATGGAGACTGTTACGACCGGTTGATGATGCGCGCGCTCGAGATGCGCGAGAGCATCGGTATCTTGCAGCAGGCTTTCGCGCAAATTCCTGCCGGCCCCGTGACCAATCCCAAGGTCAAGATTCGCAGTTTTCGGCCGCCTATCGGCGAAGCTTATGGACGTATCGAAGGCCCTAAGGGTGAACTGGGCTTCTACTTAATCAGCGACGGCAGCGGAAACCCATACCGTTACCGCGTGCGTCCTCCGAGTTTTATTAACCTGACCGTCCTGGAAGATATGTGTCTGGGCCATACGGTCGCGGACGTTATGGTCATACTAGGCAGCATCGACATTGTCATGGGGGAAGTAGATCGATGATCGGTTCAGGTATCCTAAACGGCATGGGCGTGACCCTGCGGAACTTCGTCGGGAGTTACTTTGAGAAGGACCGCCTGACTACAGTCCAGTATCCGGAAGAGCGCACCCCGCTCGCGGAGAACTATCGGAACTTCCCATTTCTTGTTTACGACAACGATCCGGAAGCCGGGTTACGCTGCGTCGCATGCAAGATTTGCGAGAAGGAGTGTCCCCCGCAGTGCATCCTTATCGGTAAGAGCGAAGACAAGAAACCCGATTACATGGGCAAACCGCAGTTTTATCCGGCG
>JBDUAZ010000007.1:0-11063 GCA_040004385.1 Chthoniobacterales bacterium | reverse complement strand
TTTTTCGCTGAGCCGCTCGCGGAGGAAGTCGAGGATGGCGATTTCGTCGGAGCGGAGGTCATCGATTTTCTCGAGCAATGTCTCTTCAGTTTTCTGCTTCAAGCTTTGTGCCAGGGTGCCGTCGAGGTAACTTTCGATGAGGACGGGATGGATGTAACACTTGCGGCAGACCGCCGGGGTGTTGCCGAGCACTTGCGCAACGGCCCGGATCGCGGCCGTCACGTTTTTCTTTGCCTGCTTTTTGTTGTCGAACGTGTCCTGCGCGCGCAGCGCGATCGAGGCCAGGACCGTCCCGGCCCACGTGCGAAAATCTTTCGCGGTGAAATCTTCACCGGTAATCTCCTTCAGGTAATCGTTCACGTCCTGTGAGGTGACGTTGTGAATCTCTCTAGCATCGTCGACGTACTGAAACAATTCCTGGCCCGGCAGGTCCTGGAGTTTGCGAATGATTTTTGCGAGGCGGCGATCGTGAATCTTCTTGTCGTGATCGATCCCGCTTTTCCCGCGGAACTGAAAGCGCACCGCCGTCCCCTCGACATCAACGTGCCGGTTACGCAGAGTCGTCAGGCCAAAAGATTTATTCTCCTTTGCGTACTCTTCGTTGCCGATGCGAATGAAGGTGCGCTCGAGCAGCTCGACGACCGTAGCGAGCACCTTTTCCCGGGGCAATCCGGGCAACGGCAGATCTTTCTCAAGTCGGCGGCGAATCTTCGGCAACGCCTGGCCGAAGAGCACTATTTTTTCATATTTCCCTTCATCCCGGACCTCCCGCCAGCGCTCGTGGTAGCGGTATTGTTTGCGCTTTCGCGCGTCGCAGCCCGTCGCCTGGATGTGTCCATTTGAGTAGGGGCAGATCCAAACTCGCTCCCATGCCGGTGGAATCGCCAGGCGCTTGATGCGGAGAACGCGTTTTTCGTCTGTAATTTCCTTGTCGTCGGTGTCGAAGTACTCGAAATCGTCGCCTTTTCGTTTGCGGGTGTAACCCTGCGTGCTGTCGCTGACGTAGCGCAGGCCCGCTTCCTCGGCGGCCTCTTCCGGATCGTTGACGACCTTGAGGTCGGCGACCTTTTTCTTACTTACCGTTTTCGCGGTAGTCGGCACGCTCTAGATACGTGCGGCGCGATTGCCGCGGCGGTCTTAAAGAAAGAGCCGCTGCGATTACGCGCCGTAGCTCTTCGTGAACTTTTTGCGCGATTCGCCCTGCTCCGGCGCGGCGACACTCGCTTGCGGGGCCTGCTCCGCCTGCGAGGACGGCGGCGTATCGGCAACTGGAGTTTCCGGCACGGAAGATTTCGGCTCTGTTGACGCCGGGCTTCCCGACTGTCGCGACACTTCCACGAACGCGATCTGCAAATTCGACAAGGTACTGCGGAGGACCCCGGCTTCTTCGCTCGTGAGGTTGCCGCGTGTTTTCTCCTGAATCATCGCGAGTTGATCAATGAACATTTTCGCAAGCTCCAGGTTCACCTCGCCCTGGCCGGTCTGCGGATTCGGGATTTGTCCGAGAAATAATGCGGCGTTCTGCGCCTGCATCATGACGAACTCGATGAAGCGCTGCGAAAGCTCGCCACTCTGTGAATGCGTTTGAACTTCAGCCATAGTTACTTCGTTTTTGCCGTCGCCGGTTTGTCTGCAGGCCGCACCGTCGCGAGGACGTACGGCTGATTGAGAAAATATTTGGCCGCAACGCGCTTCACGTCGTCCAGTGTCACCGCCTGCACATCATGCTCGAGCGTTTTGTAGTGCGCGAATCCAAGGCCGTAAAGCTCGTCGAGCGCGGCCATGTGACCGAACGAATCGTTGCTCTGATTGGCAATCTGCTGCTGCCCGATCAGCTTCTTCTTCGCGCGGGAAAGTTCTTCATCGCTCAGGCCCTCCGCAGCCATTTTGTGAATCTCATCGAGCAGCTCGGTTTTCACCTGCTCCACTTTTTGCGGATCGGTCCCGAGATAAAACAGGAACAATCCCGGCACGAGTCCCTGCATTTGCGACGCGCCGACATAGTAGGCGAGGCCCATCTGCTCGCGGATGCGGATGAAAAAACGCGAACCGAGATCGCTGCTTGCCTCATCAATCAGTTCAAGCGCGTAACGATCGCTGCTGAACATGTCCGCTCCCGGATATCCAATCATGATGACCGCCTGTGTTTTGTCTTTGAGGCTTTCCGCCGCAACCATCTTCGCGAAGGGCGGTGGTTTCGGTGCATCGGTCAATGCGAGCACGCCCGGTTTCATGCCGGACAGCAGTTGCTCGAACAATTTCTTTACCTCCGCAGCTTTCACGTTTCCGAAGACGGAAATGACGCCGTTCTTCGCGACAAGATAACGATCCCGGAATTCAACGAGTTCCTTCTGTGTCAGGCGCGGAACTGATTCGGCGGAACCTTTATTGCGAAGTGCGTAGGGATGCTGCGAGAAAAGCTCTTTCCGCACCAGGTCGCGCGCGACGGTCGTCAACTGCTCCTCGTCTTCCTTGATGCCGGCGAGCTGCACCTCCTTTTCGCGGGCGATAGCTGTTTCCGGGAAGGTGGCGTTCAAGAGAATGTCCGAGAGCAGTTCGGCCCCAAGTTTCAAATCGGGCTGCGTCACATCAATCGAAATGCCGACGCTATTGTTGCCCGCGTCGCTTCCGATGCTGCCGCCGACCGCCTCGATCGTGTCCGCGATTTGTTCGGCGGTACGCGTCTTCGTGCCTTTCAGCAGCGTTTTCGCCATTAAATAAGTGACGCCGTTTGTTTGCTCGGTCTCCGCCAGTAGACCGCTGCGAAATACTGCCGTCATCGCAATCAACGGCAGCCGCCGATCTTCGCGCACGAGAAGGCGAAGGCCATTCGATAATTCAATCTTCTGCACCTCGCCCGCGACGATGGCTTTCGGGATCTCGGTTTTTGCAACCGCCGACCCTTTCGGATTGAGCGAGACAATCGTGAGGTTGTCGTCGGTGAGATACTTCGCGGCAACGCGACGAACGTCGTCCGCGGTGACCTTTTGCACCGCGTCGAGATAGTTCCGCGTAAAATCGAGGTTGCGCGTGACGAACCAATTTGACCCGAGATCCGAAGCCTGACCGCGCATCGTCGTGAGGGAACCGAGATGATGGCTGAGCGAAATCTTTTTCGCTTTCGCAAGTTCCTCGGTTGTGACGCCAGCCTTCTTTATTTCATCAAGAATTTGCAGAATGAGCTGCTGCGTCGCCGGGCGTTTGGCAGGTTCGACCGTGGCATCAATGCCGAGTAACCCCGGATCACCCGGTGTGTAAGAAAAGGCAGAAACGCCAAAGGCGAGGCCCGCCTGCTCGCGCACGCGCCGGTACAAGCGCGAGCTGCGTCCATCGCCGAGAATCGTCGAGAGCAGATCGATCGCGGGAACATCGGGGTGAGTGATTTCCGGAATGTGCCAGGCGAGCGAAAGCCGCGTCAGTTCCGTCGGAAATTCCTCATGGACCTCGCGACGGCCGAGCTGCAAGGGTTCCTCCGGGATGAAGACGGGCTTAAGCGATTTCTCGGGATAATCTTTGAAGAACGCGTCGAGCTGTCGATAAATCGCTTCGGCATCCACATCCCCGACGACGACGAATGTTAGATTATTCGGCACATAGCGCGCCTTGTAGTATTCCATCACCTGCTCCTGCGTGAGCTGGTTGTAGACTTCAATCTGGCCGATGACCGGCAGGCGGTATGGATGCCGCTGATATGCGGTTGCGAAAAGCAATTGACCGGCCATGCGATCGGGATCGTCCATGCCCATCGCGAACTCGCGCCGGATCACTTCCTGTTCCTTGCCGTACTCTTGCGCGGGCAATGTCGAGTTCATCATCGCATCCGACAAAACGTCGAGCGCGGTAGCCGTTCCATCTTTCGGCACATCGATCCAGAAAACGGTGCGATCGAAGGAAGTGTAGGCATTGATGTAACCGCCGACGTCCTGGATTTTTTGCGCAATCGCATTTGCCGCGCGGGTCTTTGTGCCCTTGAAAAGCATGTGCTCAAGGATGTGCGAGAGGCCTGCTCCGAGATGTTGATCCTCGTCGACGCTTCCAGTGCCGCACCACGCCTGCACGCTTGCGACCGGCGCGCTCCGGTCCTCCTGCACGATGACCGTGAGGCCATTCGGGAGGACCCGTTTCTGCGCGGAATTCGGCGGAAAGGTGATGCCGGGATTGGTCTCCGGAGGAGCTGCCTGGAGGTGCACGGTGTTGATCATACAAAGGGAGAAGAGCGCGGCGAGCGGCGCGGCTCGCGTCATGACGCTTTCGGGGCGGGCAGACGGGGCGGTTTCGGCAATATGGTTTTCTCCGGTTCGAACGGTTTCACGAACGCTTCGTGGAAATCGAATACGCTCTTGAAATCTTCCAGCGAATCGTCCTCTGTTTTTCCGAAAATCCCGGCGCCGATCAGGTTGAACACCATGTTCCCGATGTCCTCGCAGCGGCGGATACCCCAAAAGGAAAGAACCGTGATCACCATCGGCCCAAATTCCTTTAGCGCATAATGACGCACGCCTTCGAGCAACTCCGGCCCAGCAACATGACGCACGGATGCGCCTTTGATTTTCTTCTGCTGCTTCGTCGTGAAGTCGAGCGCGTCACGCAAAAAAACGTACGCGTCCCGGTGATAGCGCGGGTCACTCGCTACGATGGAATCGAGAGCTTCGGCAAATCCAATTTTTTGCATGGCGAAATGCGCTGACTGCGAGCGCCCGCTACGATACGCGTCAGGACTGCGGCGGCAACCTTTCGCGCCCGATCTCCAGTTTATTTATCGGACCAGATTGCAAACTCACCGCCGCCAGGCGCTTCGAAATGAAAGCGGCGTCCGCCCGGGAACTCAAATATGTCGCGCGAAATACGCCCACTCAGACGCGTAACGTCTGCGTGCGCCTGTTCGAGTTCCTTGCGATAAACGACGAGTAAGGGCGCGCCGGAATTACCGCTCGCGACGGTTTCTGACGCGTAGAAGCCGCCGGCGATTCGCCCGTCCTCGAACGCACAATAGTCCGGCCCATAATCTTCAAATTTCCAGCCGAACAACGCGCGGAAAAATTCCTTGGTGACGGCGAGATCGCGCGACGCCATCTCGACGTAATCAATCGTGTTCTCCAGATTTTGCGCCATAGCGGTTTAGTTTCCGAGCTGCGTTTCGAGCGCGTCGAGATAGATGGAAATCGCATCGCGCCGCCGCGTTTCCGGCAACAGAGCGCGATCGGCGGCTCGCATGTAATCATCGAACGCCCCGCTCTTCCTGCGCGATTGCGTCGCTTCAAACCAATTCATGTAATCGGCAATCTTGCCCATCCGGCCGCCTATTTGTTGACGCACGATGCCCAGCGCGGCGAGCTGCCGTGGAACCTTTTTCGTTTTCCGCCGGCTCAATTCAGACACGACCCGTTCGTAACCGGTGACAATTGTCCCGTAAATTGGATTGGCGTGCCCTGAGAGAACAATGAGTTGCTGCTGCAGCCTACGAAGCGCGCGCGCTGACTCGGCCATCCCGACAAACTTCTGGAATTCCTCTAACCGCAGCCGCTGCGGCTTATCTCGAGCGTGCACGATTTCCACCTGCAGAGTTTCTTCAAGCGCACGTTCCGTTTCCTCAATTGAAAGAAGCTGTCCGTTCGATGACGCTGCGAGACGCGTAACCGCTAAGGACCAGAGTTTCTGAAGTTCGACGGCCGGCCGATTCAGTTCGGGATAATGTTGCGTCAAAGCGATGAGGTTATCGTTTGAAGCTGCCGGCAGATTCGCGATCAAGTTACCGAGCCGTTTCCGTCCTTCCGGCAGCTCGACCAGGAGCCGGAGGAGCGCGATTGACTGTGCGCGATGGAGGGATCGCGCTGTCGCATCGAAATGTGATGGATCTTGTCCCAGGAATGCGGGGAGCGGCGTGATCTGTTTCGAATCTGCCAGAACAGCCAGCGCATCCCGAGTCGACGTGGCTTGATCGTCTGCATTGAACGCGACGATCCCTTCGAGCAACCAGTCCGGCGGTTCGGTAAAGGCGGTACCCGCAGCGAGATCCGATCGGTCGCGGTAAGCCATCTCGAGAAGCAACGCGCGCAGCAGATTGCGCTGAACCTCGAACGCATTCACATCCGCGCGAATCGCAAGATCGAGCTGAAGCTTCAGCCCGGAGCCGGTCTGACTGAAAACGAGGGCGGCCGGCGGCGCTTCCGGCAAATTGGTCTGGGCAAGTTGAGCATTGACGAGAATCGGCGTTTTCCATTCGTCGCGTTGCTCGGTCAGGCGAAGCAATTTGGCTTTCGTTTGTTCCGCCAGATCGCAAATCGCGCCGCGCAAACGCACGTCGGCTGCAAAGACGAGGAATTGCCGCGATGTGCTGACGCTTCGTTCCGCCGCAGCAGCCGGGATAGCCGTAAGGCAACTGACCGCGATCAGGCGAATCAAATCACGAACGCTCATGGGACAGAACAAGCCGGAGCGTAACCGCGCGGCAGCGATCTTAGCTAGCCAGAAACTGCTACAGTTGCAGCATTCCGGGAAGACCTGATCATTCGTTCGCTGACTTTTTAGGTTTCGATTCCGCTGGCTTCGCCGTCGTGATGGAAGGGGTCGAAGATTTTGCCGGAGGGGCACTCGCACCCTCTTTCGTTGTGGCGGTTTTTGAATCCGTGGCCGGGGTCACTGCGGGGGCGTCCTTCTTGGCGGCCTCTTTATACGAATCGCTGCGGTAATCGGTAATGTAGAACCCGGAGCCTTTGAAAATAAGTCCGGCGCCGGCGCCGAGCAGCCGTTTTACCTTGCCGTGTCCCCATTTCTTTTGCTGGCAAAGCTCTTTCGGACACTCACGAAACTGTTCGTCGCGCATTGATTGAACCACATCGAAATTCTTTCCGCATTTTTCACAGGAATATTCGTAGGTGGGCATAATGCGAAACCAAAACGCGAACGGTCGCAACAGTGCGTGAACATGAGAAGAATTCAAGCTGGCTCGGTAGCGGAGCGAAGGTGGATGCCTTGACTTTCAACTCGATGGGCGTTAGAAACCCGCTTCCAAAATATTCTTATGTTTCCCCCTCTTCTGCGCCTCCCGATTTTCGGATTCACCGCTGCCGTTGTCCTGTTGCTAAGCGCTTGCGATGGCGACGATCCGCGTTTTGCGGGGGGAACCCAATATCTCGGTGGGGTCTACGGCCCCGGCGCGGTTTCAGGCGGGGCGCCTCAGGACACTGTTTCCTACTGGGATGGCGATGGCGTCTCGGGCAAGCCCTCGGTCAAAATCAAGCTCAGCGAACAGCGTGCCTATTTTTACAAAGGTGGTCAGCTCGTCGGCATCTCGCAGTTATCGACCGGGCGCGAAGGTTTGGCGACACCGGCGGGGACGTTCAGCATTACGCAAAAGGACGTGAACCACGTCTCGAGCAAATATGGTGATTACGTCGACTCGGCCGAAAACGTCGTGGTTCCGAATGTCGATGTGGAGAAGGACCCAAAACCGCCGGGCACGCATTTTAAAGGTGCGCCGATGCCCTACTTCATGCGGATCGTCGGTGGTGTCGGCATGCATGCCGGTTACCTGCCAGGATATCCGGCATCGCACGGCTGCATCCGCATGCCGGAGTTCATGGCGGAAAACTTCTTCAAATCTGTTTCCGGTGGCACTCCGGTTACGATTACGAACTAGAGGCTCGAGCCGTTCGCGGCTCCCGGCTTGCACTTGCCGTCTGTGATTGGCATGCTCGGAACGTTGGCCCACGAGCAATGATCATCATCACGCAACCGAACGCTACCGAAGAGCAAATCGATCGCGTCGTTGCGCGGGTGCGCGAGTTTGGCCTGGATGCGCAAATCAGCCGCGGCGCCTCGCGCGTCATCATCGGCGTCATCGGATCCGATGATTTCATTCGCGAAAATCCGTTGGCGACGATGCCCGGCGTCGAAGCGATCGTGCCCGTGGTTAAGTCCTACAAACTCGCGGCACGCGAATTCCGCGGAAACGCGTCTCCCGTCGCGATCGGTAACGTCAAGATCGGCGGGACTGAGAAAGTAGCGTTGATTTCCGGCCCCTGTTCGGTTGAAAGCCAGGAGCAGATTTCATCGATCGCCCGCACGGTAAAGCAGCTCGGCGCCTCGATCTTGCGCGGTGGCGCGTTTAAACCGCGCACTTCGCCCTACAGCTTCCAAGGCTTGCGCGAAGATGGGCTGCGCTTCCTCGCGGAAGCGCGCCGTGAAACTGGTCTGCCGGTCATCACGGAAATTATGGACGCGCGCGACCTGAGCGTTGTGGAACGCTACGCGGATTGCCTGCAAATCGGCGCACGCAACATGCAGAATTTTTCTCTCTTAAAAGAAGTTGGCCGCAGCCCGCTCCCAGTTCTGCTCAAGCGCGGCTTCAGCGCGACGATCAACGATCTGCTCATGAGCGCGGAGTACATTTTAAGTGAAGGCAACATGAACGTCGTTCTTTGTGAGCGCGGCATTCGGACGTTCGAGAACGCGACCCGCTACACGCTCGATTTAAACGCCGTTCCAATCTTGAAATCGAAGACGCACTTGCCTGTTGTCGTCGATCCGACTCACGGCATTGGGCTACGCGATTTCGTGCCGTCAATGTCGCTCGCCGCTCTCGCGGCCGGAGCTGACGGACTCATGATCGAAGTGCACGAGACGCCGCAATTTGCGAAGAGCGACGGCGAGCAGGCGCTCCTCCCTGAAGATTTCGCAACGCTCATCCCGCGTCTTCGCGCGGTCGCCGAAGCTGTCGGACGACAAATCTAGGCAGCGGCCGGGATGCTGCCTCGTTGAAGTTCGGACGGATTCGGCGAAACGTTGCCGGTGCAAAATTCCGGCAAGCAACCGCTGGTTTCCGTCGTCGCTGGCACAGCAACGATATCGGTTAAATTGCGGGAGATCGCGCAGGGCGTGCGGCCTGTCACGTTCTCGCACGTGACTGAGCCCGCGCAGCCGTTGCTCGTCGCCGCGATCGCAGCAAAAATGGACTGCACGGTCTGGGTGATTTGCGCGAACGTCAGGTCGCAGGAATCGCTCTACGAGTCGTTGTTGAACTGGGCGCCAGACGCCGTTTTTCTTCCGGAGGCCGAATTCGCTGCGGTCGAAAACATCCTGCCCGACCCCGAAATCGCCGCTGAGCGCCTCGCAGTCCTCACTGAAATCGATCGTAATAAACACCCGCAAATTGTCGTCGTGACGCGTGCTGGAATCGAGCAGGCCGCGCCAGAACCTGCCGCGCTGAAATCCGCAGTCCTGTCGCTTCGACAAGGCGTTACCAAGACATTGGGGCGACTGATTGAAACGCTCGTGGAGGCCGGATATGAACGCGTCGCCCAGGTAACGGCACGCGGTCAATTCGCAGTCCGTGGCGGCATCCTCGATCTGTATTCATGGCAGGCGCAATCGCCGGTTCGCGCAGAGTTTTTCGACGATGACATCGAGTCGCTCCGTGAGTTCGATATCGACACGCAGACGTCGGTTCGCAATCTCCAATCGGTTGATGTCCTGCTTTCGAGCGCCGACGACCAATTCGGCACTGCCGGCAGCTACATTGCGAGAGATCATCTGCGTATCGCGATCGATCCCGAAGAGGGAGACCAGAGTGACGTCCTGATCGGCGAAGGCTGGCTGGGAGAGGCGACCTTTGCGTCCTATGCGCCCTCAGCGGACGCGACGAAGACCGTCCCCCCAGTAGAAGACTTTTCCGGCGCCTTTCAAGATTGCGACGCCGGCGAATTCGCGATGGGGGATTTCATGCTCGTCGATGCCAAGCGCGCCCAACTGGGCGAGCGCTTGAAACGGTGGCACGCGGATGGTTCGCGCGTGGTGATCTATTTCCAAACCGAAGGCGAGATCGAGCGCTTTCGTGAAATCATGCAGCCGACGCGCGGAGCACTCGATGGCGTCGAGCTCGCCGAAGGCACGCTCGCGCGCGGTTTCTGTTTTCCGGAGGGAAACCTGGTCGTGCTCTCAGCTGCGGAATTATTTGGCCGCTTTCCCGCGCATGGCCGCCGCCGATTGCAGCGCGCCGAAAAACTAACTCGAAATCGCGCGCAGATCGATTTCAGCGAGCTGAACGAAGGAGATCTTGTCGTGCATCTCGAGCACGGCGTCGGCCGATTTCTTCAGCTCATGCGTGTGCCGGCCACGACCGGCGGCGAACAGGAAGTGCTCGCGCTCGAGTTCGCCAATGAATCGAAACTCTACGTCCCGCTCGAGCAGGCTTACCTCGTCTCACGTTACGTCGGGGTTGGTAAAAAATCGCCGCAACTCAGTTCGCTCGCGGATGCAAAATGGGCGCGCGCAAAAAAAACCGCAGCGGCGTCAATCTTCGATTACGCCGGCAAGATGCTCGCGGTCCAGGCCGAGCGCGAAACGCAACAGGGCTACGCGTTTGGGCCGGACACCAGATGGCAGCACGAATTCGAACATTCGTTTCCCTACCGCGAAACGCCCGATCAACTGACCTCAATCGCTGCGACGAAACGCGATATGGAGCAGTCGCGTTCGATGGACCGATTGATCTGCGGCGATGTCGGTTTCGGCAAAACGGAGGTGGCGATTCGCGCAGCGTTTAAAGCGGTCATGGAAGGCAAACAGGTCGCTGTGCTCGCGCCTACCACCGTTCTTGCGCAACAACATTTCGAAACATTTCGGCAGCGGATGCTCGATTATCCGGTGCGAATCGAAATGCTCAGCCGCTTTCGTTCACACGCGGAACAACGCAAAGTGCTGCAGCTTCTGCGCGAGGGCGGCGTCGATATCGTGATCGGCACCCATCGCCTTATTTCCGGCGACGTTATCTTCAAGGACCTCGGGCTTGTCGTGATCGACGAGGAACAGCGCTTCGGCGTTTTACATAAGGAAAAATTCAAGGAGCTTTTCAAGCTCGTCGACGTCCTCACGCTTTCGGCTACGCCAATACCGCGCACGCTCTATCTCTCACTCGTTGGGGTGAAGGATATGTCGACGATAGAAACGCCGCCGCTCAACCGGCTGCCGGTCGAGACAGTCGTTTGCGGGTACGATGAACGAATTATCCGCGACGCCATCAACCGCGAGCTTGAGCGACAGGGTCAGGTTTATTTCCTGCACAA
>JBDUAZ010000011.1:0-11076 GCA_040004385.1 Chthoniobacterales bacterium | reverse complement strand
CCGGATCGAACGGCGGCGAATCCCAGAGATCGAGCGGATCGGGCGGCTGCACATCATAGTGGCCGTAAAGGAGAACGGTTTTGCGGCCGGGCTGATGTTTGTTCTTTGCCCAAACGACGGGATGACGCGGCGTCGGAACGAGCTGGGTTTCCAAACCAATCGCGGTCAACTTTTCAACAAGCCAACGCGCGCATTCCGTGACCTTCTCCGAAAATTTGTCGTCGGTTGAAACACTGGGGAACCGCAGGAAAGCATAGTAATCTTCGAGATGACTTGCGCGCATAGTCGCAGACCTTAAACCATGTTTGCGCGATTTGCCTGCGAGTTCATGAAAGGGCGAATGGCGATTACGTTTTGTCATCCTGAGCCGCGCAGACGGCGAAGGACCTCTCCCATTCACACGCCATGTTCGCGGTGTGACACGTCAGCAATGGCCCGGGACTTCGTTGATGCCGCACCATTGGGGATAGTCGTCGTGCTTTTGTGAGGTCCCTCACCGTCTGCGCGGCTCGGGATGACACCACTGGCAGACCCGTTAAACAACCGGCTTGTCTCGCGAAACGCACGCGTCCAATCTCGGTAGATGTCATCGCACGATAAGTCTGCTGGCGACTCCGGTCTGATTCGTGCCATCGGCGTACCGGCGTTAACGGCAAACATCATCAACACGACGATCGGAGCGGGAATCTTCGTGCTGCCCGCGCTCGTTGCGAAAGGGTTGGGCGCAGCCGCACCCGCCGCGTTCGTCGTTTGCGCGATCGCAATGGTGCTGTTCGTGACCTGCTTCGCGATCGCTGGCAGTCGCGTGTCGCTTACTGGGGGTCTCTACGCGTACGTTGAAGTCGCCTTTGGCCGGTACGTCGCGTTTCTTGCCGGGATTCTTTTTTATCTTACCGCGGTGCTGAGCGTCGCCGGCGTTGTTAACGTGTTTGCCGGCACTGTGGTTGCAATCGTGCCCGCTTTTTCTGGGACGCTCGCTCGGTTCATCGTCATGTTTCTTGTCTACATGGTCCTGTCGGCAATCAACGTTCGCGGCGTTCGTGCGGGTGCCGGCGCCGTGGCCGGCGTCACAGTCGCGAAGCTGCTCCCGCTGCTCGTCTTCGTAATTGCTGGCCTGTTCTTCATCAAACCGGCAGCGATTGCGTGGCCCGGCTGGCCCGGCAGCAAAGCTCTGGGCGACGCGGTCCTGCTTTTAATCTTTGCCTTTGTCGGGATCGAAGTGGCACTGATCCCGAGCGGTGAAGTGAAGAATCCTACGCGTACCGTGCCGCGCGCGATCTACCTTGCGCTCGCGGTTACTACCGCGCTCTACATCGCCATCCAGTTTGTCGCGCAAGGTGTGCTCGGTCCCGGTTTGTCCGAAAACACGATTTCTCCACTGGCAGAAGCGGCGGGACGTTTCCTCGGAAATTTTGGTCGGCTCCTCCTGCTGACAGGGGCGACGATCTCTGCATTCGGTTTTGTGACGAGCGACATCCTCAGCTCACCGAGAATCCTCTTCGCATTCGGCCGGGATGGCATCCTGCCTCGCTGGTTTGCGCATGTGCATCCGCGCTATCATTCGCCCGATGTTGCGATCATCGCCTACGCGGCGATCGCGTTCGCGTTTTCCGTCAGCTCGTCCTTTGAAGCCCTGGCGGTGATGGCGAATGTGGCGGTTCTGCTTCTTTACATTCTCTGTTGTTCCGCAGCGTGGGTCCTGATGCGAAGCGATGTCCAGGCAGACGGGAAGCCCTTCGATTTTCCCGGAGCGCGCTTGGTGCCGGCGCTCGCGATTCTCGTCATTATCTGGATCCTCGCCCACGCGACCGCCCGCGAGTTTGGGGTCACGGCGATTGTGCTCGCGGTAAGCTCTGCGCTTTACTTGTTAGCAGCAGCGCTGCGGCGACGGACCCAGAACCGATTGTAAGACGCTACATCTTGTGCCTGCGGCCATCGATCGCCCGGTATTTAGTGTTTTTGCTTGCGGGGGCCCCTTTTTTTGCCTTTACTTGAATACAGGCGAGGCTCGCCCGCATCATGCACCTTCAGTCCCTCGAGCTTTTCGGGTTCAAATCGTTCGCCGAGAAAACGATCTTCAACTTTCACGAAGGCGTTACCGCGATCGTGGGTCCGAATGGCTGCGGAAAATCGAACGTGCTCGACGCAGTCCGCTGGGTCCTCGGCGAGCAGTCGGCCAAAGCGCTTCGCGGCGGCGAAATGGCAGACGTTATCTTCAATGGAACGGACACGCGCAAGCCGGTCGGTTTCGGCGAAGTTTCGCTTACGTTCTCTGATTGCGCGAGCGAACTGGGCGTCGATTGGCACGATGTGCGCGTGACGCGGCGGGTTTACCGCGACGGCAACTCCGAGTATTTGCTCAACAAAACGCTGTGTCGGTTGCGCGACATCCAGAGTCTCTTCGCCGACACCGGCGTGGGGCGCAGCGCCTACTCTATTATGGAGCAGGGAAAGATCGATCTGATCCTGAGCTCGCGGCCGGAAGACCGGCGGGCCGTATTTGAAGAAGCGGCCGGCATCACGAAATACAAAACTCAAAAGCGCGAGGCCCTGCGAAAGCTTGAGGCGACGGAAGCGAATCTCCTGCGCATCGGCGACATCATCAAAGAGGTAAAGCGCCAGATTGGTTCGCTGCAACGGCAGGCCGGCAAGGCGAGACGCTATCAGGCACTGATGGCGGATCTTCAAGTGCTGGATACGCACCATTCTCGTCGCCAACTCGAGGACCTGGAACACGAGCTTGAGCAATCACGCAACGAACTGAAGCACCTGGCCGAAAGGGAGCGCGCGACGCATGAGAAAATCGAGGCGAGCGAGAACGAGCTGACGGCAAAACGCCAGCAGCTCGACGCGATGGATTCGCAGATCGCCGACGGGCGCGCGGATGTGCAGCGATTGCAAAGCGAAATGTCGGCGCACCGCAGCCGAATCGAGTTCAATCGTCAACGTGCAGAGGAGCTCGCGGAATTGATTGAGCGCTACGAACGCGATATCGCGGCGGCCGAAACAAAACGCGGCGAGCAGGAGACGCAGATTCAGGAAGCCGACGCGCTGATTGAGAAAACGAATTTGCTGCTGCAAACCAAACAGAACGAGGCCGAGGCGCTGACGGAAAAGTTGAGGATGTTGCGTGCGGAA
This sequence comes from Chthoniobacterales bacterium, assembly GCA_040004385.1. Taxonomy (GTDB): domain Bacteria; phylum Verrucomicrobiota; class Verrucomicrobiia; order Chthoniobacterales; family UBA10450; genus JBDUAZ01. The sequence goes on along the minus strand of JBDUAZ010000011.1, from coordinate 7,938 downwards.
CGCGTCACGAATGAGGAGAACCTTCAAACGCTCCAGCTGAGCCTTTCGAAATCGGAGAGCCGCCTCAGCGCGCTGCAGGACGAGTTAAACGGAATCACGGAACGCCGCGACGCGACGCTCGCGCGGATGGATGAGCTGGCCGCGGCAGTTCGCGATGCCGACAAGGAGGCGAGCGCCGCACGAAAGAATCTTAGCTTCGCCCAACGAACTTTAGAAGACGAACACCGGGCTGCGGAGAGATTGCTCGCGGACGCGGCGACCGCGGAGGCGCAACTGCATGATGCGCAACGCGTCTTGGCCGATGCGGACAAGGCGACACTCGCGCTCGACCGAACGTTCGTGGAGAAACGTTCGCGGCTCGATGTTCTGCGGCAGCTCACCGAAGAAGGCGAAGGACTTGAAGAAGGATCGCAAGCGGTCCTGAAAGGCTTGCACGACCCTGAGCGCATACGGCCCGCGCTCGGAGGTACTCTCGTCGCGAGCCTGAAGGTTGATCGCGAATTCATTCCTGCGCTGGAGGCAGCGTTCGGACGCAACATGCACGCCGTTGTTCTGCAGGATGCAGATCTGGTGAGCGAAATTTTTGTGGCGCTTTCTGAGAACAAACTCGGCCACGCCGCGCTCGCGATTCCGCAGCTTGCCGCGAGATCGGACGTGGCCACTTCGAGGTTGAGGCTGCCGGAGGGAGCGATTTGCTGGGCGATCGACAAAGTGGACGTGTCAGGATCGCTCGCGCCCCTCGTAAATCGTCTGCTGAGCAATGTCGCGATCGTACCTGATCTCGCGACCGCGTTGCGCATCAAGCGAGATTTTCCTGATCTTCATCTCGCAACCGTGGATGGCGAATTCGTCTCCGCGGAAGGAATCGTCTTCGGCGGCAGTAGCACCGGGCAAAGCGAATCGCTTCTCGCCCGTACGGCGCTGATTACGACCCTGACAACTGAATGCGAAGCGCTCGAAGCGGAACGGCAAGCCCTTGTTGCACGGCGTGAGGACGCTGCTGCGACTACCGAGCTGGGAGTGCAATCTCTCGCCGAGGCGCGCGATCGTCATCAGGCCGCGCAGCAGACACATTCGCAGGCGACGCTACAGATTCTCGCACTGGAACGCGCCCTGCGGGACGCAGAGCAAAAACTCGCAAATGTAGAGAACGAGCGCAGCACTCTCGAGCAGCAGATTCGCCACGCTGACGAACGCATTGCGCAGATAGAAGAGGAGGCCGCCACGCATCGGCACTCATTGGCGGAGCAGCAGACGCGACGGGAAGCCGCCGAGCAGGCGCGAGAGAACGCGCGGCTGCAGGAGGACGATGCAACTGTGGAGCTAAATGAGCTGCGTCTCGCCGTCGCGACGGAGCGTCAGCGTCACGAGAGTTTGTTGAACCAGCGCCAGCCGATGGCGGCTCGGCAAGCCGAACTCACGGACTTGGTCGCTGCGCGTCGCGCGGACATCGCGACATATCAGACACGCCTCGCGGTTCAAGCCAGGGAATCCGAAGACGCCGAGGCGAGGATTGAAGCGCAAAGATCGGAGCTCGTGGCGGCTGAAAAAACATTGGAATCACTCGCTACGAGACGCTCGACGCACGCGGGTGCCGTGAATCAACACGACAGTGAGCTGCGGCGTTCACGTAACGCACTCGACGACCTTCGGGATTCCCGCGCGAAGCAGGAAGTGCGGCAGACGCAGCTGCAATTGCGCATCGACAATATTGCTGAGCACGTCGCGCGGCGCTACCAGATCGATCTGCGCACGTTCGAAGCGGACGCGTTTGCGTTTCGAAAAACGCTAGGCGTTATGTTGAAACGTCGCTCCAAGCCAGTGGATACGGCCGGCGATGACACGGCTACGCCCACGCCCGCTCCTGACGAGCCAACGGGCGCGCCTCTCGAAGTTTCTACTGGAGAACTTGAAGCGCTCATCGCCGATCTTACGCGTCAGCTCGACGGCATGGGCCCTGTGAATCTCGAGGCCGTGCACGAGTACGATGAACTCGAGGAACGCCATCGTTTTCTCGAAACGCAGAACAACGATCTCACCGCCGCGCGCAAAGAAGTGCTGGACGTAATCGCGCGCATCAACAGCACGACACAGAAATTGTTCACCGAAACATTCGCGCAGGTGCGAATTAATTTCCGCGAGATGTTTGGCGAGATGTTTGGCGGCGGGCGCGCGGACCTCTCGCTTATTGATGAAAACGATCCGCTGAATTGCGGCATCGAGATCATCGCCAAACCGCCCGGCAAACAGCTGCAGAGCGTGTCGCTCCTTTCGGGCGGCGAACGCACCATGACCGCGGTGGCGCTGCTCTTCGCGATCTACATGGTGCGCCCGAGTCCGTTCTGCATCCTCGATGAAATGGACGCGCCGCTCGATGAATCGAACATCAATCGCTTCATCCGCGTCCTCGAGCGTTTCGTCACGCAGAGTCAATTCATCATTATCACGCACAATAAACGCACGATCGCGAAAGCGGACGTGCTCTACGGCGTGACGATGGAAGAGCGCGGGGTGAGCAAGCTCGTCGGGATGAAACTGGCGGCCGATCGCGGAAGCGACGGCGAATTGCGACAAACTGATCGCAAGGGATCAACGCGCCCGCAGTTCGCGCCGGAAAACGGCGCGCAGGAGCGCGAACTGGCGCTCAGCCGCTAGTTGCGCCGTCACCCCCGGGTCGGCGCTCCTCGTCCAAAATCATTTGCTGCGCTGTACCCTTGCTGTCAAAATCACCGGATGCTTCAAACGGCGGAACCAGGCGCGACCCAAAAGAAGAATGCGCCTCCGCACGAGCGTTATCTCGAAGCATTTCGCTGGATGCTTCTCGCTCGTATCTTCGAGGAGAAACTCTCCAGTCTCTATCGCGGAGGCATGATTACAGGCGGGGTGTATGTCGGCCGCGGACAGGAAGCGGTCAGTGCCGCTTGCGGAATGTTTTTGCAGAAAGGCGATGTCTTTGCACCGCTCATCCGCGACCAGGCCGGGCGTTCGGCTTTTGGCGAGCCGCTCCTGGATGTCGCGCGTACTTATCTCGGGTCACGGCAGGGGCCGATGCGGGGCCGCGATGGGAACATCCACCGCGGTCGTCCGAAGGATGGGCAACTGGCGATGATCAGTCATCTCGGCGCGATGATTCCAGTGGTGGTCGGCAAGCTGCTCGCCAAGCGCATGAAGGGTGAAAAGGGTTTCGTTGGCCTAACGACTATTGGCGAAGGCGGGATGCAGACGGGCGCGAGCCACGAAGGAATGAATATCGCCGCAGTCGAGCGCGTGCCGTTAGTCATTGTGGCGACGAACAATCACTACGCCTATTCCACGCCGAACGACCGTCAGTTTGCCTGCGCTGATCTGGTCGATCGCGCGAAGGGCTACGGCTACGAAGGCAGCTCAGTCGATGGCACTGACGTCGCCGCCTGCCTTGACGTGATCGGCAGCGCCGTGAAACGCGCGCGTGCCGGGCGTCCTCCGCAGCTGGTGGTCGCTTCCATTCTGCGCCTCGCCGGCCACGGCGAGCATGACGACGCGAGCTACGTCGCGCCGGAGATACGGAAGGAAGCGTTCGCGCAGGACTCCGTGCAACGGGCCGAACAGTTGATTGCGGAGCAGGATCTTGCGGAACGCGAAACCGTCCAGCAGTGGCGCGCGGAAATCGCCGCGGAAGTCGATCAAGCGATCGCGACGGCCCAACAGGAAGATGCGCCGGTTGGGAGCGAAGAAGATTGGTGCGCGATCTCCACGCGCGAACTCGTAGACATTATTTCATGAGTGTCACCTACCTCGAAGCGATCCGCGAGGCGCAGGCGCATCTGCTCCGCGAAGACGAGCGCGTCTTTATTTATGGACAGGATGTCGCCGGAAAATTCGGCGGCGCCTTCAAGGCGACCAAGGGCCTGGCGGAGCAGTTTCCCGGGCGCGTTTTGAATACGCCGATCAGCGAAGACGCAATGGTCGGGACCGCAATTGGTGCGGCGATGGAAGGGATGCGGCCGATTGTCGAGATGCAGTTCGCGGATTTTTCGAGCGTGGCACTGAACCAGATCCTGAACAATGCCGGGACGCAGTATTGGCGCACGCAGGTTCCCTGCCCTATCACGGTGCGCCTGCCCTCCGGAGGTACCAAAGGCAGCGGCCCTTTCCACAGCCAGAGCATGGAAGGAATTTACTCGCACTACCCCGGCCTCGTGGTGGTGGCGCCGGCCACGGTCGAGGATGCCTACACGATGTTGATCGATGCTGTCGCGATCGATGACCCGGTGATCTACTGCGAACACAAATATCTCTATTATCATTTGAAGGCAGACGCGCTGCCGAAGGATCGCCTTCCGATTGGCAAGGCACGAGTCGTTAGGCCGGGACGCGATCTCAGCATTGTGACCTACAGCGCGATGGTGCACGAGGCGCTCGCGGTCGCGCAGCAATTCAGCGCTGACGGGATCGAGATCGAAGTGGTGGATTTGCGCACGATCAAGCCGCTCGACACGGATACGGTACTCGCGTCCGTTGCGCGGACCGGTCGCTTACTCTGTGTCGGCGAAGCATTTCCATGGGGCGGGGCGACCGCGGAGATCATCGCGCGCGTCGCGACGGAAGGCTTCCACTTGTTAGACGCCGCGCCCGCGCGGATCAACGCCAGGGATACCCCGATTCCTTATCACCCGAATCTCTGGACCGAGCATCGGCCGAACGCCAAGACAATCGCGGCGAAAGCGCGCCAGATTCTTTCCGAATAATTTTATGCCGAGAGTTCCCATAACCATGCCGCAGCTTGGCGAATCGATGGCCGAAGCGACGATTGTCGCGATCAAGGTTCAGCCGGGCGATAAGGTTGCCGCCGACCAGGAGATCATCGAGGTCGAGACCGACAAAGCGGTCATGGGTGTAACCACGCCGTGTCCGGGTGAGATCGCGAAAATCGATGCGGAGGTCAAAGGGACTTACGCCGTCGGCACGGTGCTCGGATATGTCGAGGCGAGCGAAGCGGACGCCGCACGCCTGGTGAAACGCGCGCCGGAGCCGCCGAAGGGCGAGGTCGCAAAAGAGATTCCGGGCCGGGAAGAGGAATCAGCGAACCCGGCGCCGACGCAGAACGGAAGCGGCTCGCATTTCCAAGTCGACGAAGCAGGCCTGCCACCTGTGACGGCCGGTTCGCATTTCCAGGTTGATCAATCGGGCGTGCTGCCCGTGCCCGCAGGTGCAAAAGGCGCGGGCTACATGTCGCCGCGAGTGCGCGCACGCATGGCCGAGCTGCAATTGACGCAAGCCGATCTCGCGGGCATCGCCGGTACCGGGAGTGCCGGTCGCGTCACCGTCAAAGATCTTGAGAAGTTCCTCGGTGCGTTGGGGGAACAGCAGGCCGAACAGGCCAGCGCCATTCGCACTGGGGTCGCCGATGCGATGCGGCGCAGCTGGACGCGACCGCTCGCCACCGTCGGCCTCTCGGTTTGTCTCGATCCCGTGCTCGAGGACCGCGCCAAACGCGATCCGAAACCCGGCCCGGCGCTTTACGCATTGCGCGCACTGGCGCTTGCTCTCGCCGAGACTCCGGCTGCGGCGGCGCGTTTGATCGGTGCCCGCGCCATCCGTTCGGAGTCGATCGACATCGGAGTCGCAGTCGAAGCGCAGGACGGGATCATGGTTCCGGTCATTCGCAACGCCGACAAAACTCCACTCGCCGACCTAACGAGTCGTTACACCGAACTGGTGGAGCTGGCGCGACGACGCCGGCTGACGACGGACCTGACTTCGGGCGGCATCGCCTCTGTTTCGAACTTCGGGACGTTTGGCCTCGACTGGGGCACGCCGATTCCGCTGCCCGACCAGACGCTCCTGCTTGGACTTGGCGCCGGGAGAAAAACCCCGACCTGGAGCGACGAGAAACAGCAGTTCATGCCCACTACTCAGGCCGAGCTAACGCTGAGCTTTGATCATCGCAGTCTCGACGGCGGAGGCGCAGGCCGTTTGCTGAAGCGCATCACCGAGTTCCTGGAAAATCCAGCGAAACTGTAGCGCCAAATTGGCGCCGATGCCGCCGCCAAAAGTTGCGGATTTAGCGCCCGCACTTACGTTGCCAGCCACAATGCAAGCGACGGTTACGATCGACCCCAGTATCAAAATGCGCGAATTGCTTGAGCAATTTCCGGGAGCGCAGCGGGCGTTGTTCCGGAAATATCATATTGGGGGTTGCAGTAGCTGCGGTTTCTCGCAGGAGGAAACACTTGCCGGCGTCTGCCAACGAAATGAAAACCTGGATGTGAACGAAGTAATCGAGCACGTGATCGAGAGCGACGCCGCTGATCGCGCGATGCAGATCGATCCGCGGGAATTATCGCAAAAGCTAGCCGCGGGCGAGAGAATCCATTTGCTGGATGTACGCACGCGGGAAGAGTTCGACGCCGTGAAGATCGAGGGCGCTCACCTCTTCACACAGGAGTTTATGCAAACGATCCTCGCCAGCTGGTCCCGTGAAGCTTTGTTCGTTGTTTACGATCATGACGGCACACGCAGCATGGATGCGGCAGCATATTTTCAGGGGCACGATTTCACGAATGTTAAAAGCCTCCTCGGTGGAATCGACGCATGGAGCGTCGATGTCGATCCAAAGCTGCCGCGCTATCATCTGGAATCGGTCCAGTCATGAACGACGATCTGCAATCGCGCATCGAGGAAGCGGTCAAAAATCCGCGGAACCTCGGTGAAATGGAAAACGCCGACGCGGTCGGGACTGTCGGCAGCCCGGATTGTGGCGACATGCTGCGGATGTGGATCAAGTTTAAGGATGAAAACGGCCAAAAAGTGATCGACCGCGCAACATTTCAATCATTTGGTTGCCAGACAGCAATCGCCGTCGCGAGCGTGGCGACCGAAATGCTCAAGGGCAAGACTGCCGAGGAAGCGAAGACGATGAGCGGCAAAGATCTCTCGGCACCGCTGGGATCATTGCCACCCGTGAAAATCCATTGCGCGCAGCTGGTCGAAGGCGCCTTACGTTCTGCTCTTTCCGGCGAAGCCAAGATTGATCAGACCTCGAGCAATGAGAGCGCGCTGACGCTGCTGCAAAAAATGAATGCGCCGGCTACGCAGCCCGGCGCGAAAGTGAAAGTGGTTCTGAACACGCCAACGAATGGCGCTTAATTTTATGCACGAAAATACCGAATTCACTTTGAAGCGCGATTGCGAAGCGACCCAGATCCCGAGCGGAACAAAAACTACAATTCCCGCTGGAACACCGGGTGTTATCACACAGACCCTCGGCGGCAGCTACACGATCGCGACTTATCAAGGATTAGCGCGCATCGCAGAAAAGGATCTCGACGCGCTTGGTATTGAAAAAGCGCCCGCTGCACCCGCGGCCAATGGCTCGTCAGTCGGAAGTATTGCGGCGAACGGCGAAGTCGATGAGAAGGCCGTCTGGGAGCAGTTGAAGCAGTGTTTCGACCCGGAAATTCCCGTTAATATCGTCGACCTCGGACTTGTCTACGATTGTCAGCTCAAGAAAAGCGACAACGGCGGAACCAAGGTAGAAGTGAAGATGACGCTGACGGCTCCCGGTTGCGGCATGGGACCGGCAATTGCGCATGACGCGCAGAGCAAAATTCTCACGATTGAAGGCGTGGATGAGGCGCAGGTCGATCTGGTGTGGGATCCTCCCTGGAATCAAGGCATGATCAGCGAAGCCGGACGGATGAAGCTCGGCATGGTCTGATCCATGATTTGAACGTTTCGATGAGCAGACGTCGCATAAACTAAAGCGCTGAAAGATGAGGAAACGGCGAGCGCCGTTCCTATGTCAGAATGAGGTGATGCGCGTTTGCATCGAAATTCCGCGGCGTTTCTTGACAGCAGGAAGCCCTCTTCTATAGTCGGTTCCCGCGCCGGGCAGGACAAATCCGAAACCTGCGCAAACGTTTTAATCTGCATGCCTTCAACCGAAATTATTCTGAC
>JBDUAZ010000023.1:0-3300 GCA_040004385.1 Chthoniobacterales bacterium | reverse complement strand
CATCGTGTCGTAGATTTCCTTGAATTCCATTCCCGGCCCGCGCATCCCGACCAGCGCGATAAACGACGTCAGCACTTCGTTGCTCCCTTCCCCGATCTGATTAATCCGCGCATCACGCAGCATCCGTTCGAGCGGCGAGTCATTAAAATACGCCGAGCCGCCGTGGATTTGAAATGCGTCGTTGACGGCTTCCCATAAACGATCGGTCGTGAATACCTTCAGCATCGCGGTCTCGAGCATGTAATCTTCGAGCCCGCGATCGATCAGCGACGCGGTCACAACCGTCATCGCTTCGATCGCATAAACGTCGGCAGCCATGCGCCCGATCTTCTTTTTCACGAGATCAAAATCGCCGAGCGTCTTTTTAAATTGTCTGCGCGTGTTCGCGTGGTCGATCGCCATCTTCAGACACGTTTTCGCCGCTCCCGTGCAAGAGGCGCCGAACGTCGTGCGACCAAAATCCAAAACCGTGAGGGCGACTTTCAGCCCCTTACCGATCGGCCCCAGAATATTTTCTTTCGGAACGGCCATGTCACGCATGGCGAATCGACCGGTAGCGGTGCCGCGAATTCCGAGCTTTGGCATGCGCGCTTCGAGCATCGTGAAGCCCGGCATGTCAGGTGTGACGAGGAATGCGGTGATCGCGGTTTTGTCGGAACCTGCAATCGGCGTCCGCGCCATGACCGTTAACACCTGCGCGATCGACGCATTCGTGATGTAGCGCTTCTCGCCGTTCAAGACATAATGTGACCCATCTGCGCTCGGGGTTGCCGTTGTCTGCACGTTTGCGGCATCCGAGCCGGCTTCGCTTTCGGTCAGTGCAAACGCCGCCAGCTGCTCACCGCTCACCAAGGGCGGCAGCCATTTCTTCTTCTGCTCGCGCGTGCCGAACAAGAGCAGCGCACGGATGCCAATCGAGTGATGCGCGTTTGTGAACACGCAGGTCGCTGCGCACCGCTTACCCAGCTCTTCCAGGACCTGGCAGTACGCCATCTGCGTAAATCCGCGACCGCCGAATTCTTTCGGCGCGGTCATTCCCAGGACACCCGCGTGCGCGAGCCCAGCGATTACTTCGCGCGGAATATCTTCTGCGCGATCAATCGCACTTGCGTCGAGCGATTTATCGAGAAAGCCGCGTAGCTCAGCGAGCGACTTGTCGAGCTCCGCCTGCTGCGCCGCCGGGACTCGCGGGTAGGGCATGACCCAATCGGCGACGAATTGTCCGAGGAAAAGCCCCTTGGCGAAACCAAGCGCCTGGGGCCCGGTGAAGAGCAATTCCTCCGCTTCTTTAATCTCCTTCTGCCGCTGGATTTCCGCTTCGTTCATAGAGCCAAAAATTATTTTACGCGTCGGGAGTCGCGAGTGCGTAACATCCTGCGTTGCCGCGCATGCGCAACTGCACAGACCGCGCCACTACTCCTCTGAATAAACGCCAGCGCAACTCAATATTTGAAGGGTGCCGCGTCCGTTAACTTTGCTTATGCTCGCGCACGAAAAGCGGGATCGACGCTTCGTGCCTGCCGTCGACGCCAAGGTCGATCGAGTATTCACCGAAGTTCGGCAACTTAATCTGCTGAATGGCGAGGACGAGGCACGCTGTTACGCTCGATTCTCCGGGCGGAAAACCGACCTGCGTCATCGTATCGAGCGTCGGCATCACCGCCGTGCCATCGGAATCGACGAACGAAATCCGGATGCGTTTCTGACCCTCTTCCAACCGCTCAAATCGCAACTTGATCGCAAGCGCACACAAGGGATGCGTCACCGGCGTTGCCGTCGCATTGATCCTGTCGAAGGAGCCAAGGATGTTTAGCTTCCCGCCCGCGTCGGCCGTCGCCGCATCGCACAAGGTGAAGATCTCGACCTTCATCGTGTGTGCACCTAACACCGAAACGGCGAGTTCGGCGAACCCATAGTATAAGGGTGGCCCTAGTTCCGCCTACACCTTGCACTTCGGAGCCAACGCGACCTTAGTAATCCGACAGGCACTGACGCGGGCGCTACATCCCTGCGCCAGCCGCAGGAGCGTCCGCGCGAAGAGACGGCTTCAAGAGCTTCGCCCATTTTGCATTGTAGGGATGGACTTTTTCGACGCGGAGACCATCCCGCTCGATCGGATAACCGTCATTCGCCCATTCGAAGATCGAGCCGGACATGTTCCGCACATTCTTGTAACCGGCATCCTGCAGCTTCTTCGCGAACGCGCCCGAGCGGTAGCCGACCGAGCAATAGGTGACGATCGGCTTGTCGCGCGGGAGCTTGATCGCGTCCGCGCTCGAGTCAGGATCCACCTGTTGCGCGCCGTGAATGTGGCTGACCTCATATTCCGGTTTCGTGCGCACATCAAGCAAGACGGGCTGCGGACGTTTCGGATTGTTCAGTAGATCAGCGACCTGCTTGGGATCAACCCGCGCGACGGTGGGAAAATCGTGGCGCACCTTCCAATTGACCAGCGCCCACTCAATTCCCTGTGAATAGGCCACGGCCGCCGTCGCAACCACGAGGGCGGTCGCCACGAATGAGATCACAGGCGTCATTCGCATCGCAATACTATGGCACCAATTCGTCAGCCGGCCTCACCGGCCGTTCCGGCACCTGCCCGTCCGGGAGCTGCCATGGTCGCTGCCCACGAAACGGCAGCACAAAAAGTTTGCCGAAGGTCAGCTCCATTTCGTCACGATAAGCCGCTACACCGATCGTGAGCGCGTCCTGCGGAACATCGATCCGCAGCGTGCCGTGGATTCGGTCCCACCAGCAGAAGACCGTCCCCCAGTTCGAGTTTGTCTCCCGCTGCACGATCGAATGATGAATTCCGTGCATCCGCGGCGTCACAAATAGATGATTAAGCACGCGTTCCAATCCGATAGGCAAACGCCAGTTAGAATGCTGAAATTGGTTCGCGATACTGAAAATTACTTCGTAGAGCGCGAGCGTCCAGATGCTCAACCCGAGCGCGCCGACCACAGCGACGCGGAAGAAAATCGAGAAGAGCACTTCGCCTAAATGGAACCGGCTGGCGGTGCTGACGTCCATGTCGAGGTCGGTGTGATGCACGTTATGAAAACGCCAGAAGAACGGCGCGAGGTGCATGAATTTATGCCACCAATAATAGGCGTAGTCGTAAAGCATGGCGCCCGCGACGACCGCGATAACCGCGGGCGGATGCATCCAATTGAAAAGTCCGAACTGGTGCCGGCTCGCCCAGATGGAGACGACAAATGGAATCGGCACCAGAATGAGCCGCGACACGAACAGTCCTGGAAGCGCGAGAATTGCGTTCCGTACCATCCGACGGATCGC
>JBDUAZ010000114.1:0-3338 GCA_040004385.1 Chthoniobacterales bacterium | reverse complement strand
ACCCGCGACCTCTTGAACCCCATTCAAGCGCACTACCAAGCTGTGCTACGGCCCGTCGGCTTGCCACTATTGCGCGCCCGTTACAGCGATGCCAGCAGAGTTTCGCGCGGTTTAGCGGAGAGCGCGCGTTGCAGATGCTCTTTCTGGAAGCGAATGCGCGATACGCGTTGCGGCTCCTGCGCGGCTTGACGGCTCAGGATGATAGGCGCCCCGCTTTGCAATCCCAGCTCGTCAGAAACGCGTCGGTCAATCCCGGCAGGTCATCGCTGTAACCGCCTTCGAGAATCGCGCCGGCCGGGATCCCGCAGTCCCGAAGCCATCTCCCAAAGATTTCGAAGTCTTGCCGTTCGAGCGTCATCTCCGTAATCGGATCTCTGATGTAGGCATCAAATCCCGCTGAGACGAGAAGGAGATCGGGACGGAAATTCACGAGCACATCCAGCGCGCGCTTCACTGCGGCGACATGCGTCTCCCGGGTGGTCCCAGGCGCGACCGGGTAATTGTGGACGTTGCGATGCGAGCGCGTTCCGGTTCCGGGATATCCGGGGAATTGGTGGATCGATGCGAACGCGATGCGTGCGTTGTCTGCCACGATATCCTCAGTTCCGTTTCCATGGTGCGCGTCGAAATCCAAAATTGCGACGCGTTCCACACCGTTTTCTAAAGCGTCAAGAGCGGCAACTGCGACGTGGCCGAAATAACAGAATCCCATTGCGCGGTTTCGCATCGCATGATGACCGGGAGGTCGCATCAAACTAAACGCGCGGCTGCCCTGCATCGCCTGCCGAGCCACGCTGATCGCAGCGCCCGTCGCGCGTATCGCATGTCGATAGATTTCCGGATACGCCGGTGAATCGGCGTCAAAGTCGTTCTCTGCCTGCCTAACTGCTTCGATGTGTGCTTGCGAATGCGCTCGGAGGAGCGCGTCGGTCGTTGCCGGTTCCGGAGTAGCCCAGCGCCAATCCGTGTGCTCCGCTTTTAGAATGCGAGCAGTCTCGGTGACACGTGACGGGCGTTCAGGGTGTCCGGCTTGTGAATATTCGGCGCACTTCGGATCGTGAAAGATAATCATCGCATCGAAACGTATTACAACGAAGCGTCTCGACGATTTTCCGCAACCGAGTCGCGTTATGTCTGCGGTTTTTCCGGCGGGATGTCCTGGGGCGCTGCCGGCGCCGAGGCATCAGCGAGGCCGCGGCGTTTCAGAAGCGGCTCGATATACGGATCGCGTCCGGTGAAATTCTTGAACAGGTTTAGCGCTTCGTCGGTTCCTCCCCGGGACAAGAGCTTTTCGCGAAACCGGTCGCCGTTCTCGCGCCGCAAGCCGCCATGCTCCTTGAAATACTCCACCGTATCCGCATCCAAAACTTCACTCCAAAGATATGAGTAGTACCCAGCTGAATATCCGCCGGAGAAGGCGTGTGAAAAGTAGGAGGTGCGATAACGCGGCGGCACGGGCGCGAAATCGACGCCCGCTTTTTTTAACGCCGCCGCTTCGAAGCCGAGAACATCGCTCGAGACCTCGGCGGGCTTCAATTGATGCCATGCCTGATCGAGCAACGATGCCGAAAGATATTCGGTTGTCTTGAAGCCCTGATTGAATTTTTCCGCCGCCGCCATTTTGTCGAACAGCTCAGTCGGCATCGGCTCGCCAGTTTTATGGTGCTTCGCGTAATTCTTAAGGACTTCCGGCCAAACTGCCCACATTTCGTTCACCTGCGACGGATACTCCACGAAATCGCGAGGAACGCTCGTCCCGCTAAAGCGCGGGTATTTTACATTCGAAAACATGCCGTGCAGCGCGTGACCAAATTCATGAAACGCCGTCCGCACCTCGTCGTGTGTCAGCAATGTCGGTTCGCCCGCAGCCGGCTTCGGAATGTTGAGGTGATTTGCAACAACCGGCTTGGTGGCGAAGAGCGCGTTCTGGCCGACGTACTGATTCATCCACGCGCCGCCGCGTTTTGAAGGTCGTGCATAGTAGTCCGCAAGAAATAGCGCGAGCGGCTGCCCATCCTTGTCAAACACTTCGAATACACGGACATCGGGCTGATAAACCGGCAGATCTGTTCGTTCTTTGAAGCTGAGGCCGTAAAGTTTTCCTGCCGCGAAGAAGACGCCATCGATCAGCACGTGGTTCAGCTCAAAGTAGGGGCGCAGCTGCGACTCATCGAACGCGTACCGCTCCTGCCGCACCTTCTCCGAATAGAAATCCCAGTCCCACGATGCGAGCTGGAAGCCGCCCTTTTCCCGATCGATAATCTTTTGCATGTCCGCGCCTTCACGATGCGCGTTTGCGACGGCCGGCGGCGCGAGATCGGCCAGTAGTTTGTTTACCGTCGCGACGCTTTTCGCCGTCTGCTCCTCCAGCTGATAGGCGGCATGATTCGGGTAACCGAGAAGCGCAGCGCGCTCGGCACGGAGGCGCGCGATACGACTGACCGCTTCGCGATTGTCGAACTCTCCCCCTTTGCTGTTTCGCGTGAGCGAGGCCTGCATGATCCGCTCGCGCAGCGCGCGATCCTTAAGCGAGGCGAGTGCTGGTTGTCCGGTTGTGTTTAACAGACGGATGACAAACTTGCCTTCTTTATGGTCGTCTTTTGCCGCGGTTACGGCGGCCGTAATTTGGTTCTCGGAAAGACCGTCGAGCTGTGCGCGATCGTCAACTGAAATTGAGGACGCATTTTTTTCCTTCAGTACGTTCTGCTCAAATTTCGTCTGCAATGTCGCCAGCTCGGAGTTCATGGCCTTCATTTTTGTCTTGTCAGCGTCGGAAAGCTTGGCGCCGGCGCGGACGAAATCTTTGTAATACCGCTCCAGCAGATACTTCGATTCCGGATCGAGCCCGAGCTTTTCGCGGTCGTCGTAGAGTTTGTTAACCCGGGCGAACAACGGACCATTGAGCCGGATCGCGTCCTGATGCGCCGAAAGCTTTGGAGCCATATCTGCTTCGATTTTTTGCAGCGTCGGGTTTGTATTCGCGCTCGTCAGATTCGAAAAAATGCGCTGTGTGCGCGATAGCATTTGTCCGGATTTTTCGAGCGCGACAACAGTATTCTCAAAGGTCGCCGGCTCTTTGTCGTTTGCGATCGCCTCCGCCTCTTTCAGCTGCTCGGCCATTCCCTGCGTGATGGCGGGCGCGTAGTGCTCGTCCTTGATCCGGTCGAAGGGCGGCATGTGGTACGGCAGCGTACTCTCGGTCAGCAATGGATTGGCGGTCGCGTCGGTCGACGCTGTCGCGGGGGGAGAAACTGGCGTTGGATCAGCGGCCATGGCGAAGTTTGTGACCGATCCAGTCCCGACGGCAAATACGGTCAAAAAAAGCGCCGCGCGTCGCA
>JBDUAZ010000025.1:0-11304 GCA_040004385.1 Chthoniobacterales bacterium | reverse complement strand
CCGCAAATGCCGAGTTTTATGCGCGGCCGTGTTTTCCGCGCGAGGTCACGAGTGATTTCCATTAACTTGCCGACGCCTTGCTGGTCGATCGACGCAAATGGATTTGTCTCCACGATGTCGAGCTCAGCGTAGGCCGGCAGAAAACTGCCGGAGTCATCACGGCTCATGCCGAGTGTGGTTTGCGTGAGATCGTTTGTTCCGAAGCTGAAAAACTCCGCGTCGCGCGCGATTTCATCGGCCACAAGAGCAGCACGCGGGATTTCGATCATCGTGCCGACAAGGTAATCGAACTTCGTTTTCTTCTCTTTTGCCACGTCGCCGGCAACGCGATGCACTATGTCGATTTGCAATTTTAGTTCGCGCGGAAAACCGACGAGCGGAATCATGATCTCAGGACGGACTTTCGTCCCGGTTTTCTGCACGTCCGCAGCCGCTTCAAAAACAGCCCGTGCCTGCATCTCGGATATCTCCGGGTAGACAATCCCAAGCCGGCAGCCGCGGTGTCCGAGCATCGGATTAAATTCATGCAGCTCCTGCACGCGCCGCGTGATCTGCTCGACAGGGACGCCGAGTTTTTTCGCCAAGTCGAGCTGCTGCTCTTTATCGTGCGGGAGGAATTCGTGTAGCGGGGGATCGAGAAACCGGATCGTCGCCGGCAAACCTTTCAGTGCTTTAAAGATTCCGGCAAAATCCTCCCGCTGATAGGGCAGCAATTTCGAGAGCGCTTGCTCTCGCGCCTTCGTGTTTTCCGCCAGGATCATCGCGCGCATCGCGTCGATTCGAGTGCCCTCGAAAAACATGTGCTCTGTACGACAGAGCCCGATGCCTTCGGCGCCGAATGCGACCGCGTTTACCACCTGATCGGGCGTGTCGGCGTTACCGCGAACTCCAAGCGTTCGAAAGGCGTCAATCCAGCTCATCAACCGTGCGTACTGCTGATAAATCGCGCTTTTTTTCGCAGCAAGAGATCGGTCCACGAGGACCTGCACGATCTCGGATGGCGCTGTTGTGACTTCGCCTGCAAAAACTTCGCCGGCAGTCCCATCGATCGAAATGTAATCACCTTGCTTGAGAGTCACGCCGCCCGCCGTGAGCGTGCGCTTTCCGTAATCGATCTGAATTCCGGCCGCGCCGCAGACGCACACTTTACCCATTTGCCGCGCGACCAACGCTGCGTGCGATGACACACCGCCGCGCGAGGTGAGAATGCCTTCGGCCGCGATCATTCCGCGCAGGTCTTCGGGCGAAGTTTCGATCCTGGCGAGGACCACTTTCTCGCCTTTTTCGGCGCGCGCGACAGCGTCTTCCGCGCTGAACACGACGTGTCCTGACGCCGCGCCCGGACCAGCAGGCAAACCGCTACCGATCTTCTTCGCTTCACTGACAGACTTCCGGTCGAAAATGGGCGCGAGCAAATGCGCCAGGGAATCGGCGGGGATCCGCTTCACCGCGTCTTGTTTCGAAATTAGCTTCTCCGCGACCATTTCGACTGCGATGCGAACCGCAGCGAGGCCGGTGCGTTTTCCATTTCGCGTCTGCAGGATGTAGAGGCGCGTGTCTTCGACCGTGAACTCAAGGTCCTGCATGTCCTTGAAATGACTTTCAAGCAGCGCGCGCACCCTCATCAATGCTTTGTGCGCGACAGGCATTTCTCGGGCGAGGTCCGCGATCGGATGAGGAGTCCGCACACCCGCGACGACATCTTCGCCTTGCGCGTTGATCAAATACTCGCCGTAAAAGACCTTTTCGCCGTTTGCCGGATCGCGCGTGAAGGCGACACCGGTCGCGCTCGTGTCTCCCATGTTTCCGAAGACCATCGTTTGCACGTTTACCGCCGTGCCCCACTCGCTTGGTATTGCGTATTTTCGTCGGTAAACGATGGCGCGATCGTTATTCCAGGAACCAAACACCGCGCTGATCGCGCCCCAAAGCTGCGCCCGAGGATCCTGCGGAAATTGTTTGCCCGTTCGCTCTTTAATCAGTGCTTTAAATCGCTGCACGAGCGCCCGCAGATCTTCCACCGTCAGCTTCGTGTCAGGAAAATCATGCTTGCCGTAGCGCTCGTCTTTCAAATGCTCGATGACGCTTTCGAATGGATCGTGATCCTCCCCCGGTCGTTTTTGCACGCCCATCACCACATCGCCGTACATTTGCAGGAAACGGCGGTAGGAATCCCACGCGAACCGCGCGTTTTTTGATTTTTTGGCGACGATCTCAACGACTTTGTCGTTCATGCCGAGGTTTAGGATCGTATCCATCATCCCCGGCATCGAATCGCGTGCGCCAGAACGAACAGAAACCAGCAGCGGGCTTTCGGTGTCGCCGAGTTTCTTGTTTACCGACTTCTCGATTTTGGCGAGCGACGCCGCAACCTGCGCCTCGAGCTGAGGCGGGTAGGTGCGCTTGTGTTGATAAAAGTAAGTGCAAACCTCCGTTGTGATTGTGAATCCCGGAGGCACGGGCAGCCCGATGCGCGTCATCTCCGCCAGATTTGCGCCTTTACCGCCGAGGAGCGGTTTCATGCTGCCAGAACCGTCCGCTTTCCCGTCGCCGAAATAGTAGACGTATCGCGGAGTTTTCACGCGCTTCGATGGCGTGGATTTTCGCGATTTCGAACGCGGGGAGCTGCTGGTTTTTGCCATGGGGGAGAGGTGGAAACCCGGAACGAAGCGCAAAGCTAAGTCCCCGCCGAAACGTGTCAACGCACAGAACTCGCGCGCGGCTTCGACCAAGCACGCCGTCGCGAGATGTCTCTAGACCGACTGAGCCCGTTCGGCGGGCGAGAGCACTTCACCGATCGCAGATGTGAAATCGTCTACCCCGGTGCCCGGCACGATGATCGTATTTCGCCGGCCATGAGCTTCCTCAGTGATGCGGAGGAATTTGCCGCGGTCGTTCTCCCTGAACTCGACGTGGAAATGCTTGCGCTCGATCTGGATTTCTCTGGCCTCGATGATGTTATCCATTTCCTTGGGGACGTCATCGAGAGTATCCGGATCACCCTGGCGTTGTGAAGCGAATTCTACGCAAGCCTGGCCACAAGTGATTTAACCCGAACGCGTTCGGGTGGGGCGCTCGGCCGCATCGACGATTAGTGGCGGCTCTGTTTTTTCTTTGAGGTGGTTTCTTGCGCGATCGCAAAATCGACCTGCCGCTTATACACGTCCACACGCGCGACAAATACGCGCAACTCGTCGCCGACTGAAAAACGACGCTTGGATTGGCGACCAATCAGCCTGCGTTGCGCTTGATTGAAGACGTAGAAATCATCAGTCAGCGAGGAGATGTGGACGAGGCCCGCCAGGAGCACGTCCGGCAACTCGAGGAGCAGGCCGTAATTCCGCACCTCGATCACGCTTGCACGGAAAATTTGCGGGTCGCGCGCATCGAGCTGTCGTTGAAAGAATTCCAGCTTCTTCATTTTGACCGCATCGATTTCCGCTTCGGCGGCAACGCGCTCGGTAATTGATATGTGTTCGGCGACTGATGTCATCTGGCCGATGTCCCCGCGTGAACGGCGGCCCTTATTTAGATCCGCGAGGGCGCGGTGCACTACCAGGTCCGCGTAGCGGCGAATCGGACTTGTGAAGTGCGTGTAGTTATTCTTCGCAAGTCCATAATGACCGAGCGGCTGCGGCGAATAGCGTGCGCGCTTTAGACTTTTCAGCAGCCCTATTTTCAGCGCCTGTTCTTCCGCCTTCCCGCGCAACGACGCCAGCAATCGCTGGAGTTCCTGGCGATTCGTCACGTCGCCTACCTTGTAACCGTAACTCAGAATCAGCTCGCGATACTCGGCCAGCTTGTCCGGCTCCGGATTTTCGTGCACGCGGTAAATTGCGGGCATCAAGCGGTTCTTCAATTCGCGCGCGACAGCTTCGTTCGCTGCGAGCATGAATTCCTCGACGAGCTGGTGTGACTCATCGTTCTCGATCCGTTCCAGCTCCATTGGTTTGCCCCCCGGATCGAGGCGGACCTTTACTTCCGGAAAATCCAAATCCAGAGAGCCGTGCTGGAACCGCTTGCGGCGAAGCAATGCCGCAAGCTCCCAGGCTATATGAACTCGCTCACTCAACTGGTCGTTAGGCCGCCCTTGAATGATCGCATACGCTTCGCGGTAGGTGAGCCTCCGCGCGCTTCGGATGACGGTTTTTGCGAAACGGTGACTTTTCGGCCGCCCGTCTCTTGCGAATTCAATGAAGACGGAATGGGCAAGCCGATCGACGTCTGGTTTTAGACTGCAAACGCCATTGCTGAGACGCTCCGGCAGCATCGGAATCACACGATCCGGCAGGTAGACGCTGTTGCCCCGCTTCAGCGCTTCGCGGTCGAGCGCTCCTCCCGGTTTTACGTACGACGCCACATCCGCGATATGCACGCCGAGCTGCCAGCCGCCCTCTGGCAAACGTTCTACATTGATCGCATCGTCGAAGTCCCGTGCGTCGTCCGGATCGATCGTAACAATAAATTGATCGCGCAAATCTTCACGGCCTTCAGACATCCCGGCACTCACGACCTCCGGAATCTGCGCAGCTTCGTCGCTAACAGGTCGGGGAAATTCCGTGGGAAGATGATACTTCCGGACTATCGAAAGCATGTCGACGCCCGGCGCGGAGCCGGGCCCGAGCACTTCGATGATGTGCCCCTCAGGATTGACGTGACGCGATTCCCACGCGTCGAGCTTGACCACGACCTTGTCACCGCGCGTCGGCAGCGTCGACAGCGGCGGAGAAGGCGGCAACTGCACGTAAACATTGTGCACGACCCGGGGATCGTCGGGTACGACGTAGAAAAAATTTCGCGTTTGTTCGAGCGTACCGACAAGTGTGTCGTGAGCTCGCTCGAGAATGCGGATGACGCGACCTTCCGCCCGGCCGCTGCTGCCTCGCATGCGGGCGAAACGTTCATCACGCGAGATTCGCGCGACGACGCGGTCGCCGTGCATCGCCGTGCCGGTATTTTGCGCGGCAATGAAAAGATCCTGTTCCCCCGGTTTTTCGCGCGTAACAAAGCCGTAACCGGCCTGGTGGATGGTGATCGTCCCGCTCACCAGGTCTGCTTCAGCGGGGAGGACGTAACGGTTCTTGCGGATGCGCGCGATGTCGCCGTCGCGTTCGAGTTCACGCAGGATTTCGTTCAAGCCCATTCGCGCTCCGCTTTTGCGTCCGAGCGCTTTTCCGAGTTCCACTTTGTCGAGCGGCCGATATTTCGGAGCGGCGAGCAGTTGAAGGATCTGTTCGCGCAGTTGTTGTTTCGAATTTGTCACAGTGTCATCGCCTAAGCGGGGAGTCTCCACCTTCCACGCGAAGCTCTGGCGATACGAGCGTGAATTTGAGCTCGCGCTAGCCGTCGAATAATTGCGCGGTTGCAGTATCCTCGCATGCGATGAGCGAAACTTTCTGGAAATTTGCCGGCCGGACGCTCGATCTTTCGCGCACCGGTGCGATCATGGGCGTCTTGAACGTGACGCCTGATTCGTTTTCGGATCCGGGCGAATTCTTCTCGACCGAGCATGCGGTAGAGCAGGCGCTACGGATGGAGTCTGAAGGTGCGCAGATTATCGACATCGGGGGCGAATCGACACGGCCTGACGCAAAAGCAGTTTCAGCCAGTGAAGAATGCGCGCGCGTTCTGCCCGTCTTGCAAAAACTACGTGGTAAGGTAACGGCGTTGATTTCGATCGACACATCGAAAGCGGAAGTCGCGGAGGCGGCCTTGCACGAGGGCGCGTCGATCGTTAACGACGTTACTGGCGGCCGTCGCGACGCGTCGATGATGCCACTTGTGGCGCGCACCGGCGCCGGTTTCATCATCATGCACATGCAGGGAACGCCCCGCACGATGCAAAAAAATCCGCACTACAACGATGTAGTGGCTGAGGTCCGTGATTTTTTTCGACAACAATATCGCGCCGCTCTAGAATCCGGCATCGATCCCATGGCCATTGCGTTTGATCCCGGAATTGGTTTCGGAAAGACGCTTGCGCACAACCTCGATTTGCTCAGGCACCTTCGGCAGCTTGGCGACGAGAACCGGCCGATCGTCGTCGGAGTTTCACGGAAATCGTTTCTCGCAAAGATAATCGACTCCCTGGAAATGAAGGACCGCCTCGCGCCGACTGTCGCTTTGACCGCACTACTCCGTCAGCGCGGGGCGAACGTGATTCGCGTGCACGATGTGAAGGACAACGTCGCGGCGCTGCGGGTCGCCGAAGCGTTAATGGATGGAGAAAGCCGATGATGCCGTCGCTTCTGCAGTTTTGGATGGAACGATGGCGTAGCGCGATCGAGATTATCCTGCTTAGCGTCGGGATTTATTACGGTTATTTGTACTTTAAAGGCACGCGCGGCGCCAAAGTACTGACGGGCCTCGCGATCGTCTTTCTGACGCTGACGTTGATCTCGCAGTTGCTTAACCTCCTCGTCATAGGATGGATTATCCGGAGTTTCTCGGTCTTTCTTGCGGTCGCTCTCGTTGTGATTTTTCAACCTGAGCTGCGCCGCGGCCTGGCCGAACTCGGCGGACATCCGATCTTTTCGCTGACAACGCAGAAACGCGAGACGGTTCACGACATCGCCGAAGCAGTCACACAGCTCGCTAACAAGCAGTTCGGTGCGCTGATTGCGATCGAACGCGACACGTCGATTCGCGTTTACGAAGAAACGGGGGTGATCATCGATGCTGAATTTTCCATCGAACTGCTCCTCACTCTCTTCCATCCGAAATCGGCGCTGCATGATGGCGGAGTAATTGTGCGCAATGGGCGGATTGCCGCGGCCGCGTGCATTTTTCCCGTTAGCCAGCGCGAGACGCTGGATCGCAGCCTCGGTTTACGTCACCGCGCCGCCCTCGGAATCACGGAGGAATCGGATGCGATTGCCGTGGTTGTCTCGGAAGAGACGGGCGGCATTTCGATCTGTCATCGGCGCCGGATCGAGCACAATTTTACGGCCGAGACGTTCCGCAAACGCATTAGCGAAATTCTGCTGCACGCTCCTTATGAAGAAACTGATCCTGACGAATTGGCGCGCGAAGTTGATCTCCCTCCTCCTCGCGACAACCCTCTGGTACCTCATCAGAAAAAACGTAGCAACGACACCCTTGCCGTCTGACTCCGCGGTGGGGAGCGTGCCGGCAGAGCGCCGTTGATGTTCGTCGCTACCGGAGAAAACGCGCGAGATTATCTTCTTCCCACCGTCGCGCACGTCGATACCCGGGAAACTCGCGCTCGCGCTCATTGAAGCGCTCGGTGTGAACGCGACGCCGACCGTCCGTCCCAATTTCGTCGGGCACGACCGAGTGCAGCATTTCGTGATAGAGGATATATTCAAGGAACCAGGTGGGCACAAACGGCTGATCGAGTCGCGGATTAATCCTGATCACGCGGTCTTCTTCCTGAATCGTGCCGAAGATAAAATACTCCTTCGGTCTTCGCTTGCGCCGCCGTCCCCACACGACTTGGTAACCGCGCAGGCGGCCGCGAAAATATCGCTGGTTTAGCCGGTCAAAAATCGCGCGGAGATCGAAGTGCTCGGCGTCCTGTTGAAGGTTGAGCTGCCGTTGCATCGGCAGTTTGGGGTGCGCCAGTTTTCGTTTTGTTTTTTTTGCCATGCCGACCCTTAAGAACAACCCCATGCATTTTAAAGCCGTTTCCCAGAGTGACAAGCAAGGGCGCAAATTATTTGCCGATAAGTGTTAAACACACATCAATCAGATACTTACGTGCAATAATCCCGCGAGTGAAAGCTTCAAAACCACGTGATTTCGGCACTTTTAAGCCCCGTGGCTTCCGTCGCGAAAAGGCCGTTTACGAACCTGCCATGCGTGTTTATGTTCGCGACGAGCGCGTTAAGAGCGTTCCACTTGTAAATGTCACCGCTGCTACGAAAACTCCTCGGGCTTAACTGGCTGTTGTTGATCAACATGCTCGCGCTCGCCATCTTCGGCGTGATTGCGATCTACAGCGCGACTTATATGCGCGGAGATTCGGGCGCGGCCGAGTTCTGGCGCAAGCAGGCGAACTGGGTCGCCGTCGGCCTGATCGCATTCATCATCACGAGCCTGATCGATTACCAATGGATTCGGTGGGGAGCCTTGCCGATGTATGTAGCCGGCTTGGTCTTTTTGGTCCTGACGAAGTTCATCGGTTCGAAGGTATACGGCGCGCGCAGTTGGCTACATATCGGGCCGGTTAATTTCCAACCCGCGCAGCTCGCGGTGATCGCGGGAATCATGGTGCTGGCATTATTCCTGAGCCAGTTTCGCGAGATGCATCCGATGCTCCGGCTCCTCCTTTCCGGCGCGATCGTAGCCGCACCGTGTCTCCTCATTTTGATGCAGCCAGATCTGGGTGAAGCGATTATCTGGGGGCCGGTTTTGCTGGCGCTCCTCTTCGTCGGTGGCATTCCGTTGCGTTATTTAATCTGCATTATTCTGATCGCGGCCGCATTCATCCCCATCGCGATAAATCTCGGCCTTAAACCCTATCAACAGGAGCGCATCACCGCGTTCATCAATCCGGATGTGGATAAGCAGGGCTCCGCCTGGGCGATCAACCAGTCGCTGATTGCGATCGGCTCGGGCGGTTGGGCGGGCAAAGGATTTAAAGCACCGAATACGCAGATCGAGCTCGGCTTTTTGCCCGCAACCGCAGTGCATAATGACTACATTTTCTCAGCAATCGGCGAACAATGGGGTTTCATCGGCGGCGCCTTTCTGATCAGCGCCTTCGCGTTGCTGCTTTTAACCTGCTTGTTCGTCGCTTTCTTTGCGGGCGATCAATTCGGCCTGCTTTTGGTCGTTGGAACAACCGCGTTAATCTTCACCCACATTTTTCAGAACGTCGGTATGACGATTTCAATCCTGCCGATCACTGGCGTGCCCTTGCCGCTCATCAGCTACAGCGGTTCATTTGTGCTCATCATCATGTTTGGACTCGGGATTGTGAACAGCGTGTGGGTTCACCGGAAAACTGCACTCGCTCGCTGATCTTTTCGTCACCCGCGCAAGTGAACGCGCGTTTACTTTCCAACGCGCGCCGCTAAACTCGGCCGCGCCGTATGGAGACCGATTACAAGGTAAAGCTCGAGATTTTCGAAGGTCCACTCGACCTGCTCCTCTACCTGATCAAGCAGGATGAGCTCGACATTTACGACATCTCGCTCGAGCGGATTACCAGTCAGTATCTCGAGTATCTCCAGGCGTTTAAAGAGCTGAACATCGACGTCGCGGGCGAGTTCATCGTTATGGCGGCGAATTTGATTTACTTAAAGAGCCGCAGCTTATTTCCCGTGGATCAGCAGCCGCCGGAGGAGGATGCGGAAGAGGACGATCCACGATGGGACTTAATCCGTCAGCTGATCGAGTACAAAAAGTTCAAGGAAGCAGCGGCCCATTTACAACTGCGACAACTCGAACAGGAACGCATTTTCTCTCGCTCAGGAGCGCCACCGTCCGAGCTCATGGCGGCGCCATTGCGGCTGGGTGAAGTTGGAATTTTTCAGCTCATCAATGCTTTTCAAAACGTGATCAAACGCGTGGAAGCGCGCGAAGATCTGCGCGAAATCTTTGGCGAGCATTTCACCGTCTCGGAGAAAATCGACACCATCCTGCAACGCATTTCCGGTGGGAGCGCGCTCAAGTTCTCGGAGCTGTTTGCACAGATCGCCTCACGTGTCGAAATCGTAGTGACGTTTCTGGCGCTGCTCGAGTTGATCCGACTGAAACAAATAAAAGTCACACAGACGAATCCGTTCGACGAGATTGAGATCGCAGCTGCCGCGGTTTAGCCGCTCCCTCGTATGCCGCGGATCCTTGTCGCCGGATGCGGGTATGTAGGCGAGCGCGCGGCTGATCTCTTACACGAAGCCGGTTGGATCGTCGAAGGATGGACGGCGTCGCAGGAATCTGCCGCGCGGCTTAACGATAAACCATATCGCGTGCGCGCAGTCGATATCGCCGATGTGTCCGCTGTCTCTGAGATGCGTTCGGACTTCGGCGCGGTCGTTCATTGCGCGAGCTCCGGCGGCGGTGGTGTGGAAGAGTACCGCCGGACCTATTACGAGGGCGCAATCAACCTCATCAAGACATTCCCCGCGGCGACACTGCTCTTGACCAGCAGCACGAGCGTCTACGCGCAGCGAGATGGATCATGGGTGGACGAAACCAGCGCAACCGAGCCATCGCGCGAGACCGCAAAAATTCTCCTCGAAACCGAGATGATTACGCTCGCTCACAAAGGGATCGTCGCACGCCTCGCCGGAATTTACGGACCGGGACGATCATTTTTTTTGCGCAGATTTCTTGCTGGCGAAGCGAACGTCGATCTCACAAACGAGCGGTACGTGAATCAAGTGCATCGCGACGATATCGCGACTGCGCTAATTCTTTTGCTGAGCCATTACGAGCCGTTACGGCAGGGTGCGACTGCGGACGAGAGAAATATTTTTAACGTGGTCGATAACCGCCCGTTTCTGACACGCGAAATTTACGAATGGCTCGCCACTCACCTCAGCATGCCCGCGATTTCTTCGGGCACGGACAACGCCTCTGGCAAACGCGGCGAGAGCAACAAGCGGGTCAGTAATCGCAAACTTCGCGCGCTGGGTTGGGGGCCAAAATATCCAACGTTTGAAGAAGGAATGGCGACTAGCGTGATCCCGAGTTTCGGTGATCTTCACGCGTCGTAACTTAAGCAAGCATGCTCTGAGGCGTTGAAGAGCCCGCTATTCCGCCATTAGCCCGCCGCGTTATCTGCCGCAGCGGCATTGAGCGTCGCGCGCTCGCCAAAAAGCTGCCGAATCACTTCTTCGACCGGCAGCTCCTGGACGTTAATATCGCTCACGGAACATTCCTCGAGCAATCGCCGGCACGTGTCGGTTACTCTTGCGCGCGGCACTTTCAGCTGCACCGAAATCGGGGTTTGTTCCACGACTTCGCCGAACTCCGAGAAGTCGCGATCAGCCGCGGTATCGAATGTAAGACTCAAAATCTTAGAGCCTGAAAACCGATCGATAATCGAACTGAGTGGGCCGTCAAAAAAAATCCGACCGTGATCAATAATGATGACGCGGTGACAGAGCGCCTCGATGTCCTGCATGTAATGGCTCGTCAGCATCGTGACGATGCGGTGTTCGGAATTATAGAGGCGCAGAAATTCACGGACCCGTTTCTGGCTGATAACATCCAGACCGATCGTGGGTTCATCTAAAAAGAGCACACGGGGCTCGTGGATGAGCGCGGAGATCAGCTCCATCTTCATGCGTTCGCCTAACGAGAGCTCGCGCACCATCACGTTCATTTTGTCCT
>JBDUAZ010000108.1:0-3378 GCA_040004385.1 Chthoniobacterales bacterium | reverse complement strand
GAGCCCATGCGTTGAAGACGCCGCAGCAACGTCGCACGGGAAATACCGAGAAGCCTGGCGGTGCGCCTCTGGT
Organism: Chthoniobacterales bacterium; assembly: GCA_040004385.1. Taxonomy (GTDB): domain Bacteria; phylum Verrucomicrobiota; class Verrucomicrobiia; order Chthoniobacterales; family UBA10450; genus JBDUAZ01. Next base: position 3,305 of record JBDUAZ010000108.1, on the reverse strand, counting down.
TCTTGCCCGTTTGCTGATATACGAAGTTCAAATGGCGCGCAATTGCTCCAGAAAGTGAGAGATCGCGTCCCACTGCCGCGTCGCTGTTTCTGCGGACCTCAGGCGCTGAGTTTTTCCCATCATGTCTTTCTTCAGCAGGGCTCAGGTCCGGTGGGAAAAGAACATGTTCGGGAAGGACAACGGGCCCATCGCAAAATAAAGTCATGGTGCGCACAGTGTGACTGAGCTCGCGCAAATTTCCGCGCCATTCGTGCCCGACAAGTTTTTCCATTGCCTCGGGATGAATGGCGGTAATCGTCTTGCCTTCGCGCGCCGCGCAAGCTTTCAGTTCGGCTGCGATGAGCGGCGCCAATTCCTCCAGCCTTTCCCTTAAGGGCGGGATGAGAAGCGTAAGCCCATTCAGGCGGTGAAAAAGATCTTCACGAAATTTCTCCTGCCGCACGCGTTGCATCAATGAACAATTCGTTGCGCAGATGATTCGGACATCGGAGGTCAACATGCGCTCAGACCCAAGGCGCTCAAACTCTCCGTATTCGAGCACATGCAAAATTTTTACCTGCGCGAGCGGACTCATCTCGGAAATCTCGTCGAGAAATAATGTGCCGCCGTTGGCGAGCTCGAACTTCCCTTTCACTGTTTGCTGCGCACCGGTAAACGCGCCCCGCTCGTGGCCGAAGAGCTGACTCTCGAGCAAAGTGTCGCTCATCGCGGAGGCGTTGAACGAAACAAACGGCTGATCCGCGCGCGCCGACGAATTGTGGATCGCGTGCGCGAGCAAAGTCTTGCCGGTGCCGGTCTCGCCAAGCAAGACAACGGGCACGTCTGAATTTGCGGCGAGCGCGGCGAGACGCAGACAATGCGCCATCGCTTCATTCGAAGTCGTGATGTCCTCGACTTTCAGTTTCGACAGCGCGGGTTGCATTCGGTGAAATTATTCGCGTATGTTTTCACGCAGCTGGCGGATCGGTTCGAAAGCATACTCCACCATGGTGCGGCGGCCGACGACGATCCGCGCCACGCCTGCCATTCCAACGCGCAAGGCGAGCGGCTTTTGCCGGCCTTGGAGCGCTTTGTCGTCGATCGAAGCGAGCGCAACGAAATGTGGACCCTCGCTCGAAGTGACAACTGAAGGACTAATCCAATCGAGCCTGGCGGCGACGGCGCCGTAACGTTGATAAGGATAGGCGTCGAAAAAGAATTTTACACTTTGTCCTACAGCTAGCTTGGGCAGTCCAGCCTCATTGACAGCGAGTCGCGCGCGGGGTTTTGCCTCGTCACGAGCTAGCTGACAGAGCTCCTGGCCGACCTGCACGACGCTGCCGACATTGCGTTGTGCGAGGGAAACCACGACGCCGTCATAGGGCGCGCGGACCGTGAGCATGTTTTCCTGCGAGCTCGCAAGATCCGTCTTAAAGGCCGAGACCTTAAACTTCAACTTTGCGATCTCGGAGACTTCCTGTTCCCGCACGCGCGAGTGATCAGTCTCGAGGCGCTCACGTTCGAGCTTTACCTGCTGCAAGGTCCGGTAGGATACGCTTTGGTCTTTCTCAGACGCCGCCAGCTCGAGCCGGAGCCGCATCAGCTCGACTTCCGAGATGCCGCCGCTCGCCGAAAGTTTTTCCATTCGCGCAACCAAACCGCGCAGCGTTACGGCATGGTTCTCCCGGAATTTTACTTCGCTTTCAGCCTGCGAAATTTCCGCCTTCTTAATTTCTAGTTGCGATGCGAAGGCCAGGTCATTTTTAGCCAAACCCTCTTCTCTCGTGTGCAAATCCTGCCCGGAGGTATACGCCTGCGTCTCCATGCCGCGGATTTCATCAGAACGCAGAACGAAAAGCTCGGTTCCGGCCTTTACACTCTGGCCTTCCGTGACGCCGACTTGATTCACGACCGCAAGTCGAGGCGATTGAATTGGGTCAGCGCCATTCTCCGGTACGAGCACAAACCTGGACTGCACCGTTTCCGGCAAATGAACTACTAATGCCGCGATGAGTCCGACGAAAAATATCGAAATCAGAAGCCGTGTGATGCCGCGAATGATCCACGGTGGCGGATCTTGCGGCAGCATGTCGGATTCGGCGTCGAGCGAGCCGCGGCTTTGCAGTTGGAGAGCCATTTTATATTCCGAGCTGCTGGCTCGAGAGATAGAAATAAAGTCCGCGCTGCGCCATTAACTGATCGTGATTTCCCACTTCGGCGATCGATCCTTTCTCGATCACGACGATCGAATCCGACTCGCGAATTGTGCTGAGCCGATGAGCGATGACAATCGTCGTCCGGCCCTTCATCAATCGTCCGAGATTATCCTGGATGGCGCGTTCGGATTCCGTATCGAGCGCGCTGGTCGCCTCGTCAAAAATGAGCACCGGCGGATTATTATAGACGGCCCGCGCGATCGCAATGCGCTGCTTCTGTCCACCGGAAAGCGAGAGACCTGACTCGCCGATTTTTGTTTCATAACCCATCGGCAATCGCCTGATGAACTCGTGCGCGCTCGCCGTTTGCGCCGCGGTTAGCACGCGATCGAAATCCGGCTCCGCGTCGCCGAACGCGATGTTGCGCGCGATGGTTTCATTGAACATGTGGTTTTCCTGCAAAACCATTCCGATATGGCGCCGGACATCGCGGTAGTTGAGCGCCTTGAGGTCGACGTGATCGAAAAGTATCGTGCCCTCCGTCGGTTCGAGCAGTCCGGCGATCAATTTGATGAGCGTCGTTTTTCCGCACCCGCTCCGTCCCACAAGGGCGACCATCCGGCCTGGTGCAAGATCAAGTGTGATTCCGTTTAGAATATTGGGCGCTTCCGGGCCGCCGTATTTAAAACTTACGCCGCGCAGCTCGATCCGGCCTTCTAGACTGTGAACTGGCGTGAGACGCGAGCGGTCCCGACCTTGTTCCGGTTCCTGTTCGAAAATGTCGTTCAACCGATTCATCAAGACGGATGCGAGCTGCAGGCTGTCCCAGACTCCGAGCGTCTGGAGGATGCCGCTGTAAGCCATCGCCGTGAGCGAACTGAACGCGACAAATCCGCCGACGCTCAATTTGCCGCTCATGACCTGATTCGCGCCGACCCAAAGGAAGATTGCTGTCGAGAGCAGTCCGATCGTATTCAGCACGCTGTTGTACGACATGACGATAAAGCTGCTTCGAAAGATTTTTTTCGAGACGGAAAGAAACTCATTCAGCATCGCATCGCGAAACACCGATTCGGCGGAAGCTGCTTTGACGGCTTCGATACCTTTGATCGCATCGATCTGATGCGAGCTGTATTTGCCCTGACTCTCTTCCACGCTGGCGAAGAGCGG